>DASZEU010000001.1:0-2912 GCA_035940535.1 Candidatus Angelobacter sp.
CATCCACGGTGTGCGTCATATCCTCCACGGAGAGGCAGATATTGTCGCAGTAGTCGGCGGGTTGATGGACTTATCGGAGTTTGAGTTGCAGGGCTTGATGAGCTTGGGCGCAATGGGCGGAATTCGTTTTCATGATCGTCCCGAAGCTGCCTGTCGTCCGTTTGACCGTGATCGCGAAGGCTTCATCTATGGTGAAGGATGCGGATGCATCATTCTGGAGAAACGGCAGCAGGCAGAAGCCAGAAAAGCAAAGATCCATGGCAGCATTGCCGGCTACGGAATCTCTATGGACGGCACACGCAATCCTAATCCTTCGCTTGATGGAGAAAAAGCGGTGATGAATCGCGCGATGAAGATGGCGGGCGTGAGGCCGGAGCAAATTGACTACATCAATACCCATGGCAGCGGGTCAATTATCGGCGATGAAATCGAGTTGGAGGCCCTTCGACAAACAGGCCTGAACACCGCTCGAGTGAACGCAACCAAGTCTTTGACAGGGCATCTACTGAGTGCGGCTGGAGTTGTGGAGTGTATTGCCACCTTCGTCCAGATGCAGCATGGATTTTTTCACCCCACCCGCAATCTGGATCATCCCATTGCCTCGGACATAAATTGGGTATCGGCCGACTCTGAGGAAGGCGTGATCGGTTGCGCCATCAGCAATAGTTTTGGGTTTGGCGGAATCAACACTGCAATTGTGATGCGCTCTGAATAAAAAGAGGATTGGAAGATATGCGGGTCGGAATTGAGGCGCTCAACATTTACGCCGGAACGGCAGTCTTGGATGTGGAGCTTTTGGCGAAGGCTCGAAACATCGATAGCAGCAGGTTTGAAAACCTGCTCATGCGGCAAAAGTCGGTAGCTCTGCCTTGTGAAGATCCAGTCTCTTTCGGTGTGAACGCCGCCAAACCGATCGTGGACGCCCTGAGTGATGCCGACCGAAGTCGGATTGAGATGGTAATCACCTGTACCGAATCGGGGCTGGACTTCAGCAAATCCATGAGCACGTACATCCATCATTATCTTGGACTGGGGAGAAACTGCCGGCTCTTTGAACTGAAGAATGCGTGTTACTCAGGAACTGCCGGTTTGCAGATGGCGGTGAATTTCATTTTAGGCGGAGCCTCACCAGGGGCGAAGGCGTTGATTGTCTGCACCGATATGTCGCGGGTTACCACTGTTGAGGGCGAGCGGATGATCGAAGCTGCATTCGCCGAGCCAAGCAGTGGTGATGGGGCTGTTGCCATGCTGGTAAGTGATAACCCCAAAGTATTCCAGCTCGACGTGGGCGCCAGCGGGTATTACGGATACGAAGTGATGGATACCTGCCGTCCTACTTCCCAGCATGAGGCGGGCGACCCGGATCTGTCTCTGCTTTCCTATCTTCAATGCTGCGAAAATTCGTATCGGGAATATGAAAAACGCGTGGCTGACGCCGATTACCAAGCAACGTTTGACTATCTTGCCTTTCATACTCCTTTTGGAGGAATGGTGAAGGGAGCGCATCGGGCCATGATGAGGAAACGCAAGCAGGCTCCGCCTGCGGAGATCGAGCAGGATTTCTCAAGAAGAGTGATGCCCGGCCTGCAATATTGCCAAAGAGTCGGCAATATCATGGGCGGAACGGTTTTTCTGGCGCTGGCCAGCACCATTGACAATGCGCGATTGAATGGCCCGCAGAGGGTGGGTATTTTTGCTTATGGCTCCGGCTGCTGCTCAGAGTTTTATAGCGGAGTCATAGCGGCCCAATCAGGCGTGGAGCAGCGCAAAGTGGGGATCGCAAAACACTTGGAAGGCCGTTACCCATTGGCCATGGATGAGTACGATAAACTTGCCGCCCATCGCAACGAGTTCCGATTTGGAACTCGCGACGCTCTAGTAGATGCAGCTATGTTGCCTGCAATTGACCAGCGAATTCGTGGGAAGGGATACCTGATGTTGAAAAGGATCAAAAACTTCCATCGGCAATATGACTGGTGTTAAGTGAATGGAATACCAAACTTTACGTCTAAAGCGGGAAAAGCTTGCAGTTCGCCTTCAGATTTACAGGCCTGAGGCGTCCAACAGCATCAATGGCTGTTTGATCGATGAGATGCTTGTAGTCATGCGCGAGTTGGAGCAAGACGCCTCGGTCAAGGTGGTGGCGCTAGAGGGACTTCCAGAAGTGTTCTGCACAGGCATGGACTTCGACGAAGTTGCGCGGGACATTCGCGCCGCGCGCCTGGAACACTTTGACCCTGATGCATACTTTTCGTTGTTGAAATTATTTTCACAGACTTCGAAGGTGGTGGTTTCTCTGATTGAAGGCAAGGTCAATGCTGGCGGTATTGGCTTCGTAGCCTCAAGCGATCTGGCCATAGCCAGCGAAAAGGCTGTTTTCAGCCTATCGGAGGCCCTGTTCGGCTTGCTTCCGGCGTGCGTTCTTCCTTTTCTCGTCCGCCGGACCGGGTTCCAGAAAGCTCACTGGCTTACGTTGACGACGCAGAGCATTTCCGCCAAGCGAGCTTATGAGATCGGCCTGGTAGACGAATACGGCGACGTCCAAGACCTTTTTCGCCGCTACTTGCTGCGGGTCTCCCGCTTGGAACCTAAAACCGTCCAGAATCTCAAGGCATACATGAACACCCTTTGGGAGATCGGCACAGAGACCCAGCAACGGGCTGTCGATAGGATCACATCATTAGTTCATGATCCGGAAGTGCAGGGAAATATCCAGCATTATGTCGCAGAAGGAGTCTTTCCTTGGGCAAAGAGGTAGTTACTCTGGAAGAAATCGCTCCCGGCGTGGCCCAGATCACGATGGCCGATAAGGCAGGGAAGAATACGTTTACCCAAGATTTGATCGACGGCTTGCAGGATTGTTTTGCCAGGCTCTGCGAGCCTAGATACAAGGTTGCGATCCTTACCGGTTA
>DASZEU010000002.1:0-6551 GCA_035940535.1 Candidatus Angelobacter sp.
GCCGAGTAGGCGGCCTTCTTTGCGGGCCTGCTTTTGTTCCTCGCGGAGTTTCGGATATCCGGCCATGTCGAGCGCTTTTTTCAGAGCACCCTCGTAGTTGCCGCTATCGTAGAAGAGACCCGTTGCGGTTTTAAAAGGGAATTCATTGGGAGCAGGGAAGTTTTTGCGCCGGACTTCCACTACATCCATGCCCAGTTCGGCAGCTACCAAGTCCATGGCGCGCTCGATCACGAAGGTGGCCTCCGGGCGTCCTGCACCTCGATATGCGTCGGTGGACATCTTGTTGGTAAAGACTCCGGTAACGTTCATCTGGATTGCGGGAATCTTGTAGCACCCAGAGAGCATGAGACCAGTGAGAGTGGGAATCGCGGGCGTAAGCAGTTGGTGGTATGCGCCCATATCGGCAAAGACGTTGTAACGGAAGCCGGTGATGGCGCCATCTTTCTTGAAGCCAATTTCGATGTATCCGGTCTGTCCGCGCCCGTGGATCGTAGCCTGAATATTTTCACGGCGGCCCTCAATCCACTTGACTGGCTTTCCCGTTTGTATCGCGATCCAGCTAATGAGCGCTTCTTCGGCATAGACATTCAGCTTGGAGCCAAAGCCTCCGCCCACTTCGGGTGCGATCAAGCGCAGCTTGTTTTCCGGCATCCCCAGCATGATGGCAATCTGAGTGCGAGCCAAGTGGGGAATCTGGGTGGAGGTCCAGAGTGTGAGTTCCTGTTCGCCAGGGTAGTAGCGGGCCAGAACGCCGCGGCCTTCCATGGCGATGGGAGCCAGGCGGCGATGCAAAATGCGCTGCTTGACGACTTTGTCCGCCGATTTCAGCGCGGCCTCAATGTCGCCTTCGCCGGCGGTGAGCTTGTACGCGATGTTGGTGCCAAACTGTTCGTGAATGACCGGACCGCCTTGGGCGGCTTTTTCTTCGTCCATAGCTACCGGCAGCTCTTCATAGTCCACCTGGATAAGATCAGCGGCATCTTTGGCCGCGTACTTGTCATGCGCGACTACTACGGCAATGGGGTGCCCTACGAAATAAACTTTGTTGGTGGCGAGCACGCGGTGGTCCGGCACTTTCAGATCAGGCAGAGCTGCCGCGCAAGGCACCGGGCCGATTTTCTGCGAGACGTCCTTACCGGTGTAAACGGCCACCACGCCGGGAGCCTTGGATGCTGCGCTTACGTCCACACTTTTGATGCGCGCGTGAGCATAGATCGAGCGCACGAAAACAGCGTGCAGCGTGTCGGGGAGTCGAATGTCATCTACATAGTGGGCGAGACCCTTGATCAGCCGAGGGTCTTCAGTACGCTTGAGTCTTTGTCCAACAAATTTTTCCGCCATAGAGCCTCCGAGCAGGGATTACGCGGGAACAGCCGTTTTTGTTTTCATTTTCTTGGCGGCGCATTGTACCGCCTGGACAATATGTTGATAGCCGGTGCAACGGCAGAGGTTTCCCTCAAGTCCGTGCCGGATTTCTTCTTCTGTTGGATCGGGATTTCTTTCGAGAAGCTGGGCCGCGGCCACGATCATGCCAGGAGTGCAATAGCCACATTGCAGTCCGTGGTGCTCCCAGAAGCCTTGTTGTACCGGGTGGAGCTTTCCATCAGCGGCAAAGCCTTCAATGGTGGTCACCTTCGCTCCATCGGCCTGGACCGCGAGCAGCGTGCAGGACTTTACCGCCTGGCCGTCCACCAGCACCGTGCAAGCGCCGCAGAGAGAGGTTTCACAGCCGATGTGCGTGCCGGTGAGACTGAGCGCATCTCGCAAATAGTGCACCAGCAGCAGCCGGGGTTCGACTTCGCTTTGGTGGGAAACGCCGTTGACAGTGACATTGATTGTCTTTTTCATAGACCACCTTTTACAAATTTAAAATTTGAAATCTTAAATTTCAAATTTACACGTCTTCAGCAGCTTGGGACTTAGAAGGCCGGACAACTTGAAGATTCTGCAAACAGGAGATTGTACCGCTTTTTGTGGAAGTGTGTTTTGGCCAGCATGGAACATCTGTGGATTTCAGCCGCTCTTCTATATCATGGAGGAGAAAGGCTTATTCCCCAGGGAACCATAAATGAAAGCCAAACAGCTTCAACAGAGCGCTGGTCATTATGTCGATCAGATTGAAGCTGAGATGCACAGGATTGGCTTATGGCAAACCGAACCTCTTCGGCCTGAGCAGCTCAATTTCACCCAGGCATTCGCCCTGGATACCATGACGTTTGCCCAGTGGCTGCAATTCATCTTTCTGGTTCGCGTCCGTGAGGCGATTGCCACCAACGAGTTTCCGTCAAGCAGCAGCGTGGGCGCGCAAGCTGTCCGTGAGTTTGACGGCCATCCCGATGCTGATCGGTTGGTTACATTGCTTTCGGAATTTGATGCGTTGTTTGAGTAGGAAGAAATGCTTTGGCCACGAATTTGCGCGAATAAACACGAATCAAGAAGGATTTCCAACGAACGATTATGCATGTGTCCGCTGCGGAAATGAATGCCAATATTATTCAGTAATTTCAAATTTGTGAATACCTTAAACCCCTTGTCATCCTGAACGGAGCGCAGCCGATCCAGTTGATCGTGACGTAATCGTATGGCGCGGAGTGAAGGACCCCGGCAACGTTTCGGACTTGAATGTTGATTCGAGTTATTCTACCCAGATGACTCGGAATGCATTGAACTCAATCCTCGTGAAAGTGCCTTACTTGCGGCTATTGCGGCTGACAAATCCTCGGGGTCCGTCACTTCGCGCCTTTCAGCTTCGTCACGATCAAGCATCTTTGTGGTGCTGCGTTCGGGATGACACGTCATATGCACTGTACTGATATCAATTGCAGCAATTGGCCTTACGGTCGCGTTTGATTCGCGGTAACCCCGGTTGTTGATCAACCCGCAGTTTGTCCCCACTGCCACTGTGCATATCGGTTCCGCAATTCTGCTTTGAGCAATTTGCCGGTCGAGGTATGCGGTAGGTCTTCTACAAAAACAATGTCATCGGGCAATTGCCACTTGGCGAATTTGGTGTTGAGGAATGAGCGCAGTTCTTCTGCGGTGGCCTGGGAGCCATTCTTGAGCGCTACCACAGCCAGCGGCCTTTCTTGCCACTTGGGATGCGCGATGCCCACGACCCCTGCTTCGCGCACCGCGGGATGGCTCATTAACATATTTTCCAAATCAACCGAACTGATCCATTCACCGCCGGACTTAATCATGTCCTTGCTGCGGTCCACGATCTTGATGCTGCCATCGGCTGCCATGGTGGCGACGTCTCCGGTGCGAAACCAGCCGTCGGCGCTCCAGCGATCTTTGGTGTCAGGTGCTTTGTAATACTCTCGCGCCACCCAAGGGCCGCGTACCTCAAGCTCGCCCATGGTCTGGCCATCGCGAGGCGCCTCGCCGCTTGGGGTCATCACGCGAAGCTCAACAAAAGGCAGCGGCCAGCCTGCGCGAGAGCGAAGCGCATATTGCTCGTCTGTACCGTCCAGTTTGGAAGCAGGCACTGGAGCCATGGTGGCGCTCGGCGAAGTTTCGGTCATACCCCAGGCTTGTAGAATATGCAGTCCGTGAGGATCGAGCGCGCGAATCAGGGACTCAGGCGGGGCGGTCCCTCCGCATAGGATTCTTACGGAGCTGGGCAGCTTCCAGCGGCCTTTGTGTTTTTCCAACTCTGACAGCACCGACATCCATATCGTGGGGACGCCGCAGGTGATTGTCACCTGCTCCTGTTCAATCAGATTCAAAAGGCTTTCGGGATCAAGATACTGTCCGGGAAAGACCATCTTTGCGCCTACCATCGCAGCGGTGTAGGGCAGCCCCCATCCGTTTACATGGAACATGGATGAGACCACCATCAGCACGTCGTGGCGCGACAATGCAGTCGTGTCGGCCATGGTTTCAGCAAAGCTGTGCAAAATCATGGAGCGATGCGAGTAAAGCACCCCTTTAGGATTGCCGGTGGTGCCAGAGGTAAAACACATTGAGGCGCCATCCTGCTCACTCAGCTCTGGATACTCGAAATTTCCGCTGGCTTGGCCCAGCCATTGCTCGTAATCTTCAAACTCAGCGGACGCAGAGTTCGGGCACTTTCCAACGACGAAGACGCGCTCGAAATGGGTTTGCTGTCTGAATTTTTCGAATGTCGGCAAGAGAACTTCATCAACAATCAAGAAACGGTCCTGGGCGTGGTTGGCGATGTAAGCAATCTCGTTGGGATGCAGTCTTAGATTGAGTGTATGCAACACGCCGCCGGCGGCGGGAACACCGAAAAAGATCTCGGCGTGGGTGGAATGGTTCCACATCAGAGTCGCCACGCGGTCTCCGCGTTTCAAGCCGGCATTGGTCAAGCATTCGGCCAGGTTGCGGGCGCGATGGTAAAGATCCAAATAAGTGTAACGATGGATGGAACGATCAGGACGGCGTGAAATTAATTCCACCTTGCTGAAATATTTTCCTGCCCGCTCCAGGATCGGAGTCAAGGTCAGGGGGTAGTCCATCATCGTATGCATGGTGTGCTCCGCGACCTGGAATTTTATACCGGGATGCGAGATTTCAAAACCTGTAAGAGTGCCGATGTGGTTTCATAAATGATTCCAGGCCCTTGGCTCATCGAATCTCAATGAACTTCGCGAAACGACATCGCTTACCAATCGTCTTCAAATGCACATCTTTTTAATGCCATTGCCGGCAATTGGAGTTGGATTAGAGCATGCGGAGAAAATATTTTGACATTAAATTAATACATCTTTACCGACTTCGGGCTCGCTGCTTTTTCATCGAGCATCGACTCGTTACGAATCTTGGAACCGCATTGCGCCTGATCTACGATTTTCGAGATTGAGATCAGAAAATTTCGCACCTCAAAATGCCAAGTCCTTTGCTCTCAGCTTGTGCCATCTGCGCATTATATGGAACTCCAGTTGCACCGTAGCGGGTTGTTGTTCTGCTTGAACGTTATAAGTGTTGTTCCCTCAACATTCGCTTTGAATCCATAACCGAACAGAAAGGTCTAGGAGGTAAGAGTTCATGCTTAATTCCCCCGTAGTCCGTTTAAGGTCAATTGTGATTGGCTTTGCTATCCTGTTGTTTTCCAGCTTGGCGTTTGCACAGCACTACACTACGACCAACCTAGTTTCCAACGTCCCCGGTCGGGCCGCCGTAACTGATCCCAACCTACAAAATGCCTGGGGGCTGGTTTCTGGCCCTGGAACTCCGTGGTGGATTTCCAACAATGCCGGTGGGACTTCCACGTTATACAACAGTGCTGGAGCGATTGTCCCGCTCGTTGTTACAGTTGCCAATGCTCCCAGTCAACCCGCCCCAGGATCGCCTACCGGAGTCATGTTCAACGGCAGTACCACGGATTTTCTTCTTGCCCCTGGCAAACGCGCTATCTTCTTGTGGGTAACGGAAGATGGCACCGTGCAGGGATGGAACCCTGGTGTTCAACCGACCACCGCAGTGATCAAGGTCGACCATTCTCAGGTGCCCGACGCAAAGAACGGAGCCGTTTTTAAGGGCGCCACCATTGCCGAGATCGATGGCAAGAGGTTTATCCTGGCTGCCAACTTCCGCAGCGGGCGCGTTGACGTATTTGACACCAACTTCCAGCAAGTGCGCTTGGATGATGATGCGTTCAACGATGAGCGAGTCCGCGAAGGTTTTGCTCCCTTCAACGTCCAGGCCATCGGCCCCAACATCTATGTGACCTACGCTAAGCAGGATGCAGCTAAGCATGATCCGGTCGGCGGCGCAGGCTTGGGCTTTGTCGACGTCTTTAATACCCATGGGCGGCTCGTGCAGAGGCTCGAGCATGGATCATGGCTCAATGCACCGTGGGGTGTCGTGCTGACTCCGGGAAACTTCGGAGAGTTCAGCCATACCATCCTGGTCGGACAATTTCGCGGGGGCACAATCGCTGCTTATAACCCGGTGACCGGACGCTTCCTTGGTAATGTGCTGAATCCTGACGGTACAACCTTTACCAGTAGCGGACTTTGGGCGCTTGAATTCGGTGCTGGGAACGCCAACTCCGGCCCCGCCACCACGCTGTTTTTCACCGCTGGTCCCGATGGCGAAGTGAACGGACTATTTGGGACGCTCACGCCGGTGGCGGCTGAACTCGGCGAAGCCGATGAACTCTAACTGCTGAAAATTAAATTCAGCGCACCTCGAAAGCGGCATAGGAATTCATCTGTGCCGCTTTTGCTTGGGCGAAAACACTGAGCGTGTTTTAAAAATATTAATCAGGTCTACGATGTTTAACACCAGGTGCTAAAACCAATACCGTTCATTCAAGGAAATTGAAGCTGTACACGGTCGAACAACCTAACCCCGTAAGGAGTGCAGCGAAGTTAGCCCAGGGATGGTTGGGACTAACACAAACCTATTTTTGAAACACGCTCTACGTAATCGCTGCCGTTTGTGGAAATAGAGTGTAGAAGTTCTCTGTGGTTTTCTGCCCAATCTCCTCTTTGTCTACGCCGCGCAGTTGGCTCAACATTTCTGCGGTATTTACTACAAAGGCAGGCTCGTTGCGTTTGCCGCGATGGGGTATAGGGGCAAGG
>DASZEU010000003.1:0-7381 GCA_035940535.1 Candidatus Angelobacter sp.
GTTTGAGGAGTAATTGAACTTCGATTTCCCCGTAATCATAGACGCCTGTGTATTAGTTCAACCTGCTGTTCGCGATACTATCTTGCGATTGTCTGAGTGCCGGCTCTTTTTGGCCCGCTGGTCAGATGACATCATTGCCGAGTTGGATCGTACTCTCATCAGGTTCGGAGTCCCAAAGGAAAAAGTAGAACATCTGCGCTCACAAATGAAAGAGCATTTCCCAGATGCCTGGGTGGAGCCAAGCTATAAAGAGTTGGTTCCTGCCATGAAAAATGATGAGAAGGACCGCCATGTTGTTGCAGCCGGAGTTAGGGCCGGATGCGAATTGATCGTGACTTATAACCTAAAGCATTTTAAGGAAGAGCATCTTAAGCCGTTCGATTTAACTGCACGGCATCCAGATGAATTTCTTATTGATACTTATCACTTGAATCCTGAGATCGTTGTCCATGCTCTCCATCAACAAGGAACCGCACTCCGAGAAAGGCGAACTCTACCGCAGGTACTCGAAAGGCTGCGCGCTGCGAAATGCAATAAATTTGCAGACCTGATCACGGAAAGACTTGCCTTATAAAATGCACGCGTCCTCCAAAGTCTACACGGTATGATAATCGGTCGATCTCATGCCCAACCGGATTCCAGCTTCCAACGTTCCAGGCTCGGCCACTCCTCAGCAGGAGATTGCGCGAATTGCTGAATTGCGAGCAGTCCATGCTGCGCTCCTATACCTGCACAACCAGGAGATGGAGTTCCGCCGCTGGCAAATGGAGTTGGCCAAAGTTCCGGCTCCGCCGTTTGGTGAGGCAAACCGAAGCGAATGGGTGCGACAGCGGTTCCTGCGAATGGGGCTCTCCCACGTCCGTAGCGACGAACTGGGCAATGTTTTTGGGCTGCTGCGCGACTCGCCGCAACGCCCACTCATTGCCCTAAGCGCACATCTGGATACTGTCTTTCCCCCAGAAACACCGCTGGATTCGAGGGAAGAGGGAAATAAGCTCCACGGGCCGGGCATTAGTGACAATGCCGCCGGCGTCGTGGCTATGCTGGCCGTAGCCTCTGCCCTGCTGCAAAGCGGGATTGAGCCGCTCGTCAATGTGGTTTTTATCGGGAATGTAGGCGAAGAAGGCGAAGGGAATCTGCGTGGCATGCGCCACATCTTTGCCGACCCCTATTGGAGCGATGCCATCCGTGCTTTGCTGGTTATCGATGGCGCTGGGGAGGACACTTACGTTACCCAAGCTCTGGGAAGCAGGCGATTTGAAGTCAGCTTTCGCGGCCCCGGAGGTCATTCCTGGAGCGATTTTGGTGTCCCTAATCCGATCGTCCTGCTCTGCCGCGCTCTTGCGGCTTTCAGCCAGGTAGCCGTACCCGAAGCGCCCCGTACCACATTCAATATCGGGGTGATTCAGGGAGGGACTTCAGTCAATTCTATTCCGGACTGCGCCAAGGCACGGGTTGATTTGCGCTCTGCATCCAGCGAGGAATTGCAGAAGCTTGAGAACCGGTTGCGAGAAACTGTGACCGCCGTAGGGAATGAGGTTGCTCTTCGCTACCAGTCTGGAGGCCACAAAGTCAGTTTTGCGATTGAAAGCATCGGAGACCGCCCGGCTGGCGAGTTACGCGCAGATGCCCGTATCCTCCAGGTAATCCGCGCCGTGGACGCTCATCTCAGAATCCAGTCGATACCGCGCTTGGCCTCGACCGACGCCAACATCCCGCTCTCGCTGGGGCGCGAAGCCATCACCATTGGTTCGGGAGGCGATGGCGGCGGCGCTCACACCATGCGCGAGTGGTTTGACTGTACCAACCGCGACCTGGGACTCAAACGAATTCTTCTGGCCCTTTTGGCCCTTACCGGAGTGCACGAATGAGAATGCTGCTGGTTATGCTCGTAATACTGGCCCTGGCTGCCCTGTCTTCTGCTCAGCAAAAAACTTCCGCAGAAATCATGTTTATCAATGGCGATATCTATCCAGGCGCTAACTTGATCGGCCTTAAAGGAATCTCCGGGGGCGTTGCACAACCTCGGGTACAGGCCATCGCCGTGTCCTCAGGAAAAGTAATTGCAGTTGGCACGAACCAAGACGTGCAAAAGTTCAAAGGTTCGGCGACTCAAGTGATTGATCTGGGCGGCCACTTTGCCATGCCTGGGTTCAACGACGCGCATACGCACCTTTCTTCCGGCGGATTTGAGAAGCTCGACATCAATCTGGTTGGAGCCAAATCTCTGGAGGAGATGAAGCAGCGCATCGCTGCTCGCGCCAAGACTGCGAGTGCTGGCGAATGGCTTGTCGGACGTGGCTGGGACCACACGAAATGGACTGATCAAAGGCTGCCCAGCCGGCAGGATATTGATTTAGAAACCGGTGATCATCCCGCGATCTTCGTGCGCGTCGATGGACATATCGCGGTTGCGAATACTGCGGCGCTCAAAGCTATGGGCATCACCGCACAAAGCCCGGACCCACAAGGCGGCAAGATCGATCATGACCAGCAAGGCGAACCCACAGGAATCCTGCGAGAAACGGCCAAGGACAGCGTCTTAGGACGAATCCCCAAACCAACATCAGCGCAACGGCGCAAAGCGGTTGAGCTGGCATTGCTCGATGCGGCGCAATGGGGCATCACCTCAGCCCAGGACAACTCTGACTGGGCGGACTTTCTGATCTATGAGCAACTCGAGAAAGAAGGCAAGCTGACTCTTCGCATCTCCGAGTGGCTCCCCTTTGATGCCTCTCTGGAAGAATTGAATCGTAGGCGATCTCATCATCCGGCGGGTGATCCTATGTTGCATACCACCATGCTGAAGGGATTCATGGATGGCTCCCTGGGCTCCCACACTGCCGCCATGCTCGCTGCTTATAACGATGATTCCACCAATTCTGGGATTCCCCGCTATCAGCAGGACGCCCTCGACAAGAAAGCTATGGAACGCGCAAAGGCCGGTTTTCAACTCGGATTTCATGCCATTGGAGACCGTGGAACAAGGATGGCCCTGGAGGCATTTTCCCAGAGCGAACAACACAGCGCAAAACGTGATTTCCGCTTCCGCATTGAACATGCACAAGTAGTGGCCCCCGAGGACTTTGAGAGATTCAAAGAGCTGGGAGTGATTGCCTCCATGCAGCCCAACCACTTGCTCACCGATATGAATTGGGCGGAAGCCCACATCGGCGCGGCGCGGGCCAGGCATTCCTATGCCTGGAAGGAGTTCTTGGATGATGGCATTCCCCTGGCCTTTGGGACGGACTATCCTGTCGAGCCCATTACCCCATTCCGAGGTTTATATGCTGCGGTAACCCGCAAGAACGAGGCGGGGACAAAAGAGTACGTCCCGGAGCAGAAGATCACCATCGACCAGGCAATAGCCGCCTATACCTGGGGTTCGGCCTATGCTGAGTTTGCAGAAAAGGAAAAAGGAACTCTCGCCCCCAGCATGATGGCTGATTTCGTCGTGCTTGATCGCGACATCACCAAGGTGGAGCCAGCAGAAATCCTGAAAACTCATGTCCTACGAACAGTAGTCGGTGGCAAAACGGTCTATCAAGCAGAGTAGCTCAAAACATGCTGTCATCCGGAAGCCAGAACACAAACGCCACACAAACTTAAGTCGCCGGCGAAGGCTCATCCAACCGCTTGTCTGTTGCTCTGCGTTTGCGCTCTTTGTGCATCATGATCCTGAGCCAGGCAAGGTAGACAACAATAGCGACGTTGAAGACAAATATGATCCACTTCCAAGCGTCAGCATGACGAGCCAGTTCCCATATTTCCCAGGGCAGATACATGCTGCCGGAAAGCAGAGCGAACCATTCGGCCCATTCTTTTTCCAGCCATAGCCCACCGGCTTCCACAAACCGGATAATGACATAAACCAGGACGCCCACAAAAAACAGCCATAACTTATGGTCAGTCATATTTCCTGCGAACCTTAGCAAGCCTTGGGCCACGTGCCGGCCAGGATTGATATGCAGGAATCGCAGCAAGCGCAAGGCCTCAATTTTGTAGTCTTTGTGCCTCAGCGTAAGCAGAAGGCATCCCGCTCCAAGAGCAAGCAAGCCCTTGATTGCCTCGAAGATAGCAATGCCCCGCAGCCCTAAATGCTTGACCAGAAAGCTTTTTCGCTCATCCATGGAAGTTCAGAATACTTATAAACCAGTTTCGGTCTTCTGTTGTAAAAAATCGATGAACAATCGGCGATTACTATTTGTTAATAGATGATGAATGAAGCGACCTGGATACGGCTCTGCCGCTCCGGTGCTGCTGCCGCATAGGTCTGCGGCCCACCTAAGAGAATAAAATCGATGCCGTGATATTCGAATCAGCGAAGCACCAGCCCGGCAGGGCGGCTGAAAGTAGCCCAGCACGTCGAGTCAGCGTGGGCGCGTTTTGTTGCGCACACGCTGACTCGTAAGTGCTGGGTACCGAAAGAAAGAGCACCTTCCTAGCGCCGCGGGCTCGCGCGTAGCGAAGCGGAGTGCGATATAAAAGACGATTTTCGATAGAGGTGGGAAGAAGAGCTTGTCCTGAGCTTCGGTGAAGGAAGCCGTGTTCAGAGCACAAATACAAAGGGCTTTCACAGTGTAAGAAGGCTGGCGGGCTCGACACACTCCGGCACCGCTCTAGGCATCTAAAAAATAGAGATGACTTTTCATGGGCTTAAAGATGCGCTCGCGCTGACGGTGGAAGACATAAGCAAGAACCACACCCTGCAAATGGCGGCCGCGCTGGCTTACTACTTTGTTCTGTCGTTGTTTCCTGCCCTGATTTTCCTCTCGGCGGTGGTGGCCTACCTGCCGGTTTCCAATCTGTTCGATCAGGCCATCGCTCTTATGTCTACTTTCGTTCCACGGGACAGCATGGGGCTGGTGCGCATGGTATTGTCGGATGTGATCACGCCCAACCGCTCTGCCTTTCTTTCCTTTGGCCTCCTGGGAACATTATGGGCAGCCTCCGGCGGTTTTTCCGCTGCCATTGAAGCTCTGAACATTGCTTATCAGGTTGAGGACAACCGCCCATTTTGGCGGACTCGCCCGCTGGCCATTTTGCTTGCGCTGCTGGTAGGAGTACTGTTGTTGACTGCTTTAGGCGTGATGATCGTCGGCCCTGAATTTGGAGGATGGCTTTCAGGACGCATGCATCTCTCTTGGCTTTTTGCAGAGCTCTGGCCCTACATCCATTGGACTGTGGCCGTTCTCTTCGCGGTGCTGGCGGTTGAGTTCCTCTACTTCCTTGCGCCCAACGTAAAACAACGCTTCTGGAGCACGCTGCCAGGCGCTGTTCTGGCCGTGGGTTCGTGGATCGGCCTTTCTTACGCTCTGGGACTCTATTTCCGCCACTTTGGCAATTTCAATAAAACCTACGGCACTTTAGGCGCAGCCGTGGCCCTGATGATGTGGCTCTACTGGACAGGCTTTGCCATCCTCGTGGGAGCCGAGTTGAATGCTGAACTGGCCAAGCAAACCCAAAAAGGCAAGATCCCGGAAAAGCCTGCGCCTGATGCTCCTATCAAACTCGATCTGGTCGCCTAAACAAAACTCTCAGGATCAAGCCTCGGCGGATCGGGAAAGGGAAACTCGACGTATCGGCGTCAATTCTTACTGGATTCTCCCGCTCCCTGCTGCATCATCATCTCACTTCCGATTAGGCCATGGACGCCACTCCGAATCCGGGTCATCGCGCAAGAGCCCTTCACCTATCGCCAGATTCACAACGGGAACAAGGGATTCGTCCGCCCCCAGAAGAGTCCCGAGCGGAACCATGCGTAGCTCGTCTTCTGGGATATTGGGTCCATCCCCGACGAAGATTTCCCACTCACCCTCCTCCCAACGCATAGCCTCGGTGACTCGCTCTCCGCGAAGCGCTTCCAGGTCGGTTGCAGCCGTCGCGCCTTCGGGTACAGGATATGTCCAAGGTTCGTGCAGCCACCGCCATACGGGTTCTGTGTTTGCGTTCCATGGCGCACTCAGGTCCGGAACGTCGATTGTCCAGTGAGCCTTATCGGGAACCACCTGAAGTGCCGGAACCTCACGCACGTCATAGTAGTCCAGTGCTCCCCGCATGAACTCCGTCGCCCAACTGGCGTGCGCTTTGCGCAGAGTGAACGAACCTTGCTCACCGACTTCGAACTTCATCGCTTCCCAATCAAGCTGTGGTTTCAGTCGCACAGCGATAGCGTTGAGGATTGGAGCCACGTCATCGTTCCTATAAAAGGAAGCCCCCGCCAATATCAGCTCGGCCCCAATAGACTCGCTTACCCCAATCGTATAAGCAAAGCGCGGTGTTGCTGCTCCTCCCGCGACCACGTAAATATGACGCCCCGTTCGAGCGATGTTCTCCTGAATCTTCTCCAACGCTAGTTTTCGTTTGGTTTCATCCACCATTTAGCTTCCTCTTATGTCATTTGTGTAGATCGTTAATGTGACAGGGTTTACACACAACGGCATGATTCTGATCATCGGTTTTTCCACCATCGGCATGCCTCTTCTTGTGGTGCCCCACTCCCTGACCGGGTTGGATTGGCTGGCCGCAGTGAGCACATAATCCCTTTTGTTGATCGAGTTTCTTGTCATTCTCAGACTTGGGCCACACGCGCTTTGAATCACGTTGGTCTTTCGAAACAGACCCCGGCCCTTTATCAGGCTTAACAAGCCCGCCGTTCGTTCGCGCCTTGTCCTTGGCGTCATCGCTCTGACTCTTCTCCTCATCAACGCCGTTGGCGTGGCCTAGCTGTTGTTGCTGCTGATTTCTTTTTATTATCGACAGATTCAATTGGTGTTGCGCCTGCAATTCCTGCTTGTACGCCTCGTTTTCTCCCATTACCGCACGAGTAGTCTGCACAGATTGGTACACGACGCCCGCAGTGGCAGCGGTGACACTGACTGCAGCGCCCACCGTTGCGCTTGTCGCCGTCGCAATCATTTCCGCTCCCTCAGCGGCACCCGCCTCAACAAAGTCAGCAAGTGCTTCGAGATCCTGTAAACAGCAGTGCCCATCGGGATCAGTCTTCGTCGTAGGCAGATTACGCACGTAGCTGTAGTGGTTTAGCGATTGTGGATCGTAGAGATCAGCATAGGGAACCGGAACCGGCGTCGCACTCCAATCGGGCGTGATGAATCGCCCCAACCCGTTCGAGTAGTAGCGAGCGCCGAAGTAGTCGAGGCTAGATTCGGAATCCCGTTCTTTGCCGGTGAACTTATAGTGATTGGTGTCGCCATTGACGAACTGGAGTTCGCCGCCCCAGGGGTAATAATCCGATTCTGACTTGATGCTGCCGACAGCATCGGTGATCACCGACGCAGTTTTAAGATGATCTGAGAAGTAGTAGGAAACAGTGTTGCCGGGAAAATCTTTGCGGGCCACCCGCTCGCCATCGAAGAATACA
>DASZEU010000004.1:0-3399 GCA_035940535.1 Candidatus Angelobacter sp.
TAGATCGCTTAGAAACAAGGCCCAAGAGGCTTATAATTGAGACTGGGCGACAGCGCGATGCCGATCAAACAGAAGCATCTTGGTGGCATTGGCGATAAATGATGATCTTCAGCAATTCGAAGGTCCATTTAGAATAGCGACGCCCAGCTAAACCGTTTTATTAGAAATTGGAGAGCTGTCGAGGCTGAACAAAAGTACTTTCATTACTCAGATCTGAAACCGATGTTTCAGGAGGACTGGGCGATCTACCGTGAGTTTCTTAAGGATGAAAGCCTACCAGAGCCGATCGTATTTAAATGTGATGTGACATACATCAATCATTTCTTGAAAGGGCGCGAATGGAACACGGCGGAAGATATTGCGTCGCTCTTTCAGCGAATGAAGTTTGAGCTTAAGGGTGCATTAGTAACGTCAGTTTCTTTTGTGGCAGCGTTTGGAAACAACCAGATACGGATGGAGACATCTCCAGGTATCCGACCAGATGGTACGCCAATCGTCCAACTGACATTGAACGTAAGCGGCCAACCCGTCAGCACGTCGGAGTTAGGTATTTGGTCTAAGTTGGACGACTGTCACAGATTGCTTGTTGAGACCTTCGCGGAAATTACAGCCGAGGACTTGCAGAAGCGAGTCTGGAAGAGGATACGATGAGTTTACACTGTCTTGAAACCGGGGCGTATCTTGATCGAGCAATAGCCGCGCAACAGACATTTGTGAGTGATTCAGTTCTCCAGGAACCATTGATGGTGGACAAGAGGCCGTGGTTAGCATACGCATTTATGGAGTTATTGGAAATGCAGCGGGTTGGTAGGGTAGAACCCGGAATCGGCGACTTCAGAATTACCGATGACACGCTGAAGAGTGCTGGCAGAGTTCTCTGCGGCATAAGACATAGATATCTTCCCAATCCTTCTCTCTCAACGCTCTCTGGTGGGGGAGTACAAATTACTTGGACGAACGGGAAGAGTGCTGTGGAGATCAGCGTGTTGCCAGACGATGATGTTGCCCTGGCAGTATTAGTTAATGACACTCTAGCCAAAGCCGTCGAGTTAAGGCCCTCGGATTACGACCAAATGAATCAGTGTTTAGCGGACCTTGTGGGCTTGTAAAGCTCACTTAGCCTAAATGCCACCATTCGTCGATGATATCGTCGTATGTCCTAATGAAGTGCGCCTTATTCGTATTCTTAGGAATGAGTCTTTTTGGACACCAAAGGACGTACCTACGAGAGCTTCGTCAGGAGCTTTTTTTGACGGCTTAAAAGAGAATTCATGCTTTATGCTTCATCATCTTACTCCTGAACATTTTAAAAAGATCGAAGACAAATACTCAAAAAGCAAATTGGCGGTTATTACCGCGGCCGATGCGAGAGCTTGCGGTTATACGGTTTGTGACGACCCTTCAGATTTTCTTCCCGGCCATGTTGTCGTTTGCCCACCCAAAGACATCAAAAGCAATGCCTACCGAAGAATGGCTGATAGGTTGGCCAATTTGAGTGCGATATTTCAGCAACCTGAACCCACTCTTTAGACCACACCAGAATTGGTTCGTACCAAGCTTCTTAGCCAACAGTGTTGAGGGTGGTGACCCCGTTGACATTTCCCAAAGTTCCTGTAATTTTGGTCGGGTTCTGAGACCCCTTATTTCAAGATTTCAAGTATTATTCTTTGGCCATGGATTCTTACGATAACCTCCCCTCCCTGCTGCAAGGCGCTCCTGCTGCTTCAACGGCAGTAGTCGTTCCTGAAATGGAGACATCCATTACCTATGGGTCGTTGCGGCAGCAGGTCATGAGCATGGCAGAAAGCTTGGCTGGAGCGGGCATTCGGCCTGGGGATCGGGTGGCCAGCGTTCTGCCCAACAGCCTGGCGACTATTGTCGGGTTTTTGGCGGCCTCCATTGCCGGAACTGCGGCTCCCTTGAACCCGGCTTACCGGTATGAAGAGTTCTGCTTCTACTTGGAAGATACCGCAGCGAAGTTACTACTCTGCCCCGTGGAGGGCGCGGACGAGGCCCGTCGTGCTGCCCAACAGCTTGGTGTCCCGGTGTTGTCGGTGGCCACGAGCGCGCAAGGAACCGTTTCCATCGCGGACGCTCCTAAAGCCGCGTCAGTCTCCAGTCCCGCGCCGGATGACGTTGCCTTGGTATTGCACACGAGCGGAAGCACAGGCCGCCCGAAGCGGGTGCCATTGAAGCACCGAAATCTGGGTGTCTCTTGCGGCAATGTTGCCAGAACTTACGCGCTTTCGCCCCAGGATGTTTCTTTGTGTCTAATGCCGCTCTTCCATGTCCACGGACTAGTCGCTTCCACGCTGTCAACTTTCCTTTCGGGAGGAACGGTGGTGGTCCCAGCCAAGTTCAACCCGTTGGCCTTCTGGCGGATGGTGCGTGAGCATCGTGTCTCATGGTATTCGGCGGTTCCCACCATTCACCAGCTTGTGCTGGCCAGAATGGGCGACTCAAAAAAACCAGCCGGGACCGAGCACCTGCGGTTTGTGCGTTCCTGTAGCGCGGCCCTTGCGCCACAAGTCATGGAGAAGATGGAAGGTCTGTTTGGGGTACCAGTGCTTGAGGCCTACGGCATGACCGAGGCTTCGCACCAGATGTGCTCAAACCCCTTGCCACCGCAGCCGCGCCGTCCTGGCTCGGTGGGGCCTGGAACGGGCGTGCAGGTCAGCATCATGGACGACCAAGGCAACCATCTCAAACAGGGCCAGGCAGGCGAGGTGGTAATTCAGGGGCCAAACGTCATTACCGGCTACGAGAACAATCCGGAAGCCAACGCTACATCGTTTGTCAACGGATGGTTCCGCACCGGCGACCAGGGCATTCTCGATGAAAACGGTTACCTGACTCTGACCGGACGGATCAAAGAGTTGATCAATCGCGGTGGAGAAAAAATTGCTCCGCGCGAAATCGACGAGGTATTGCTCGCCCACCCTTGCGTAGCCGAAGCTGTGGCCTTCGGCCGGCCGCATCCAACCTGGGGAGAAGAAATAGAGGCGGCGGTAGTGCTGCGTGAACCGCAATCCGAGTCCGTGCTTTTAACTTATTGCCGCGAACGGTTGGCGGACTTTAAGTGCCCAAAGAAGGTCCACATAGTTGAGACTATTCCCCGCACCGCTACCGGGAAAATTCAGCGTCGCGCCGTAGCGGCGGCGTTTTCGGAAGCTCGGCAATGAAGTTCCTGATTGTAGGGGCGGGCGCGGTGGGCGCCTACATCGGCGCCAAGATGGCCCGGGCCGGTTATGACGTCTCCTTGCACGCGCGCGGGCCCCACCTTCGCGCCATGCAGCAGAATGGCGTGCGTGTGGTTAGCGCCGATGACGATTTTCAAGCGCGTCCCACGGTGATTGGCAGCCTGAGCGAAGCAGGCCCAGTGGATGTTGTTTTTCTGTG
>DASZEU010000005.1:0-8477 GCA_035940535.1 Candidatus Angelobacter sp.
GCACAATTATGCCGATTTTTGAATATGTTTGCCGAGGATGCGGCAATCGATTTGAAAGCGTGGTGCTAGGCCGGCAGCGGGCCAAGTGCCCGAAGTGTGAAAGCAGGAAGCTTGATCGGGAGGTTTCCATGTTTGTGCAGACAGGGAAGACGCCCCCACAGATGTCGCGTATGGCGCACCTGCGGAAACTGGTGCGTGGAGGCATGCGTCAGGGGTAATACAAAGGGAATACCATGCTGGGGGACGGATACTTCAGTGATTTCCTACTCAGGCCAGGCTCCTGATTGTTTCCAATCTTTAGAGCGATCTCGGCGCGGACTTTTCTTTCGCGTCGGCGGCTGCTTTTTGACTAAGGCTGAAAAAGAACGATGTGCCTTGGTCAGATTCTGATTCCGCCCATACGCGGCCATGATGCTTCAAGATGATTCGTTGTACTGTGGCAAGGCCCACGCCGGTACCTTCGAATTGCTCCTGAGAGTGGAGCCTGTGAAAAGGTTCAAAGAGCCGCTCCGCATTCTTCATATCGAAACCGACCCCGTTGTCACGAACGAACAGTATGCTTTCTCCGCCCAGATGATATTCACCCACCTTGATTACGGCATGGTCACGGGTGGCGGTGAACTTGACTGCATTGGAAATCAAATTCATGAACACCTGCTTGATCAGGGCCCTGTCACATTCAGCGATGGGAAGAGGGGCAACCTCGAAGGTCACTTTGCGGCCACCTAAATCCCGGCCAACACTTGAAACCACTTCTTCCACAACCTCGTCCAGGTTGGTCATTTGCAGCTTCATTCCTTGCGCTCCCAGCCGCGAGAAACGCAACAGGTCTTCGACAAGTTGTTGCAGGCGGCGAGTGCTGTGCTGGATTTCCTGCAAATACTCGCGTCCGTCGGGCGTAATCAACGTCTGGCATTCTTCCAATAGTAGCTGCGAAAAGCCGGCGATGTGACGCAAAGGAGCGCGTACGTCATGGGAGACGGAATAGCTGAATGCTTCCAGTTCCTTGTTTCTGGCCTCCAGTTCGGAAACACGGTTACTAAGTTCGGCGTTGAGTTTCGCGATCTGCTGTGCAGCCTGTTTTCGGGCGGAAATGTCACGCACAAAAGCATTGAACGAGATGCGGCCTCCCTTTCGCATCGGCGAAATGGAAAGCTCGATGGGAAATTCACGCTCATTGCGATCAAGCGCCGTCAATTCCAATGTCTTATTCAATACCGGCCCTTCCCCGGTTGCCAGGAAGTGCGTAAGGCCACGCAAATGGGCTTCGCGGTAGGCAGGAGGAACGATTGCGGTATGTAATGGTTGCCCGATGGCTTCTTCTTCGGACCAGCCAAAGAGCGCCGCAGCCTGCGGGTTCCAATCTGTAATGACGCCAGCCTCATCGATTGAGATAAATGCGTCATTTGCGGTCGTAACAATTTGGCGGACATGCTCGCGGCTTTCACGGAGCCGGTTGTATAGCAGCACACCGGCGCTGCCAATAGCGAGGGCGAGCATGATGAACAGCAGTGCGATCAAGGAGAGGGGCCGCTCGAATTTCCAGATGGCATTGTCAATTTCTTCGATTGGAAGCTCTACTAGGACTCCCCAGCCAAGCGAAGAGAGCGGATGCCTGCTAGTCAATATCTGCTTTCCGTCCTGCCAAAGAAACTCAGTGCCGCCTTTTCCGGCCATGACCTTCTTGACGTTTTCGTGAGCGCTTACGTCACGAGGCGAATTGGAAGAAATACGGTCTGGCGCGATGACGACGATACCGTTTTGGTCCACCACGGAAATCCATTTGGTTGCTCCCAGCGACATTCCTGTCAGCCAGCCCTTGATGGTATCCAAATCATAGGTCATGGCAAGAACGCCCGACAGGTCTTCTCCATTCACTATGGGCGCTGCTACTGTGATGAATGATCCATAGGCAGATATGTCGTTGCTGGACACGCCGGAAATATAGACACGCCGAGTCTGGTACACACGTTTAAACCAGGCAGCGTCAGCAAAACTTTGTTTTACCGGGCCTGTTGCCGGGGGATAACTGGCGCGGAGAAAACCGTTTGTATCGTAGGCTGCCCAGGACGCCACGTCTCGCTTCAGTTCATGGGCCTCCTGCAAGCGTGCGATGATTCGCGACGGATCTATTTTTGGCGATCCTGGCGTTCCTTTCCAGGCATTGGCAAGCGAGGGGTCCTGGGCCAACGACTGGAGGGAGGCTTGCGCATCCATCAGCTTTTCTTCAATGACCTTGGCAGCCAAATCTGCGGCGGATCCCGTGGTTTGCGAGAGGTTGTTGATGGTAAGCCTTCGGATCAGCCGATGGCCGGCGTACAAGAACAATAGAAGCGGCAGAACCGAAAATAGGATGACGGCAACATACGACCGCCACGGCCTGGATGGGCGCCTTGAGGAACTCTTCGCGACTGGGCTGTTGTTCAATATCAATCGCTCAGCACCTCTTGTTGAATTGCGATATCGCGATATGCCTGGAATTGAATGAATAATGTTTTGAAGTCAAAGCAGTAAAACAAGACGAACAGAAGCAGCAGACTCGGAGCTCACGATCCCCTCCAGGACATCGCACCAGATAGCCGGACGAGAATCTTCGACGATGAGTGCTGATGTGGGGCTAATTATATGCCTAATCGACGATTTTGGTTTCGCTATCCGAAACAACTTGAGCATAAAAAAGCCCGCCGGATGGCGGGCTTTTGCATGGAGAAATTTACCGATTTGTCTGTTGAGCTGCGGCGCGCTGAGCAAGGATGCGCTTAGCATTGTCAGCCAGGTCCTTGGCTTTGGGCAACAGGTCCAGGGCTGATAAAACCTGGGGATCAGTTTGAGCCCGTACCTGAAGACCCTCTTCTTGCCCAAACTGGGACACAAAAATCTCCGACTTGATGCCGGCCTTGATCCAGTCCATGCTATCGTGCAACTCGGCCTCGGTGTATGGGATTTTTTGCGCGTCCAGGAATTTGCGGAAGTCCTGCACTACGGCATCTGTAACCTCGAAAGTCTTGTCCACCTGATGACCATTGACATAATTTCGGGCGAAGTTGAAGAACGCATACTTCTGTAGCAGAGTATCTTCCATCCGGTTGGTCTTGATGGCAGGGATCTTGACATCGGGTGTAATGCCCCCTCCACCGTAGACGGTGCGACCGCTATCGGTCAGTTTGACTTCCTTATTATTAGCGGCAGATTCTTCGCTTTCACGGTTGTAGTAGTAATCGTAAAGGGAAAGACCGGTGTACTCACGCTGAATCAAACGTCCACTGGGCGTGTAATATTTGGCGGTAGTGAGGGCCAGGGCAGTGTTCTCGGAGAGCGGATAGACGGTCTGAACCAAGCCCTTGCCAAAGGTACTCTCGCCAACGACCAACCCGCGATCGTGATCCTGAATCGCGCCGGAGACGATTTCGGCTGCCGAAGCTGTTCCACGGTTTACCAGGACCACCAGAGGATAGTCGTTACCTCCGTTGCCACGAGCCGCGCGGTAGATCTTTTCAGGGGAACTGCGGCCATGGTGGGAGACGATGACCTGTCCTTTTTTCAGGAATTTGTCGGCGACGCCGACGCCCTCGTTGAGCAATCCACCCGGATTTCCACGAAGATCGAGGATGAGGCCCTTCAGTTCGCCAAATTTCTCGAGGGCCTGCTCGACTTCGTGCTCAGTGGTTTCATTGAAGCCGCTGACATGCATGTATCCGATGCCGGGGCGGATTTGAAACTTGAGGTCGACGCTGAAGCGCGGAATTTCAGCCCGAACCACATTGAATTCCAACGGCTTCTCTGCGCCCTCGCGCAGGATGGTGATGTGAACATTGGTGCCCTTGGGGCCTTTGAGAAGGTCGGCAACTTCGCCGGTATTCATGTTGTCGGTGGGCTTGCCATCGACAGCGATAATTACATCCCCAGGACGAATTCCAGCTCTGTATGCTGGTGTACCAGCAAAAGGCGCGAGGACGATGACCTTATTATTACGAGGGGCAATTTGCATGCCTACCCCGTAGTACTTGCCCTGCTGCTCTTCGCGCATGGCAGAGTAGGATTTGGGATCGAAGAAATTGGAGTGCGGATCGAGTACGTGCAACATACCGGGGATTGCACCGTTGTATATCGCCTTGTCGGCATTGACTGGTTCGGCATAGTTTTGCTCGACCAGATCGTAAATTTCAGAAAACTGCCGCAGATTTTCGCGGACTTCTGAATCGCTAGCCCCGGACGAGGAAATTCTTTGGCTATAGCCAATACCCAAAAAACCACAAAGGACGATTGCGAGTAAAACAGAGAAGAGTGAACGACGCGTACTAGGAGACATTGAGCTTCCCTTAAGCCGCTGAGCCGGTGCTCGTTTTGCGGAAGATATCGAAAAGTATAGCACTGTTTCAGGCCAGTCCAAGAGCTTTCTGGGGCTCTCGCCCGGAGAATTCCCTTTGGTAACCTGAAGACGAAAAAGCCGTCTCTTTCTAAGATGCCGGATGGAAGGTTTCGGCTGCGTTTTTTACGTGCGGGCCTTTAGTCCATCGCAAATGATGCCAATACGCCAAAGGAGAACGACAGAGGGAATACGTTGTTTTACCACTCCCAGAACTGAAACCAGTAGGCATCCTTTTTGACCCTTCTCACGAATTCTCTTGGTATGCCAAAGAGGGGTTGTCTCGTACGCCGGTCACGCGCCTCTTCACTTAATCGCCGGATGAATCTGAACGTTGGCGAACTGGATGCACCCTTAAGTTCCATATAAACCAAGATATCTCCCAGAACCGTGTCATAGTGGACATCCTTTTGGCCTATGGCGTAGTTCAATCTGCCGAGAACATGGGTCTTCATGGGATTCGTAAGCGATGTATCCTGATTCACAACCGCCTTTGCATCGTTGAGATTCTCCTCAAGAATATCTTCCTGATCGTCCAAAAACTGATTCAGTTGGTTTCCAACATTCATACCATGGGGTAAGTTGTAATTAATGGAAAAAGTCGCTGGCAATCCAGCTTTATCGTAGTGCTCTTCTACCGTGACATGCATGAGTTCATGAAGGATCGAAGCAATCAAGTATTCCTGATCAGGATAATTGTCTTTATATTTCAGGACATACGTGCCCAGCAGAGTTTGAGTTGCTTGCGCGGGACGTGAAATATTGTTGTCAATTTGCACATTCACATCGCTGAGATAGGGCTCTGCTTCGTCAAACAATAGCCACACGGACGCGCTAAAATCATCCATATTAGGCGTCACGCCATTGTTGCCTGTGGCTGCATTATTCGCCGTCACCACAGCGTTAAGCAGTGCATCTATATCTTGATAAAAAGCTCTTTGGATAACGTTATGAGTCTTACGTTGGGCTACGGCCGGAAACGACTTGCACACCGTTTGATGTGAATGTTTAAGAATACCCGTCTTTTTAATTTGTGCAGCCGTTTCAGCCACTGGATTAGAAATCGGGACATTGTATACGGGGGCTTCGGCTCGCGTTACACCACGATCATAGGGCCTGTAGACCGAAGGCGGCTGAACGCTTCCTGTGCGAATCTTCCCCGGATTACGCTGGGCAACGATTCCAGTTGCAGGGCTGAAAATCGATGCTGTGTGCAGCGAACCCATCGTGGGGAGGCGTGGCTGTTTCACAACAGATTGATTAGGCCTGTAAACGGGAGGCGGCTGAACGGTTCCAGCGCAAATCTTGCCCGGATTACGCTGGGCAACGATTCCAATTGCAGGGTTGAAAATCGATGTCGTGTGCGGCGAACCCGTCGCGTGGAGGCGTGGTTGTTTCACAACAGATTGACTAGGCCTGTAAACGGGAGGCGGCTGAACCCTTCCCGCGCGAATCTTTGCTGGGCTATGCTGGGCAACGATCCCGGTTGCAGGATTGAAAATCGGTGGGGCGGGCACCGGACGCATCGCTGAACTGCCCAGTTGAGTCGAGGGATGTTGGTTTGGCCTGTAAACCGGAGGCGCATGGACGTTTCGCGCACGCATAAACGAGTTGTTCGATCGTACGGGCATTTCTTCCAATCGTACCCGAGAAGGACGGAAGCGGCTGAGATTGCCGTCAACTCGTTGCCGATTTTGGCAATTGTAGCAGTTGCACCTGCCGCATTTCTATAAAAGAAAATCCAATGCTGTGTCCAACGGCTAGCATTTTGGCGGCGCCCAGCACCTCGGAAGGCGGACGGCTGTTATGTTGGAAGACACCATCGGTTTTGCCGGCCCTTGTAAAGCTATGCGTGCAAATTACTAGCCTTAAAGGCACACCTTTTTCCCTTGTCCTGGGGTATCATATTGTTTAACGATCATGGACTTTGGCTTTGAAATGGTGTTTTTTGCTGTGCTGGCCCTGATATTGTTTGGGCCACGGAAGCTGCCTCAGATTGCCCGCGAAGTGGGCCGGTTTATGGCGGAGTTCAAGCGTGCCGGCAACCAGTTCCAGACCCAGGTTCAAGAAGAGATTCGCAATCTCGAACTGGAAGAATCGATCAACTCGGTGAAGAATCTCTCGGCCGAAGCAGGCCAAATCATGTCGACGGTTAAGGACCCCAATCCTGTAGCGAGCGCGCTAGGCCGGCTGACAGACCGAATCAAGAACGTCCCCCAGGATCACGATGCCTAGCCTTGATGTAGAACCTGCAACTGAAGAGCGACGCGAGTTGGGCTCTATGAGCCTGCTCCAGCACTTGGAGGAGTTGCGGAAGCGCATTATTTACTCGGGTGTGGCGATCGCCGTGTGTTTTTTGGGTTGCTGGAAATTCGCGGGTGTCATCTACCAAAAATTGGAAGTGCCCATCCAGAAGGCGCTCGCAGCGCACAACTTTCCGATTGCTGAGAGAAAGCTGGCCTATCTCAATCCTACAGAGCCCTTCAATCTGTACATGAAGATTGGGCTCATTGCCGGGATCTTTGTTGCCTGTCCTTTTGTTCTTTACCAAGTCTGGTTATTCATCTCTCCTGGCCTTTATCGGCGTGAGAAGCGTTACGTCATTCCATTTTTGTTTCTCTCGATTGGATTGTTCCTGGCTGGAGGTTATTTTGGATACCGTATCGTTTATCCGGTAGCGCTGGACTTTTTGATTGGTTACGGCGGCGATTTCAAGCCGGTCATTACTATAAAAGAATATACGAGCCTGTCTCTGACCATTATTCTAGGGCTTGCCGTGATTTTTGAACTGCCCATCGTAATTGGCTTCACTGCCTTGATGGGTGTGGTGGATGCCAAATTTCTCTTCAAGCACATCCGTGGAGCCGTGTTCCTGTTCTTTGTGATTGCCGCCGTCCTTACGCCGACCACCGACATCCTCAATATGACCATCTATGCTGCACCCATGATCGCTCTATATGTTCTCAGCATCGGGATCGCATGGCTCGTTCATCCCAAGCAGAGACGCAAGAGGGCAGAGAAGAGCAAGGTATAGAGTGATCGGTAGACTGGGTGATTCGGAAAACCTGAATCCGGGAGAGAGACTTTGATTTGCTTCATGGGGCGAATGTCTTTGTTGCTCTTGCTGCTGTTGGCCGTGATTCATAGTGTTGGGTGCAGTAGAGCAAAGAACACTCCCACCGCGTCTGCTTCATCCACGCCACAGCAGGATGCTTCCTCGCAAGCTCCTCATTATGACGAGCCTGTAGAGCCGGCCATGCATGTGGATGCCGAGCGAGCCATGCAGTACACCAAAGAAATTGTGGCGCTTGGCCCGCGTTGGGACGGCAGCGCCGGCCAGCAGAGAGTCGGTGCTTACATCCACAGCAAACTGGGGAACGACCAAGTGGAAGAAGATGTTTTTGTGGCGGATACACCAGCCGGGAAAATCTCTATGCGCAATATCATTGCGAAATTTCCTGGGGCCAAAGATGGCATCATTGTCCTGGGTTCGCATATCGATACCAACTATCCTCTTCGAAAAACCCGTTACGTGGGAGCCAATGATGGCGCTTGTACGACTGCCTTGCTCCTGGCGATAGCCGACCAGCTTCGGGGAAAAAAACTGCAGGGCTACAGTGTTTGGCTGGCGTTTTTCGACGGGGAAGAGGCGATTAAGGAATGGTCGGATTCCGACAGCCTTTATGGCAGCCGCCATCTGGCCTCGAAATGGCAGCAAGATGGAACCAACCGCAAGATCAAGGGCCTGTTGCTGGCCGACATGATTGGCGATGCCGACCTAGACATTATGCGCGACAAGCGTTCAACCTCATGGTTGGAAGACTTGGTTTATGAAGCTGCCAGCCGCTTGGGCTATCAGTCGTATTTTTTTACGGATACCGACGAAATCATCGACGACCATGCGCCTTTTGCCAATCAAGGCGTCCCAGTCGCGGACCTCATTGACTATACTTATGGTTACAATAACGTTTATCACCATACGACCGAAGACACCATCGATAAGCTCAGTACCAAGAGCCTGAAGGTCAGTGGAGATGTGATGTTGGAGACGATCAGGCTCTTGAATGTGAATGCAGATCGATTGGCCGCACCTGCCAGAGCGGCACGGTAG
>DASZEU010000006.1:0-4476 GCA_035940535.1 Candidatus Angelobacter sp.
GAGTTCTTGGATTTCGAGAGCGAATTGGCCGCGCGATAGGTCCACTTTTTGGCTGGATCAAAGATGGTGATATCGGCGTGTGATTTGGGAGCAAGAGAGCCGCATCCTTCAAGGCCGATGACTCGCGCCGGATTCACCGTAAACAACTCGACAATTCGTTTCAGAGGTATCTTCCGTTGCACGTGCAGGATGGAGATACACAATCCTAAAGCCGTTTCCAGCCCGGTGATTCCAAACCAAGCCAAGTCAAACTCAACATTTTTTTCATGGTGGGCATGGGGCGCGTGATCGGTGGCGATGCAGTCTACGGTGCCATCGGCGATCCCAGCAAGCAGGGCCTCGCGATCGGCGCGCGAACGCAGCGGCGGATTCATCTTGAAATTGCTGTCGTAATCATGCACATCTTCATCGATCAGGGCAAAATGGTGAGGAGTGACTTCGCAGCTCACGCGCAACCGCTCGCGCTTCGCTTCGCGCACAGCTTCCAGAGCGGCCGTAGTTGAAAGATGGGCCACATGCAAGCGGCCCTTGGTTTCTGCCGCCAACTCGATATCTCTTTTGACGATCGAACTTTCTGCTTCCGAGGGCCAGCCGCGCAAGCCGCGACGGAACGCAGCGGCTCCGGCATTCATGGTTGCGCCGTTTGTCATGCGCGTATCTTCTGCGTGCTGCACGACCGTTAGATTCAGCCGGGCCGCAGCTAGCAACGCCTGACGCATGATTTTTTCATGCAAGATGGGTTTGCCGTCATCGCTCACGGCGACCGCACCTGCCCGTTGCAGCGCTACATAGTCTGTGAGTTTCTCGCCCAGGCTACCCACAGTCGCTGCGGCGATCGGAAAAACATTAACCTTGGCCTGGCGCTCAGGATCTTGCATCCAGCGTGTGATTGCGGGAGCATCGTTGATAGGATCGGTGTTTGGCATGGGACACACCGAGGCAAAGCCCCCAGCCGCCGCAGCCAGAGTTCCCGTAGCAATCGTCTCCTTGTGGGATTGCCCCGGTTCCCGCAAATGAACATGGATGTCGATGAATCCGGGAGACACGATTAATCCAGCAGCATCGATGACCTGATCGGCAGTCGCCTGCAATCCACCCCGAGGAGCAATCTCTCCCACCAAGCCGTCTTTGACCAAAAGATCATATTCGCCGTCAAGGTCCTGAGAAGGATCAAGCAGCCGTCCATTTTTGATCAGCATGGTTTTCATTTCGAATTCTCTAAGCCCAAACTAAAGATCTTTTAGCCACGAATGCACGCGAATTAACACGAATGATTTCAAGAGATTTTAGAAGTACAGTATTTCCTAAACTGATCTAGCCGCCAAGTTGCTATTTGCGATTCGTGTTCATTCGCGTCAATTCGTGGCAAATTCACTTTACGCCCGTGCAAATACACAGCAGCGCCATTCTTACATACACGCCATTTGCCACTTGTTCTTCTATGACTGCTTGCGGCGAGTCGGCCACTTCGTTTTGAATTTCCATGCCTCGAATCATCGGCCCCGGATGCATTACCAGTGCATCGCTCTTCGCCAGCTTCAGCCGTTCAGTGGTTAGTTGGTAGTGAGTTATGTACTTTCTTATGTCGATGTCTAGCCCAGCCAATCGTTCCTTCTGCACGCGCAGCATCATGATCACATCGGCTTTTCGCACGGCATCCTCCAGCCGCCGGCTGATGGTGATGCCCGCGGCAAGCGTGGCCGCCACTTCGGGAAGAAACTCCAGTGGTCCGCACAGCGTAATCTCGGCGCCGAATTTTGAGAGCAAGTGGACGTTGGATCGCGCCACGCGGCTGTGCTGAATGTCGCCCACTAAGACGACCTTCAAACCTTTGAGCGTCTTCTTATGGCGGAGCATGGTATAAGCATCCAGCAGTGCTTGGGACGGATGCTCGTGCATGCCATCGCCGGCGTTGATGATCGGGACCCGCAGATTTCGCGCCAGAACATTGGGCGCTCCGGAACAGGGATGCCGCAGCACAATGCAGTCTGGTCCGAGCGCCTGAAGCGTTTTACCCGTATCTACGAGTGTCTCACCTTTTTCAATACTGGACGCCGTGGCGTTGATGACCGACGTATGGGTCCCCAGCAATTTTGCGGCAAATTCAAAGGACACCCTGGTGCGAGTGGAGGGCTCATAGAACAGGAGCGCAATACGCTTGCCATGCAGCAACGGTCGCGGACGGCTGCTGTGCATTTTTCGAGCCAGCCTGAGAATGGAGGTAATCTCGCCTGGATTGAGGCTTTCCAGGTCAAGCAGAGAACGAGGGCGGGCCATGCTGGCTACGATACACGCTCCACCAGCACGACTTGCTCCTGCTGATCAATCTCGCCGAGCCTAACTTCAACAATTTCCCGGTCGGTGGTTTGGACGGTGCGTCCAACGAACACTGCCTCGATGGGCAATTCGCGATGGCCACGGTCGATGAGCACGCAAAGCTGCACGCGCCGGGGACGCCCGTGATCGAAAACCGCATCCATGGCAGCCCGCGTGGTTCTGCCGGTATACAAAACATCATCCACCAGGATCACGTTTTTGTTGTTGATCTCCACGCCCAGAGGGCTGCTCTTTTGAATCACCGGGCTTACTCCTACCGTGGAGAGGTCATCGCGGTAGAGCGTGATATCGAGGGTGCCTGTGGAGATCGGCTTTTTCTCGATCTTCTGGATCAAGCCAGACAGCCGGTTGGCCAGCGGGACGCCCCGCCGCTTGATTCCGACCAGCACCAGGTCTTCGCTTCCATTATTCTTTTCCACGATCTCGTGGGCCAGGCGGACGAGGGTGCGTTCAATCTCCGAGGCGGACATAATACGTCCTTTTTCCTGGAGGTTCGGTAAACGATGTGCAGGACTAGAATTCATGACTCATCGCATGATAGCTGATCAGGCTTGAATGAGCCAAACAGAAGTAACTACTGTTGAGGTTTCTTGTTGGCCACCGCCCCAGTCACCGCTCCGGTGGCGGTCGCGGAAACCAGGATAATAATAAAAAAGACGAACAGGCCAAAGGCCACAAGGACCACTAACCCTTCACCAGTAGTGAACCAGAGCATCATCTCCTTCGCGCGTGGGTCAGGGGAACTCGCTGCGGCCTGCTGAATCTGCTTCACCATATTCGCCCGAAACTCGTCGCTATGGTGCCCGGCAAGCAACGACAGCCCGAAATTCAACGTGCCCAGGAGAAGAACAAATACAAAAGTGAACAGGCCCATCAGAGCGCCCAGTCGTGCGCCGGTTCCTGCGGAAATCGCACCAGACTTCCGTTGATAACGAAAAACTCCCCAGACCACTGTACCGACAAGTCCCAACCACCCCAAGAGTGGACTAAAAAGACAGATCAAGCCGGCCAGAAATGCCAGGGGCAAGGCGATAGGTAGAAAACTCTTCCGCTGAACGATCTCGGAAGGTTGAATGGGGGAGCCTGAGGGCGGACCAGAACCAAGTGTCCCGGCATCCGTTGGCACATCGGGAACCTGATTGAGTAGCTGCGGTTGTGAGGCCGGCTGCTCCGACGTGACCCGAATTTGCGCTGCTCCACAGGAGGGACAAAAGGGCGCCTCGCCGTCGAGTGACGCCCCGCAACGATAGCATGAACGTTCCACACCTTCACGTTACAGCAGCCGATTCGACTTTGGCAACCAGCGGTATATTGCGGATGCACCTAAAGTTCTTAAGCTAGAAATTCTTCGCATGCAAAGGTAGACTGTCATGCTTATGGCTACAGCAGGGCTGTCGACTGTGTTTGCTGTCACAATTGTCCTTCCATTGCTGGTGGTAATCGTGGACTATGTTTACAGAATAGATTCCAATTTGCTCGATATTATGCGGTCAGCAGGCCCGGATCTGTGCTTACTCGGCCTGGGTGCTGTTGGGACAATTTTTGTCGATCCAAAGGTTGCAGCAACGATTCCTTTGCCGCCTATTGTTGCCGGCCTCATCGTTACATTTATCATTTTCATGCTCCGTGGTATCTGTTTCCGATTGCAACAATCGACATCCGGCAAGGCCGCAGTGGCCACTATGATGACCGGTTTAATGTCAATCACAATTGTTGGCTGCATTCTGATGTATAGTTATTGGGGGCGGTAATTGTGCTGATACTTTTTGCTCTGATTTTGGCTGGTGTTCTTTTAGCTGTACTACTCGGCTGCGTGTATTGGTTCGTTTTAGTGAAGGCCGAGCCGTTATTAAAGTGGGCTCGCGGCCGTCAGGAAAAACAATCCCAGCGGTTGTCTGACGGATGGAATCAGGCTCCGATCGACTCAACGGAATTGGCGGAAGCCGTTTCAGTCTTACTCCTTAAGGACATGCGCATGTCGATCAAAAAGGAAATCGAGTGTTCCATCGAGGATTCGAACAACAGAAGAGTGCTAACCACAGAACAAGCTTACCGGTTGCTGAAATCCGCCTGAAGAGCGCAGGAAACAGAAGACGCGAAATTCCAATAAGATGCAAGCTTTCTGGACAGCAACCGCCG
>DASZEU010000007.1:0-2644 GCA_035940535.1 Candidatus Angelobacter sp.
GGCCTTGACCTTTCGGACGCAGAACATCCGCCCTCAGTACGACGCCGTCTCGCATGGGAACGGCAACATCATTCTCGGTGAGGAAACCGGTGGTCTGCGGAGAGGATTGCTGAGCGAGAGAGGACAGACCGATTCCACCAAATAGAACTATAAGGAGAAGGGATTGTTGTTTCATCGACGGCGTAGCCTAGCAGCTTTGCCGAAGGCAAGACAAGAATCAAGCCGTGGAAACTTCAGGGCTGGACCGTCGGCGTACCCACATCCAATTGAGAAAAGCGGCGAGAATCGTGGCCACCAGAATCAGCGATCCGATCCGGTTCACCTGACGGCCAGATTGCAAAGAATATCCGATGATCAGCACCACGCAGAAGCTGGTGCCCAAAACGGAGAAGAAGATTCCCCAGGGCAGCCGAAACCAAGCTGCGCCAGGTTGTTTCCGTCGCAAGACAGGGACCGCCGCGCACACCAAACCATAGCAAAACAATCTGGCCACGGCAGACAGCAAGACATTCCACGAAAAGCTGCCCAAGAGCGCCAGTAGCCAGGTGAGCGAGGCAAAAACAAGAATGGAAAAGTATGGCGTATGGAAACGAGAGTGGACCGAGGCAAAGAGGGAAGGGAAATCCCCACGTTCGCCCAGGGCAAATGTAATGCGGGGAACCGCGAGCATGTTGGCGCTGAGATATCCATAAACTGAAATCAACGCTCCGATAGCAATCAGAGGTGGACCCGCACGGCCGATAACAAGTCTCGCGACATCGGCCAGTGGACGTTCGCTATGTACGGGATCGACTAAAGTCCTCACCACTACCAACTGGATCGCCGCATAAAGCAATGTGCATGTGATCAGAGCGGCGAAAAGAGCCAAGGCTGCATCCCGACGAGGATTCTTAGCCTCGCTCATTGGAGCGATGCCACCCTCGAAACCCCCATAGGAAAACATGAGCAGGAGAATTGCTTTGAGCCAGGCGCTTGCGCCGGCTGAGAAAGGAACAGGCTGAACCAGCGGGTGGCCCGCCATCAGGTATGCAATACCCGCAATGGCGATAAAAACCAGCGGAGCGAGCTTGGCCGCGGTGAAAATGTTGCTGACTCGGGCCGCGCTGCGAACCCCGCGCACATTGATCACGGCAAGCACGCCGATCAGCAGTGTGAGAATGAACAAACGCGGAAGAGGTTGCGTGGCTGCAGGCCAAAACTGTCCCAGATAAATGACGAATAAGTTGGCATTGGCGGCCGGCGCCGTCAACCGTACCAGCCAAAGCATCCAGCCGACTTGGATTCCCCAAAAGCGGCCGAAAGCAACCTCCGTATAGAGATACGGTCCACCCGCCTCAGTAAATTGTGACGCGACTTCGGCAAAGCAGGCCATGATGACACCCACCATGGCCCCCACAGCGAGGACGGCCCAGGTGCTCGCTGTGCCTATCAAACCTGCAATCTCAGAAGGCAGCTTGAAAATTCCGCTGCCCACGATGGAATTAATTATGAGCGCAGTCAGGCTCCAGCGCCCGATGGCGCGCACCAATCCGGTATGGCCGGTTTGAGTCACTGCGCGTTTGTATCACAGGATGCCCCTAGGCGATGCTGGCGGTTCATTGGTTGATGGAACGCATACGAAAGTAACGGCACGAATTACGAAAGCGCATGCACATGGGACATCTGTTCTCTTCGCTCTGCGAATGAGATGTTGAGTTGTCTTTCGCTGCTGGGAACACACGACCCATGGCAAAAAGCGAGTACCTGGACGACGTTCACATTCGCATTCTGCGTGTAACGGAAGACCTGCGTGCCATCCAGCGTGAACTCAATTGCGCCGCCATGGAGGCGCCTGGAGATCCGGAGTTGATGGAAGCTCTGAGCCAGCTACCAGAAATGGACGCGCTGCAAGTCTTAAAATCAGCTCTAGACCAGATGCGTCACTTCCTGTGGTTCTACATGCAGGTTATGACCAACGAGTCCGACAGCGGAGAAAGACTGCGGCAAAGTCTCCGCCAAAAACCTGCTGAAGATGCCGTCTCCAACCCACGAGCATCAATGCTGGAAAAATTCAAATACGCGGCTGACACAGCCATGTTGCGATATCTTTCGGACGGCAAGAACCGCAAACCCAACTAACTCCGCCTCGAAGGCAACTACTCCAGCGTCACCGACTTCACCAGATTCCGTGGACGATCTACATCAAGTCCTTTCCTGACGGTCATGTAGTAAGCGAAGAGTTGCAGCGGCACGATCTCCAAAATTGGCGACAGCAACTCCGGCGCTTGCGGAACGAAAATAGTATGGTCGGCCAGTCCGGGCATGTCTTTGTCCCCTTCCGAAGCAATTGCGATCACGCGGGCGGATTGTTGCTTGAAACCCCTGATATTGGCCACGCTTTTCTCGTAACGCAGCACCGAGCCGGGATCGTTGCGATCGCAGGTCGCAATAATGACTACGGGCAGGTTCTCATCAATCAAGGCATTCGGCCCATGCTTAGTCTCGCCGGTGGGATAACCTTCGGCGTGGATGTAGGAGACCTCCTTCAATTTGAGCGCGCCGTCCATCGCAATTGGATAATGAATGGCGCGACCGAGAAAAAGAAAATCCTGCACCTTGTGATACTTGTCTGCTAGCCGTTCGCAGTCACTTGCCGACTTTAAAA
>DASZEU010000008.1:0-14522 GCA_035940535.1 Candidatus Angelobacter sp.
GCCGTGTAGTCGAGCCCTTTGTTCTTGGGACCATAAGCATTGGGAGCGCCATCAGCATCGATCGTCATTCCCGAGGTGAAGAAAATTCCGCCATTCAGTTCGCCAACGGGCAGATCGCGGTTCTTCAGTGCGAAGTTCTCAGGTCTTAAAGGACAGCCACTCGTTGCCGGGCTTTGGGCATAAAGACGAACGCCGACCATCAGTATCACGGACGCCAAGATAAACGGAGTGGCTCGTTGCATCACGGAAGCGAAACTCCTGATTTGGAGGAGAGGTTATCTGGCACAAGGCCAAGCGTTTCAACGATGAGTGCTGCGGATTCTTTTGGAGTGTGGAGACTTGTGTCGATAGCGAGCCGTGGCTTAGGCATATAAGAACTGTCGAAAAATCCATCGGCGTACAGTTGCTCAAAGAGTGAAAGAGATGTCAGCTTCCGAAATCTGGCCCTTGAAGGACTGTTCATTCGGATTTTTACCTCAGTCAGCGGACAAATCAGCTCAATGAAATCAACTTCTCCTCCTTCTCGATTCACAACCTCCGATGCTTCACGGATAAATTGAGGGCGCACAGTTCGTTCCGGTGCGAACGTAAAAATCAGCTCAGGCATCTGGCTGCGACAAGCATGCTCAAAGACGGAGAGCCAAATATTTTCACGTAACTGAACGAACGGGGCGCTGCCAAACTCAAACACCGAGAGCAGAGTATCCACTACCAAATGGTTATGGAACAACTTGTATCCGGTCAGAGAGGCCAATTCCTGGGCCACGGTAAGTTTGCCGCTTGCTGGTAACCCATAGATAAAGATCAGTTTCACAGGATCTCTCCAAGACAATCAATTTCAATCAGATATTCAGTATCTTGTAGAACCTACGTCAAAATCCGCAAATCTCAAGTGGCGCACGGCTTCCATATATTAAATGGAAGAACCGCAAACGTTACAGCAGTAACAAGCCTGTTGCCCTGGCCTTTGGCTCTTAAAAAGAAGCGAATCTCGCGGCCAAAAAAGGCAGCCAGCAGTCCGAGGCTATTTCGGCGGGTGTTGCGGTGGAGGTTGCTGCGATGGCTGTTGCCCTGGGGTACCCCACTCTGGTTCGGGTTTTCGTTGTGATGTTGCGGGAATGGTGGTGGTCGAAAGGGCGGGGGCCACTGCTGGATCTGGCTCTTCTCCAGCGCGCTTCAGGGTTGGCCTGTGGGTTGGCTGCTGCTGGGCTGTTGGTTGCTGGCCGCCTTCGCTTGTCTCGCTATTGGTTCCGGCATTTGTTACGCCGCCTGGAGTGGTGTTCGCATTGGAGTTAGAGTTCGGTGCGTTGGAGGCCAGCGAAGCCACGCCGTCTTTGACGTCGACTTCCTTCTCAGTCTTCACGACCATCTCGCCCCCGACCTTCATGGTCTTCACTTGGCTTACTTCATCGCCCTTGAACCGGACAAAGAGCACATCTTTAGGAGGCGCCCCGTAAATCCACTCTTCGTAGTCCTCACCTTTGTCATCGCGCTCGCGCACCTTTTGTCCTGGACGCTCCCTGGACATGATTACCATTTCGCGGTTCATCCCGACCAAGATTTCATGTTTGGTGATGGCCTCTTTGACCTTGGGCGGCACAGTCTCCAGGTAAACCTCTGAGGCCGACTTTACGGAAAAATCAAAGACTGGATTTAAAAGTTGCTTAAGCTCTCCTGCGGTCATTTCGGGAACGCGATTTTTGAACTCCAGAGTAATGGCCGCGCCCGTAGCCTGAGCCTGATTGGGGTCCTGGCCACCGACCATTCCGCCTCCCATGCCGATACTTACGTGGTCATACCACTTGCTTTTCTTTTTGGGTCCGCCATTGATCTCCAGGTAGACACCCTTTTCTTTGAAGGCGATGTTGGTGATCTTAACCCGATCGCCTACTCTGCAGGCCGCACCATAAGCCATCGCAAGCTGATGCAGGCGTCCGTCGGAGGGCTTGATCTCGCCCTCGGGAGAAAGAGTGATAGATTTGTCACCAATAGGAAGCGTCTTGCGCACCCGCACAAATTCAGCATTAAGGGTCTGAACAAGCTGGAACCGAGTGGTGTCGCTAATGGGATGCCGCTTATCCAGATCGACCAGCACTTGTTCGTCCGCCGACTGCGGCCGCTGGGCGGGCGCTGGGGCTGAACCGCCCATTGGCCGTTGCGCAAGCGCGCTCAAACCAGCCAGTAAAATGAATTCAAAACGACGGGCGATGATGCGTTGCATAGGGCCCCCCTACGGCTGCTTAGACCACTATTCTCCAATTTCAAGGAAAATTCAACTCCAGTTTATGCCGTCGGGCAGCCTCCAGAATAGGATGCGGTAACGGAACAATTAGTAGCAATCAAAATCACCAAAAAACATTACTCAAAGCGCAGCCAACGCGGGAACTAAGGCCTATCACGAAGGCCACAGCAGACCACGCCCAAAGGCGTTCACCCCCCATTCGCCGGACTCAGGGTCAACTTCACAGGCGAAGCCCGCAAAGGAAAACCACCACCGTAATCCACGAAGGAGCAACTGTCCCAATGCAAAACTTAGCCAACTGACAAATTCCGTTGTTGGTTCCGCCAAGGAGCTGGTGGCCAGCAGCTAGTAGCCAAGCTAAAACCGTTTATAATAAGACCTCATATAAACGTCGAATAGTTGGGGCAGAACTTGCATACAGACTCTCCAGAAACTACGGAAATGGAACCGATCCAACGGGCGCTCGGAAATAAAATCCGGGAGCTCCGCAAAGCCAAGGGATGGGCCCAGGAGGCATTTGCCCATCAGTGTGGCATGCATCGTGGTCACATGGGCCAGATCGAACGGGGAGAAAGCAATCTAACGCTTTCCACTCTCCTTATTATTGCCGAAAAGTTGGAAACCACAGTCTCTGTCTTGTTCGAAGACATAGCATGAAGCAGCTATTCATCTCCTCCCTTCGGCGGTGACTAATAGTTCTTCCACTCTGGTATCCAGATTCCTGGCAATGACCACAAGCGTCGCGAGCCTTAGATTTGTCTCGCCTCTCTCGATTTTTCCCATGTGGCTACGGTGGAGGTGGCATATTACGGCAAACTCATGCTGAGTCCAGCCTTTTTTCTTTCGTAGCTGGCGAATCCTGGCTCCTAATGACTTTGCGATTTGTGGTAGTGAGGGATGGTTCGGCATACGTCCTTCTTTTCGGCAATGGGTTGGTGCTGTGGACAGCGGGCAAGGGGGCATTTCCGGAGTCCAAGGCGAAACTCATTATAGGCGAATAAAAAGCGAAAACGCAAGAGCTATTGCGCAGTCAATTACCGGCATTCAGGCAAACCCCTGATGCTTCAACTCCCAAGATTCAGTTGTATGAAGGACTGATCTCTCTTATTTTCCAATACTTAGGCTTGATTGAACTGTCGGTTTATCCTGTAATTGTAAGTGCCTAATCTATTTATATCCGTCTAATCCCGCAATGAAAAAACTTCTGAGCATCGGTGTGACGATCTGCTTTGCACTCGCGGCTACGGCAATGGATCGCGCTCATTTTCTGGAACTCAACCGACAGGCCGCCGAGCTCAGAAGACAAAAGGACTGGCCCGGGCTGCTCAAAGTGATGATCGAGATCGGTCACGAAATGCCAAGCTCCACTCCCAGATACTTGCTGCGCATGGCGTCGGTGGAGATGCACCTTGGACATACCTCCGCGGCCGTCAAATGGATGGGGCAATATGCGTCGATGGGTCTTACTTACGATGTCGCTTCCGATGACGATCTTGCGCCTCTTGTCGAGGAAGAGGCGTTCAAAGCAGTTGCCAACAAGATGAAAGAAAACGCCAATCCCATTGCCAAAGCGGAATTGGTATGTACGCTTCCATTGCTGGACATGATGCCCGAAGACCTCGCCTTTGAGACGCCCTCGATCAAGATTGGGAAGACCTTTGTTATGTCCAGCATTCGGCATCACACTCTGTATCGCGTGTCATTGCCTTCGGCTAGGGCCAAACAGTGCGCTATCGTTGAGGTGCCTTTGCCCGAAGATGCGAAGCGCTGGCCCACGCTGGCGGTCTCTTCCGATGCCACACGAAAAGTACTTTGGATGACCGCTTCGGCGATGCCTGGCTTTGGCGGATTCCCGAAGGAGGACGGTGGAAAATCTGAGCTTTTGGCAGTTGATGGAAAGACCGGTAAAGTCGTACGACGTTTTGACCCAGCCACCGGCTCCGCCGCAGTGTTGGGAGATATGTCAGTGGCCCACGATGGCGCAGTGTACGTAAGTGACAGCATTGGCGGTGGGGTTTACCGAGTGCGCGGAGAAATTTCCAATAGCAAGCTGGAAAAGATCGGCGAAGGCCTGTTCTCTCCGCAAACACCGGCTTTGGCCCGCGATGGCAAACGTCTTTTCATAGCCGACTACCCCATGGGAATTGCGGTTGTAAATCTAGGTCCCAAAGGCGAAGGTCAAGCCCGCAAAACATATCCGACGCCAACACCAGCCAAGGTTGAATACCTCCGACACCCGGCCAAGGTTGCCGTGACCGGCCTGGACGGTCTTTATCTCTATCACGATTCACTGATCGGCATCCAAAACGGAACTGAGCCAGCGCGCATCGTGCGATTCCGGTTGAACCATGCCCAAACTGAGATATTGTCCGCGGAGGTAATCGAGCAATCTACGGACCGCCTTAAGGAACCAACCCATGTGATCGAAGTGGATGGATGGTTTTACGTAACCGCAAACGTAGGCTGGGACAAGATCGACGATTCGGGCAATCTCAAACCTGGCCAGCAGTTCACTTTCCCAACACTTCTGCGGTTTAAGGACAGTCGGTAGGACTTAGACTCGAAAACGACTCCTCGGTAGCGTGTCATTTTGAATTTTTCACAACAAGATTTCAGCGCAACGGCGCAGGGGCTAAACAGGGCACGGAAAAATGAATTCGTCAAAGACAGTTTGCGGGGGCTGAAAGCCTGGTTGATTTTAAACGGCTTGCCGCACGAGTATTTATTCGGTTTTGAATTAAAATTCCCTTACCCACTTATCGGTCTGCGACTTTCGGAACTCACTACTTCAATAAAAAGCAATTCAGGAGAAGCAGCTTGCGCTTCACAACCCGTACCATCACGCCCGTACTACGAGAGCGCCGGGTCTCCAAATGGCCCCGGAAAGCTCAGGAGGGTATTTCTAATGAAGCGTTTGCTTGCAGTCTTCGTGGGTGCGCTGATGCTTATGGCGCTCCCAGTCTATGGACAACAGTTTCCTGCAGGGCCAAACGATGACAATACGTCATCTCTTGGAAGTTTCAAGATCCAGGTCACCCAACAATTCGCGCCTCTTTTCAATGGCTGCCCCTCACCACCCTACGATCCCACCTCGCGCATATTTACCAGTCCGCTTCTCTATGATCCGGCAACCAAAGTCGGCCGCAGCACTGCAATCACCGACGGCGGCCAGCCGGACCTGAACGGAGTCGCAGTCGGCACAGCAGGCACGACCGTTGCTGAAAACATGTTATTCCCGCCCCCGGGATTCCCGTGCCAAGGCGTGGCCAACTGTACTTCCGGCGCCGGCACGCGTGAAATACATACTGAAGTGCGCGAACTCAAGATGGCTGATCTTAGCGGCGTAACCAATACCAAAGTACGTGCTGGCGTTTGGTACGACAATCCCAATAACAAGACGATTCCACCTTCCCGCATCAGTCCGGGAGAGGTCGAGTCTCATTCCGGCCCAGGTGGAGCTCTGGCAAACGACCTTCCGGCTTCCAGCTTCTTTGACATCTTCGTCCAAGTGGACGCTCCAGCCTGCGGCGGTTTTCCAGGAGCCACGCTCTATAACTCGTCGCCACTCCTAGTCAAGAACTACAACCTCACGAGTCTTCCGCCCAGGGTCGTCTACTTACACGACTCCAGCACGATCGTCCCGATTCTGTTCCTCAACGCCAATCCGCCGCTCTGGAACAAGGATGACATTCTTGGCTATTTCGTCCTAGCCGGCCACGGAATCGGCTTCACCAATTCCCAAGCCGATCAGGATGAATTCAACAATTTCATGAATTGCCAGCCGATCAGTACGGGCACCTCGACTCCTAGCTCTACGACTTTTGCCACGCACTGCGAAACGCCTTTGCCGACTTCTCCTCCGAGTCCCAGTCCGGCGCCAAGCCCTACCTCAACTCCGAAGCCAGTAGCGACTTCGTCAAACTAATGTTGAAGAGGCCTCTGCGATGAAACAGAGGCCCTTTTTTCTGGAGATGCAATGGTTGAGTTTGTGCCGCTCTGCATGAAGTAATCGTGCGTAGTGGGGTCGATTTGAGTCTTTCGGAATAGTTTCAACGCAACTCAAAGGGCTAAACCTAATGTCACTTATTTCGCGGCTCTTGGGCTTTGGTTTTGGGCGGTATTGGACTTTAATGTCCTAATGTCACGCGATCCTTGAGCAAGCCATACCTCTGTGCCGGAGTTCTTGACGCAATAGCATACGGCATGGCTGACGATGCCCAGCCCTGTTATGACGAGCTTGCCTGCCACTATCACCTGATCTTCGAAGATTGGGAAGCCTCGATGGCCCGGCAGGCTGCGGCGCTCAGCGCCGTCCTCCGGCGCGAGTGTGGCCCGGCGAGTGCTGTTCGTGTGTTGGATTGTGCCTGCGGGATCGGTACACAGACGCTCGGCCTGGCCAAGATGGGATTCCGGATCATCGGCTGCGACGTGAGCCCACTCGCGATTGAGAGAGCGCAAAGAGAGGCCGCAGTGAGAAATCTCGACATTCAATTCTCCGTGGCCAAGCTTTGTTGCGAGAGGAATTGACTAGCGCCCTGAGTCAGGACGGATTCTTTGATATTCGCTGGCTGGAGCCAGCGGAAAGTGAATTTTACCAGCCAATTGTAATGGCGAGGAGCTGAGTCATGGCCTGATTTCGACTGTGGTTCCGACCGGAACCAGTTTCCAAATTTCCTCGATTTCGGAATTCGTTACAGCAACGCAGCCGTCCGTCCAATCTGTTTGCCGATGCAAAGCGCCTAAAAACGCAAAACGGGATTCCAACCCGTGAATCATGATATCGCCGCCTGGATTGACTCCCATCCTTTTTGCTCGTTCGCGGTCTTCCGCTTTGGGATAGGAGATGTGCAGCGCCAGATGAAAACGGCTATATGAGTTCTTTGCGTCGATCACATAATTACCTTCGGGAGTCTTGTGATCTCCTTGTTTTTCTTTTGCGCCAGTGGGGACGGTTCCGAGCGCCACGCTGTAAGCCTTGAGTACCTTGGCCCCTCGCATCAGCGTCATCGTCCGCTTCGATTTCACAATCAGGATGTGGTCTGCCTGATCTGGGCCCACCGCCACAGCCAGTGAAACTATAGCTCCAGAAAAAACAAAGTAAGTTTGAAGAAGCTTTAGAACAGATCTTCCAAGTACTCGAATCAGACGCATATTCTGGGCACTTTCCAGGAATTCGTGGAAGATTGAAGGATACTACTTCAAACATGTGGGCCTGAAGAAAATTGGAGATCGGCTGGGCATTCGACACGATGGGCGGATCTTTCATGAGCAAGTGCCGTATCGTGCAAGCTGAACAGGCCGCTGAAAAAAGGCCCTCTTCGCGAGCTTTTGTGCCAGGGCACGAGTTCACTCGTGCCGTAACCCGTCTAAAATCAACCGGGCTTTCAGCCTAATGTCACTTAATTTGTAACTAGAACCCCATCCGTGCGCGTGATTTATACGAACTGTGGACTTCGCGCGACTGGCTTCTGTAGGAAAAATCGAGCGTTACCGAATTGGCCTCTTAATCTGACATGGAATCTTTACCCATTCTCGGGGTTCCTTCGGCGGACCTCAGGACAGGCTTTTCAGGCGCAAAGAGCGCTCCTTCAAGATGACAGGGCGTTTTAAAGGGAGAAATTAACTTGTTGAAAACAAACAACCGTGTCCCGAAGAGTTTCTGGTTCTCGCAACCATCCCTCCAGGGATGGTTGGGGCCGACACACATCTGGTATTCTCAACATCGTTTCCGCAAACTCTAAAGTAGGAAAAATTTTCAGCAGAGATGGAATTACTACCTGATTCGATCCTTTCAATCGAAGATAACCCCTTTGTTTTCAATCATCCATGAATGGCTGTAAGGATGCAATTGGAGAAGGGCAGACGAAGTGGCGCGCATCGGGGCGCTTTCGAATGGATCTAACGGCCAGAGGTCCTTCGAAAGTGCCCCGGTGCATTTTGGATGTGTTTTGAAGTCCACGTGCCGCCCGAGCAATACGCGCGGCAATCTTGTCGTTACACGAGTTGCACTTTTTCGCGCAGGTCGATTCCAGCGCGACGCAGGATGCCGGCGATCTCGTCATCGTTGAGGCGGGTGGCGTCGTATTCCACGCGGACCGTGCGTTCCTTTTCGTCGAACTTGATTTTGCGGACGCCATACACCTCGCGGGCATGATTCAGCGCCAGCATTTCCTTCTCTCCCGGCGGCGTGCCGCATTTGAAAACGACATCCAACATCGTCATAGGGCTCCCTCACAAAGTATTGAATCGAGAAACACTCTAATATAGTCGAAGTCAGGTTGGAGCAGAAGACTTGAATGGCATCTCAGGAACCCATGTCGGGCACCATGCAGCCCCGGCCCAATACCGTGCTCGACCCCGTTTGCGGCATGTACGTTGATCCGGCAAACGCCCGAGGCACAGCCGAATACCAGGGCAAGACTTATTACTTCTGCAGCGCTCGATGTGAGCAACGCTTCAAGGCTGAACCGGAACAATATCTTGCACGCAAGCGTGCGGCCAGCGGATTGGTTCAGCTAGGCGGAGTTGCGCCGGCAAAGCCTAAGCTACCAGAGCCATTGCCGACTGAGCGCGAACGAAAGGGAACTGTTACCTACGTCTGTCCAATGGATCCCGAGGTGCGGGAAAGTCGTCCCGGTCCGTGTCCAGCCTGTGGCATGGCGTTGGAGCCGGAAACCGTTGAATACACCTGCCCAATGCATCCTGAGATCATCCGTGATGGTCCAGGAGCCTGCCCGATTTGTGGAATGGCGCTGGAGCCCCGGGCAGTCGCGGGGCTGCATGGACATGAAGGAGATGATTCAGAGTTGCGCTCGATGCAGCGGCGCTTCTGGGTGAGTGTTGGGTTGAGCATTCCACTGCTGGTTGTTTCTATGGGTGTGGTGCCAGAGAAGCTGCCACTGGGCTGGCACGCGTGGTTGCAATTTGCCTTAGCCACACCTGTGGTGCTGTGGGGTGGCTGGCCGTTTTTCCAGCGTGGCTGGGCCTCTGTAGTGAATCGCAGTCTCAACATGTTTACTCTGATCGCGATGGGCACAGGCGCGGCCTATTTCTACAGCGTGGTGGCAGCACTGCTGCCGGGTGTTCTTCCTGACGCAGTCCGGCGCCGCGATGGCACTGCCGACGTTTATTTCGAGGTCAGTGCCATCATTGTTACTCTCGTCCTGCTGGGACAGGTACTGGAACTCCGGGCCCGCAGACAGACCAGAGGCGCCATGCGAGCTTTGCTCGACCTGGCTCCAAAAACAGCAAGAAGAGTGCGTCCTGATGGCGCCGATGAGGAGATTCCTCTGGAGCATGTCAGCAAAGGCAACCGGCTGCTCGTTCGTCCGGGAGAGCGGGTGCCAGTGGATGGCACGATTGAACGAGGCAGCAGTTCCGTCGACGAATCCATGATCACCGGTGAATCCATTCCAGTGGAAAAACAACCGGGAAGCAAGGTGGTGGGTGGCACCATCAACCAGACCGGTTCTTTTGTTATGCGGGCCGAGAAGCTGGGCTCAGAAACTCTGCTGGCGCAAATTGCTCGCATGGTGGCCGAAGCGCAGCGCACGCGTGCTCCGATACAGTCTTTGGCCGATAAGGTTGCAGCTTATTTTGTCCCAGCGGTGGTGCTGATTGCAGTACTCACTTTTTTCACCTGGCTGCTGGTTGGGCCGGAACCGCAATTTGCTCATGCGATGGTGAACGCCGTGGCAGTCTTGATCATTGCCTGTCCATGCGCGCTGGGTCTGGCTACACCCATGGCCATCATGGTCGGCACTGGACGCGGCGCTCATGCAGGGGTGCTCATCAAGAACGCCGAGTCGCTCGAAGCGCTGGAGAAAATTGACACTCTGGTCTTTGACAAAACAGGAACGCTCACCGAAGGCAAGCCGCGTCTCACTACTGTGGTTTCTACAGGAGTAGTCGCGGAAGAAGAGTTGTTGCGTCTGGCCGCTACTTTGGAACGTGCAAGCGAGCATCCTCTGGCCGCGGCCATCGTGAAGGGAGCAGAAGAACGCGGTCTGCGTCTGGGGAGCACCGCGAATTTCCAATCGATCACCGGCAAGGGTGTTGTCGGCCAGATCAATGGAAGTGAGATTGTGATTGGCAATCAGCCGCTGTTGGAAGGTATGGGCATCAATGCCGGTCCTCTTGCAACCCGGGCGGATGATCTTCGTCGCCATGGACATACGGTCGTCTTGATCGCAGTGGACCGCAGAGCGGCAGGGATGATCGCGGTCGCCGATCCGATCAAGGACTCTACAGGCGAGGCCATCCGCGAACTGCGCGAAAGCGGGCTGCGGCTGATAATGCTGACCGGGGACAGCCACACCACGGCAGAAGCAATCGCTCGTGAATTGGGTATCCAGGAGTTCGAAGCTGCGGTTCTGCCGGAAACGAAAGGGAAGATCGTCAAGCGTCTGCAAGACGAAGGATGCGTTGTGGCCATGGCAGGGGATGGAGTCAACGACGCCCCCGCTCTTGCCCAAGCCAATGTGGGCATCGCCATGGGCACCGGCACCGATGTGGCCATGGAAAGCGCCGGTATCACCTTGGTGAAAGGCGACCTGCGCGCCATCGTTCGGGCGATCAATCTCAGCAATGCCACCATGCGCAATATTCGCCAGAACTTGTTCTTTGCCTTCATCTATAACATTTTGGGCGTTCCCATTGCAGCCGGCATCTTGTATCCGTTTCTTGGAGCGAACGATGATCTATTACAACGAATGCCCATGTACGCAGCCGCCGCCATGAGCTTCAGCTCCGTCTCGGTCATTGCCAACGCGCTGCGCTTACGGAAGGCGAAGCTTTAACGCTTATCACTAATGCCAAACTCCGTAGCAAAGAGAGTCCTTGTTGTTGGCCATGCATGAGAATCCGGCCAATTGGCCGTGTCCATCGAAGTAGCCTTGCGAATCGACCTCTATTTTTTGGAGGAAATACTTCTGTTGGGCGTTTACCGTTTCGGGCGACTTCCACTGCTTGAAGAGATTCGCTAATAACAACACTGCAATAATTATCAGAATCGTACGGTCAAAAAGGCTAAGTTTCATATTAGATAAGCCTCCAGCTTGAGCTTCCACTTTTCTTGTTTCCCTGGTTGAAAATATAGTTCATGCACGTTTCAGTGTCATTAACATAGTTGTTTGACTTCTTTGAGTGCCGGGTTCGCTTTCTTTGGCCAACGGAGAAAACCAATTGGGCGACGGCGTGGAGATGCTGAGCAAGCCAGGGCCTTAGCCCATATAATCAATGGCTGGTTTTTCAGGCATGGCCGTCAAAACATTTAAGGAGCCGATTCGAAATGGAAAAGAAAATGAAGAAACTCACACTCAACCAAGAGACTTTGAGGAATCTTGTTTCTGAAGAAGAAGCCGCTCTTCGCAACCCCACCTCAACTGTTTGTTTTACCTTCTGTTTCTGCACCAGGATCGAATGTTAGGTGCAATTACGTTTGGGTCTTCGCCCCAGCCTTCGCAAAAACGCGAAAGCTGGGGCACTCAGCGAAGGACGGGCCCCCCGGCGCTTGACGGGGCACAAAGCACCTAATGCCCAGCACGTCCCAAATTCACACCACTTTCTTCTTCCATCCTCCCAGCCGGAAAACATAGATGGAGATGGTTCCCACCAGGATTTCCGCCACCAGCAGCGCCAGAAAGACACCATTGGGGCCCAACTGGAAGCGTCGCGAAAGCAGAAATGCCAATGGGAGTTGCACGATCCAATAACAGAAGAAGTTGATGATCGTTGGAGTAAACGTGTCACCGGCGCCATTGAAGGCGTGCAGGATCACCAAGCCATAAGCATACAAGACGTAGCAGACGCTGATGATCCGCAGACAGTTAGCGCCGTACTGGATAACCACCGGATCGCTGCTGAATATACCCACCAGGTGCGGCGCAAAGAGCAGGAAGATCACAGATACTCCACCCAGGAAGAACATGTTGAAGAAAGAAGCGCGCCATACGGATTGCGCCGCCCTTTCCGGTTGTTTGGCCCCGAGATTTTGCCCCACCAGCGTGGCCGCAGCCGATCCCAATCCCCACGAAGGCAGGATGGAGAAGACTACAATGCGAATCGCGATCGTATAGCCGGCAGTGGCAGCGCTGCCAAAGGACTGAATCAGACGCACCATTCCCACCCAACTTGCGGTGGCCACAGCAAACTGCAAGGTGCCGTTGCCGGCAATCCGTAAGATGTTGGCCATCACCTTGAAGTTGAAGCGGCAGTTTTCACGGCGAACCATGATTCGTCCCTTGCCCCGCCACAGAATATCGAAGGTGAAAAGCACTCCAATACCACGACCAATGCTGGTGGCCACGGCAGCCCCGGTAACACCCAATTTAGGAAATGGACCCAATCCCAAGATCAGGCAAGGATCCAGGCAGAGATTGATGAAATTCGCGAGCCACAGCACGCGCATGGCTACCGATGCGTCTCCAGCGCCCCGATAAATGGAGTTCATCAGCGACAGCATCAGGATGATGCCCGAACTGCTCATCATGATGCGCGCGTAGGTGGAACCAACTCGCAGGATGCTAGGTCCCGCTCCCATAAGAGCCAGTAGTTTAGGCGCAAGCGGAAAGCAGACCAAAAAGATCAGCGCCGAAATGACTACACCCAGGATGATCGACTGCACCGCAGCATCGGCTGCGCCAACCCTGTCCTGCTCGCCGGTGCGGCGCGCGACGACCGCAGTGGTTCCCATGCTTATGCCTACGGCCACGGCAAAGATCATCATCAACATGCCTTCGGTTATGCCGACCGTGGCAGTAGCATCGGGACCAAGATGCGCGACAAAGAAAATATCAACGATGCCGAAGAGCGATTCCATCGCCATCTCCAGCACCATCGGTACTGCTAGCAATATGATGGCCCGGTCCACCGAGATCGCAGTAAAGTTCTGCTGCGAGCCCAGAATAGCTTCTTTGATCAAGCTGAACCAAGTCTGGGCCGGCTCTTGCTTTTGCGTTACAACAGTAGCGTTCAAAATAAGTCTCCAAAAGACTGTTGAGTCCCAATGGGAATAACAGACAGAAAAGGGTTTGGAGTGAAATCAGGGCAACCGAGGAACAGGAGTCGCCGATTAGGAACGTGCGCGGGTTGGGAATGTCAGGCGCATAGCAGTAGATAATTTTGTAACATAGCTCAGTGAGAATCGCAAGCAGAAACTACGAGCGAGCTCCAATGGCATTTTACATTTTTGAAGATAGAAATGTTCTCAACTGCGTACACCCTGATCGCAGCTCCATTGGCTGACGCATCATCTCCCTGTCATTCTGAGGAACGCACTTGTTCCGAAGAATTAACGATGGAACATATTCAATCCAGAAAAACGGGGCGTGGAGAGAACTATCTCCACGCCCGGTGCTGTCCGATTCGCTTTAAATCGATCTGCTGCCGCCAATGGTAACTGTCGTTCCATCAAACTTGGTCAGAGTCCAGCCTTTGAATTTCTCTGGATACGATGCGCCCAGTTCGTTGAGCAGCCGAATCGCAACTTTCTCTCCCATGAACATGCCGTGCATATTGTCGGAGACGCGCCAGTGAATTCCAGACATATTCCGGCCTTCACTGATATTGGCTGCCAGTTTGTTGAGTTCGCCTAACACGGTAAGGTTCGTATCTGGCGTGTTGACGAGAGTCAACCCGTCGGCCGAGGCTTGCACCGGCTGGGCTGGCCAAGGTTTAGGGTTGGTTGGCGTGCCCACATCGAACATGGCTTTGATGATGGTAACGGCAGCCCCTGCTGTAAACGCATGGCCTGCCGGAGAGGACGGATGCGATGGTGAGCCGCCGTTCAGCTCCTGGGGTAACAGGAAGCTGCCGGTTGTTCCCAGGCCACGCTTCACATTCAGTTGCCGGTTGCGCTCAAAGATCAAGGGCAGCACCGAGGAATTCAATAAGTCGGGATGCATGGATGGATGGAGAGTAAAACGATGCGTCAGAATCCCGTCGACCAGATTGGCGTGAGCTTCAGGACGGACTTTTCTATGTACGAACCACTTTTCATAGAAGGCTGCGGCTTCGGTCTGACCGGCTTGGGCCAGCAACTGGAAGGCATAAGCGCTGCTGAAAGTATTGAAGCCGCTGATTCTGGTGTCGTTCGCGTACGGGTTATTGGGATCGATGCCGATACGCAGGCCGCCCAAGATAATAGCTGCGCGGAAATAAATTGAGAATATTGAGTCCGAAGCCGCCAAGCTACCCAGGGCGCGCACGTCATGAACAAATCGTGGCGTTGGATCGATGACGTTGGGGCTGGGTTGCAGTGCCCCATTGCCATCCTCGACGA
>DASZEU010000009.1:0-3155 GCA_035940535.1 Candidatus Angelobacter sp.
CCGGGAAAAGATGCCGACCTTGCGCTCTTTGATGTGAAAGATTATCGCGAGATCGGGTATTGGTTTGCATGGAACCGCTGCTATCAGGTCATCGCAAATGGACATCTGGTGAAGGCCGATGGATAAATGCGGCAGAGGTCCCGGGCTAGCAAGGAACAGCAGCCGTGCGTTTGTTTTATAGGAACTGCGGGTTGCGTGCGAGTGGCTTCTGACGGAAAAATCGAGCATCGCCGAGGTGCTTCTTAATCTGAGGTGAACTATTTACGCATTCTCGGGGTCACTTCGGCGGCACCTCAGTGCAGGCTCTTCGCTGTGCTCAGGATGACAGCGCGTTTCAAAGGGAGAAATTGATTCTCAGTCGACGAGAAGTAAATGACATTTGGCTTTAGCCCCGGTGTAAGCAGGCTGGCAGTCTGCACTCGTTTGAAACTGCTCTAGCCCGGTGGCGTCACAACAATATAGGGAGGCTTATGCAGTTAAAGAAAATCCTAACAGTCCTGGTCGCACTGGTCCCGCTCGGAACGCTGGCGCAGCGTTTGCCGGGGAATGTTGTTCCCGACCACTATAGCCTCTCTTTCACGCCCAATCTGCGGAGCGCCACCTTTGCCGGTCAGGAAACGATTGATGTGCGCATTATTCATCCTGGCAATTCCATCACGTTGAACTCCACGGAGATCGAGTTCCAGAAAGTCAATATCACTCAGGGTGGCAATATCCAGGAGGCCAAGGTCACTCTGGACTCAGAAAAAGAGCAGGCGACGCTTACAGTACCCAACCCGCTGGCCGCCGGGCCTGCAACCATCGAGATTCAGTTCACCGGGATTCTCAACGACAAACTGCATGGCTTCTACCTGGCCAAGACAAGGTTGCGCAGTTACGGTGCAACCCAGTTCGAGTCAACTGATGCGCGCCGGGCTTTTCCTTCATTCGATGAGCCGGCCTTGAAGGCTACTTTCGATTTAATACTGATTGTGGACAAAGATGATACTGCCATCTCCAACGGCCACATCATCTCTGATACGCCGGGGCCTGGCCCTGAGAAACATACGCTCAAATTTTCGCCGACCAAAAAGATGTCGACATATCTGGTGGCGATGGCCGTGGGTGATTTTCAGTGTAATGAAGGCTCGGCGGATGGGATTCCTATACGTGTCTGCGGCACCCCTGACAAGAAGCCATTGGGCGTTGTAGCTGTGCATTATGCCGAGGAGATCCTGAAGTTCTATAACCAATATTACGGCATCAAATACCCCTTCGAGAAATTGGATATTGTGGGGGTGCCGGATTTCGAGGCCGGGGCCATGGAGAATACGGGCGCCATTTTCTACCGCGAATCGTTGCTGTTCCTCGACGAGCAAAGATCCTCGATGAATACACGCCAGGCGGTCTTCGAAGTATTGGCCCACGAAATGGCCCATCAGTGGTTTGGCGATCTGGTGACCATGAAGTGGTGGGACAACTTGTGGCTCAATGAAGGCTTTGCGACGTGGATGGCGCTCAAACCATCGCAAGCCTTGCATCCGGAATGGAAGGCAAATCTCGGGGCAGTCAGCGCCACCAATGGCGCGCTTCAGGTCGACGCCCTGAAGACCACGCATCCGATTCGCGTGAAGGCCGAGACACCCCAGGAAATTAGCGAGCTGTTCGACGCCATCTCGTATGAAAAGGCCGCAGCCGTTCTGCGCATGATTGAGTCTTATGTAAGTCCCGACGTCTTTCGCCGGGGCGTGAACTCCTATCTGCACAAATTTTCGTATAGCAATGCTACGGCTGAAGATTTCTGGGACGCGATCGCCCAGGCATCGGGACGTCCTGTGGACAAGATCATGATGACATTCATCAATCAGCCGGGGGAGCCGCTGGTTAGTGTTTCCACCAAATGCGTTACGCCTCCGCCCCAAACCGTTTCCACGCGCACCCGCAAAGGCCGAAAGTCCCGAACCACGGTGACGCCCCATCCCAAGACCGAGGTCACACTCACACAAGAGCGCTTTTTCTCCGATCCCAACAGTGCGCCTCAAGAGAGTGACCGCTGGATGATTCCGGTCTGTTTCAAATCTTCCGACGGCAAGCCGTTTTGCCAGATTTTGAGCCAACGAGAGGAGACAGTTCCTCTTACCGGTTGCTCTGCATGGGTCTTTACCAACGCCAACGCAGTTGGCTACTACCGCACGCAATACAACGGGGAGGCCTTCCAGAAATTAAACGCATCCGCGATGGCCCAATTAGGAACAGCGGAGCGGATGTCACTGGTCGATGACGAGGCTGCCCTGGTGCGGGTCGGCAAAGAAAATGTTGCCAAATTGTTGGACTTGGTGGCAGCGCTGAACCAGGATTTTGAGCAGGAGATTGTAGGAAGCTACATCCGGTCCCTGCTCAACACCAATAATTATCTTGTCGCTTCCCACGATCGTCCTGCGTTCCAATCTTGGATACGCTCAAACTTCCGCCAGATGATGGAAAAGATCGGCTGGACGCCTTCCGCGACTGAATCGTCCGATGTGGGCGAGCTGCGGCTGGATCTCCTTGGTATTCTCGCCGGAATAGGAGAGGATCCGGAGGCTCTTCGGCAGTCTGCAAGTTTGGCAGAGCAGTACCTGAAGAACCCGGATTCGGTGAACCCTGAACTTGCTCGGATAGCCTTGACGGAGACTGCTCATCGCGGCGATGCTGCCCTGTTTGATCATTATTTGGCGGCCATGCGTCAGGCCAGGTCACCAGAGCAGTTCTACACGATGGTATCCGCCATGTCTGGTTTTCGAGACCCGCAACTCGTTCAGCGTTGGCTCCAGATCTCCGTTTCCGATGCCACACGCAATCAGGATGCCGCAGTCCAGATTGCAACCGTATTGCGCAGATATGAAGTGAGCCAGATTGCCTGGCAATGGATAAAAGACCATTGGCCCGAGGTAGAGAAGAAGACTACTATGTCCAGTGGAGCCTCCATCGTAGCGGCCACCGCTGGCTTTTGTGACGCTCAATCGCGTGACGATGTCCAGCAATTCTTCCAGGAGCACAAAGTCCCCTCCACAGAGAGAGTTCTTCGCCAGGTCGCGGAAAATGTGAACGCCTGCATCAGCTTCCGCGAGCATCAACAGAAAAACCTGACTTCCTGGCTGGGACAACATGGAGGCTCAATAGCCGCCGGCACTGGC
>DASZEU010000010.1:0-6592 GCA_035940535.1 Candidatus Angelobacter sp.
CCTGAAAAAACCTGCCTCGAACATTGTCGGAAGGTCTTTCGCGGCCGGTAACCGTCTTCAGCACCTCGGCTACGACCACGCTGTCGATGGCCGCTTCGGAAGACAACACCCCGGTTTCGCGTGCATGTTCATCGTGAGTGACACGGCCATAGAGGTAAAATCCCGCCCCGCCGGCGACCATCGATGCTACCCCAGCATTAGCCAGGTTGCGGCTGTTGGAAATCAGCGAAGGGCTTCGCGAAACCTGCTTGGCAACATTGGAATCTGTAGCAAACAGACCTCCGCTGACCGAAACAAAAGGAATGAGCCACGGGAGATGGTCTTGCCGGATTTGCGCCGGGCTGGTCCAGATTGCCTTTTGGTCTGAAAACAGATTTTTAAGGTATCTTACCCCCAGCGTATTTTCCTGATCGGGCCCCGATTGCACCGCAGCCGCCCCGAACGGCGCAAAAAGAAAGAGGCAAGTCACTGCCACAATCACCAGTGATCGCGCGCTGGTGATACCCGGAATGATGTGGTTGATTCTCAGATTCATGGGATACGTTTTTTAGAAAACTATGAACAAAGATAATAATTTGATCAGCGTACCACGTACAAACCTGTAGATTCAGGATGTTGATGCTCCCGCCAATGCAAGCCACTAATTCTCTGACCGGTTAGAGCATGGAAAAGGAGCGGTGGAAGAGCCCATGTCATTTCAGAGTATGGGCTTTAAGCGACGAACCCAAGGCTTGATAACTCGGCATTTCCTCCGCAGAGCACGACTGCCACACGCTCGCCAACCGCAGGCTTAAATCTGCTGGAAAGCAGCGCTGCCAAGGCCGCAGCACCGCCAGGCTCGGCAACCATTCGCAGCTTGTGCCATAGGGTCTTTTGCGCTTCGCGAATTTGGTGATCCGCCACCAGCACAACCCGCTCGACATGCTTCTGCGCAATTGGGAACATCATCTCTCCCACTCTTCGGGCTCCAAGCGAGTCTGCGGCAATGCCGCCAGTCTGCACATCCACAGGCTTTTTGGCTTCTAATGCGTTGTACAGGGAAGGCGCCAGCTCCGGCTCCACGCCAATGATCCGCACGCGGCTTTGGTACCAGGCCGCGACGCCTCCAATCAGTCCGCCTCCGCCTACCGCAATCAGGATGGTATCGACCGAGCCAATCTGTTCTTCGAGTTCCATGCCCAACGTGCCTTGTCCGGCCAGCACCCGAGCATCATCGTAGGCATGAATACTTAAAGCTCCAGTAACGCTTGCTCTTTCCTGGCTGGCGGCAAGAGCTTCGGCATACGCGTTGCCGATCACATTCACCTTTGCCCCATACTGCCGCAACCGCTCGACTTTGTTGGGAGAAGAGATTGTCGGAACAAAGATCTCAGCCGCCAGTCCCAACTTTTGGGCAGCGTAAGCAACAGCAGCGCCATGGTTGCCTCCAGAAGCGGCAATGACGCCAGCAGCCGGAACGGAGGAGCTAAGAATACAGTTGAAAGCCCCACGTGGCTTGAATGACCCGGTATGCTGAAGGGACTCCAGCTTGAGATAGATTTGCGCATCGATGCCAAACGCATCTTCTTCCATCGCCATAACCGGCGTGCGGCGGACATGAGGGGCAATGCGCTGGCCAGCGGCTTGAATCTCTGTTTTGGTGATCATGGCGAAGAGGATTGGGTAAATGCGTAATTTGGTAATTGGGTAAATTTGAAGATGGCATCCCGGCCTTTCAATTACCCAATTACAAAATTAGCCACTTACCCAATTCAAGTGTGTCTCCTATGGTTCATCGAGTTTCACAGCTTGCTCCGAGCTTACAACCGGCTTCGGCCGCTCATCCACGATCATGCGGAAGACATCGGGGCGGGCATAGTGTCCTACTGCGTCAAAGTCGAACTTGGCCCGTGGTATCTGGTTGCGATCCAGTTCGGCCACCAGAATTGTTTCGTCTTCGAAATTTGGTCCGGCAAGAAATTTGCCGAAGGGATCGACGATGCAACTGCCACCGCGTGAAATTACGGTTTCAGGAGCGTCGCCAAAACCTGTTTTGTATTCCTTGGGAAAGTCGCGGCGGCGATTGAATTGGTTGCAGGAAAGAACGAAGCAGCGTCCTTCCACCGCAATGTGCTGCATGGAGGCCACCCAGCTCTCGCGATGATCCGCCGTAGGCGCGCAGTAAATCTCAATGCCTTTGGAATACATGTACATGCGCATCAAAGGCATGTAGTTTTCCCAGCAGATTACCGCACCCAGGCGTCCCAGAGGAGTCTGAAATACCGGCATGGTAGAGCCATCGCCATAACCCCAGACGAGGCGCTCCGACGCTGTAGGCATCAGCTTGCGATGCTTACCCAGAAAGACACCATCGGGAGCAAAGAAGAGGACACAGCAATAGAGAGTGCCGTGGTCGCGCTCGATGACTCCCACAACCAGGTATACGGAGTTGGAGCGGGCCGCCTTGCTCAGCATCTCGACAGCGGGTCCGGGTATATCGACCGCGCTCTCCCAATAGCGGCGGAAATCTTCGCGACCCTCCAGAGTGCGTGAGCCGACCACTGCCCCGAAATCCAGGCCACGCGGATAGCCCGAGACAAAGGCTTCAGGAAAAAGGACGAGTTGGGCGTGCTGGTTCGCAGCCTTCGAGGTCAGGTCCAGCAACTTTTCCAAAGTGAGCTCTCGATTAAAAGTAACAGAGGCTGCCTGAACGACGGCCGCAGTGATCACAGGCGATCCATCTCTTGAGTTTTGCGTCTGCATTTGAAATAAATGATTCGAGGGCAAACGGTACGAATCAGACACTATAGAAGGATGCGAACACGCAGACAAGGGCCAGAACAAAACCGACTGTGTCCTTTGCGCTCCTTAGCGACCTTTGCGGTGAACAGGCTAGGTGGTTCACTTGACCAACTGGAAAGACCCAAAGAACCGGTCTGCATCCGCCGGAATGGGCTTGCCCTGAGGAGCCAGGGCAGCAAGCTGATACAATTTCCTTCCAACTACGTAGTAACGGTTTCGTGAGTGGTGATCACCCGCCTCAAACTCTATTTGGATACCCGGATTACTTCCTAACGATACTGGAGTTTCGGAAATAAGTTTGCCATTGACCGAATCCACCGCCCCGGCTTTGGCGTCTACCAAGAGCTGTTGCGGAGACCGCTGGTCATTGGGGAGCACAGGACTTACCACCACCATGAACCCTGAGTTATCAGCCAGTGGGATGCCGTAATAGTGCAATTCAACGTTACCGCCGGCAGCCGATTGGGTTTTCTCTCTCTCCATTTTCGGAGTCACGGGCGCGGAGACCGAAAATCCGTCCTGTGGGTAGGCATACTCTTTCCAGCCACTGCCTTGAAAAGCAAATGCCGTGCATAGCAGTGTGGTCAAGCAAAAGAGCTTTGCTAGATGGGTTTTCATGATTTCACCTCGGCGTTTCAGCGATTCCTCAGGGTTCCGTCCGGCGTGGCAAATTAGGCCAAACCCCTCTTCCGATTAGATGGCAAGCAGCAACAGTAAGATAGCCAGCACGGATTTTGAAAACAACCTGCCGTCGCCTTTGTTCACTTAAGGATTCTCGAGGCAATTTGAAACTCAAGATGATCCAGCCTCCGATAAGGGGCGGACCAACGTAGCCCAGGGTGAAGCGTAGCGGAACCCTGGGATAGCTTAAAGATTAATCCTAAGCCCCGTAGGGGCGACACAGGTTTTCATCTGCGCTTTCTTTTTGATTCTTCCATCGCAGCAAGAACTTGTGTGTGAAGTTCCTGAATGGTTTCAGCATTACCTTCCATCTCCAACGCCTGTGAAATCCGTTCCAGCGCTTCCTTCCACTGCTCCAGGCGTGCGTGGCACATTGCCATGTTCATCAGCGTTGTCGCATGGCGGCCATACAGCTCCAGCGAAAACTGAAAATATTCCAAGGCGTCCTGTGGACAGCCTATCTCTACCAACAACGCGCCCAGATGAAAGGCCACATCAAGAGGTTCGCGAAGAGGAAAATATGTTTGCCAGATACGTTCCACCATCTGTCTCAAGTCTGCGCGGTCCACTTCCGAGGCCGCCGGCGCGTGGCGGAGGAACGCCGAAAAACAATCCAGGAAAACCGCGTGGTCCCAACCACTGAAACGCACGTACGCGATTAGTTGCTCAAGGCTCAACTGTTCGCAGCACGGCTCCAAGCTCTTGACAAGGCAGAAAAAATCGTCGGGACCGCGTTGCTCAATGGCCTCGTCATAAGCCAGAAGAGTCTCATGGTATCCGCCGCGCGGCTCACCGAACAGGCAAGCCACGACTTGCAACGGCGATATCAGGCGCGAAGTGCGCAGGCATCGTCCGCCACAATGCTCGACATACTTGCTCACAGCATCATAGTTGACCATCATGGAGAAGCTTCCATGAATGTCAAGCTCAGGAAATGCCGGCTCCAAAACGGTGGGTTCATGGATGTGGCCTTTATCGCCCGAAAGAAGCAACAGTCGTCCAGGGAACAAACGGCGCAGATTGCTGATGGCTTGCAGCGCGCCGCACGGAAACGACAGATAGCCCTCACCCAAGTGCCGGTATGTCTCCAATATTGAGTTCCACGCCGGTTCTTCGTAGTAGGGGCCCGTAAATGAGTAGTGATCATAGGCGAGTTCGAGGGCCGATAACTGCTCGGCAGGGCCAGCCTCGGCCAGGTCTTGCTCCTGGGCCTGCCATACCCGGGTCTCCTGCATCTCGCCGGCTGTGATTCGAAAGCAATCCTGCCGGATTCCGTCAAAAACATAGTTGGCAATCACCACAACCGGGTTTTTAACAGTGGCTGCATCAAGCCGAAGGCCGCTCTCGATGAGATGCAGTTCGGCATCTGCCTCGACATCAAGACGGGCAAAATCCACTTGCCCCGTAATCACGAACGGCCGCAACGACAGGTGTAAGCGCAGGAAATCAAGATTGTCCCTGGTGAGGTCGGTGTAAATGTATCGGATATCGATTTGCCGGTGTACAGGACCCGGTGGATGCAGAAGGTATTGGAGAAATCCATGACCAAAGCGGCCATTGCCGCATCCCAACTCAATCACATACAGCGGCTGGCCGGAAGCGATCTCGCCGTGCCAGTCGCGCAGCCAGCCTAGTACCATCTGTGCATAAGCCTGAGCGATCCAGCGATTCGAGGTAACTCTTTGGGGGACCTCACCTGTACTCCATGCACCGATTCCGCGCACCTGGAAATATTTTCGCTGTAAATCCCAGATAGAGGATTGGGAAAGAGGGACGCCAATGCTTGCTGGTTTCATTCTTGATTGCGTCCGTAACATTGGCTACACCACCAATGAGGCAAAACGGGTGAAGCCATCATAATCGGGCCATAACTCGTACCGTTGCCTGATTAGCGTCTATGTCCAAGACCCTGACGGTGAAGCGGGCCTGCTGGCCCAGACTCAAGTTATACTCTCCGTTTGCCTCAGGATTCTGTGGATCAACCTGAATGTTAGGATCATGAATCTCCACATCGTCCCATTGTACTGTTAGGAAAAAGCTGTCTAAAAATACATTGCGGTCTCCAAGTGCCGTCTGATTGTTTTCGTTGTGCGGCACAACTTGCGTGCTGTTAACAGTCCATTGAGCATCTATTGTTTGAGCCCCTGCATGTATAGCGCGCTCATGCTGCAAGCTAAACAATCTTCTGCCGTAAGCTTTTGCGTCCAAATTGCCTGACCAGCTATCCAGAAACCTAGTTAGCTCAAGCCTGTTCCTGGGTGTGCCGTTGGTCAAAAGGACTCGCCCTTCTCTGAGCCATGATAAGAATGATGCAGTGCGGTTGATGAGCTGTAGCGCGACCCCCGCGCGACCCTCGACGCCTCCATCAAAAAGACCCAATTCTGTCTTACCCAAGATGATTGCCTGCAACGCCTCAATGATGTTCCACCGCGCATTGTTAGCTTGGACTTGTTTCAATGCGGCTGTAGCGACGGAATGGATTCTTAGTGCATTGTCATACATGTACTGGAATAGAGCAATCGACTGGAAGGTCGTTGCGCGTTCGCGGCCTAGTCTGGCGGCACTTACTACCTTGATCGCGAAGCCCCCTCCCCTCATATATTCGTCCACTTGTGCTCTTATGTCCGCGGTGCTGGCGATGAGCCTGACTTCCGGGAGCGATTCCAATTGATCCGCCAGATCTTGCTGGGTGACATCTGCGTTTACAGCTTGAGCACGTTGAATTACGGACTTTGATACATGCATCGCAGGTACAACATGGCCGGGCATCATGGCGGCCGGATGAGTTGCCAAGTTCATGGAATCTGAAGCCAGCTTAGGTTGCAAGATTCGAAGATCCGGTGGCCCTAAGTGTGGTATGGGCTTTTTTGCGTTACGTGAAGATGTCTCATTATATTGCACACGCGGTAATGCGATCTTTCCCTGAATTGCCATGATCGGATTGCCCTTGGTGCTCATCCCGTTATTCTTGAATCCAAGCTTTTGATAGATGGAAACCAAGGCCTGCTTAGAGATGCTGCCTGGACCAGGATTGGCCTCCAGTGCAGTGGCCGTGGTTCCAAGGCGGCGAGCGCTATCAAGCGCGGCTTTCATCAGCATGGATCCCAGGCCGTGCTTCCGGTGGGCCTGT
>DASZEU010000011.1:0-8284 GCA_035940535.1 Candidatus Angelobacter sp.
CCATCGGCTCGCACTTTTGCTCCACGCTTCTTTCAGATGTAACCTCACGGCCACACCCTTGCGTTTCGCTATCACTTCACCTCCATCAGGTTGTGAAGAGGACTTTCACCTCCAAACTGTCGAACATGCTCGGCACACCAACAAGTCCGGCACGCGCTGTGCGCGTGCCGGGAAAGATTGATTGCACGAGTCGTTCCGTGCAACCTGAATTAGGTTTGAACAATTTTGGGCGTGATGAAGAAGATCAACTCCTGGGTTGAGGTGTTGACCACCGAATGTTTGAAAGCGTTGCCAAGCAACGGAATGCTTCCCAACAAAGGAACCTGGTTGATCGCCACCGAGTTCTGGGTTTGGATCACTCCGCCGATCACAACCGTGCCGCCGTCGGTAACCAGGACGTTGGTTGTAGCTTGTTGTGTAATCAGCGAGGGATTCAACTGCGTACCAGTCACACGGCTGAAATCGGGAACGGTGTTCTCCAGGTCCAACTGAAGAAAGATGGTGTTGTCAGAGGTAATCTGCGGTGTTACCTGGAGCCGCAGGAATGCGTCAATATATTGAACGGTGGGCGGGCCGCCCAATTGGGCCTGCGTGACTACCGGAATACGCGTGCCCTGCTTGACCAGCGCGAGCAGGTTGTTAAAAGTAGTGATACGCGGACGAGACAGAATCTTTACCAGCCCCCGGCTTTCCGCCATGGTCAGAATGAAATCCAGCCGGTAGTTATTGGTGAAGTTGGTGAACGAAAGGCCGCTGGTGGGGGCGATGGCCGCCAAGTTTGAGAACAGCGGAATAGAATTGCCCGTAGTGCCCGAGCCGGTGCCCGGGACCGTAAGGAATTGCACGGGCGGCGCTCCTGTAGGGTTTACGATAGTAATGGGGCTAGGACCGCCCGTGGCAGAGGTTCCTCCCGTAGCCGTTGTACCGCTGCCCCAGCCGAAGCCAAGTTGTGTACCTATATCACGCGTAAATGTTCGGGTCGCGGCCACCACGCGAGCTTCAATTTCGACCTGCGGCGTCCTGCGGTCCAACTCCTTCAACAGGGACTGGATGGTGGGCAGGGTTTGAGGAATGTCCTGGACGACCAACGCATTGCTGCGGTCGTCAGAAATCACATCGCCGCGTGTGGAAAGAAACTTCTTGATGATGGGCACGACGTCTTTAGCGTGCGCATAGCTTAGATACCAGGTAAAGGTTTGTCTCGGAATCTGCAAAGCCTGAGCATCCTGTTGCGCCTTGCGGGCTTCGGCCTCAGCACGTAGCGTGTCCAGGGTAGCGATGCGTAGCACGTTACCTTGCAACTCGCACTCCAGGCTGTTGTTTCTCAATACCAGCGCTAACGCCTGGTCCCAAGGAATGTCCGTGACATCAATAGTTACCTGGCCTTTCACGCTTGGATCGACGATCACGTTAAGACCGCTGATCTCCTTGATGAAACGGAAGAAATCCTTCAGATCGAGGTCCTTCAAATCCATGTTGACCGGCTCGCCGGTGTAGCGCCCGGTAGCGCAACTCGTGGTCGGCGTGGACCCTGCTGCGGCTTGGACCTGCGCTTGTTGTTGCTGCTGAAGAGCGGCATTTACTACAGTAGGTTGAGCAGAGAGGCTGGCGCTTGTCCCAGGCAGGCTCGGCCGGTTACTGGCAGGTACTGCTGGGCCAGGATTGGCGAAATGCGAAGCAGCACGGCTCGCTCTGGACTGCGCCTCTTCAGAGACATTGGAGACGTTGGAGACGTTCTTGGTATCCGGCGTGTCTTCGGTGTTGGTTGTTTCTTTGGTAGTAAATACCGGACTCACCATCACAACATCCTGCGCCTTAGCAGGGCTTTGCGCCGCGTCTTGAGTCTTTACTGGAACTACTTGAGGAGTGTTGCCTTGCTCTGCTTTTGACTGGTTTGAAGGGGGAGCGACTGATGGTGCAACCACTGACGGGGAAGCGACCGATGCCGAAGCGGTCGGCTCTAAAACAGGCGGTTTGCCGGTGATTGCAGCCGGGGCAGCCGCGGGTGGCAGAGCTGCGTCATAGCTCTTTACGGTGGACGCGCTGGGCCCACTCTGCCGCGCAGGCTCTGGATTCTTCAGCCTGAGCACCAGCTTGTTAACCGAAGGCACAACTTCAAAATCGTGCATGGCGCTCATGTCCACGACAACCCGCGTAGCTGGTGGGGTAGCCTGGTAACGAGCGGCCCGGACGTCTTTCACATCGTTGCTGTTGACGGGGATTTCGCGAGAATGGCCTTCCAGCACGGAGTTTGGGATGTCTACCACAACGCGATCGGGATTGGTCAGCTTCATCGTCTTAGCGGTCATGGGCTCAGTGCCGGTGACCTCGATGTTGAGGCTGTCTTTGCCGCGCGCTACGGCGATGTTATTGATATGGCTGGTCCGCGCACTTTGAGGAGTAACGCTGGCCGGAGCATTCTCGGTTGCCGGCTTGGGCGTTGCAGCGGCCGGTTTGGCAACGGCCGTGGCAGGCCCGCCACTGATGTGGAGTTCTATTCCACTCTCGACATCATTGACCTTTACCACGGCGCCCTTGGCCAGATTCAGTTCAATCCGCGCCACATCCGTGCCACTGACGGATCGATAACCGACGATGCGATAGGACTGCACTCCCGGACTCGAAATGCTGTGGATTGCGGGATCCTGGTGAGCGATAGATACCCCTGCCAGGTCAACCAGCATCAAGGTGTCGGTTGGACGATATTCAGTATGAGTAAATGTTCCGTTCGCGTGGATGGTAACCGAGCTGGCATTGTCCTGGTGCTCCACACGGATACCCGCCAGTTGCGAAGAGGAACCTGCAGCCACTGTTGTCGTCAGAACAGCCAACAGGATGATTCCTAGCAGTTGCTTTAGCCTCATCATTACTTTGTCTCCCTCACGCCGTGAGAAATTCTCGCGTGGCGTGCGCGAATTGCGAAGGGTTACCTACCCTTCCTCCGCTTAGAATTAGCCAGCCCTACGATGGCTATACTACTTCCCCTGGGTTCGGCCCGAACTGCAAATACTTGTTTACTATTTAGACACTTCCCGAACTGAGCTACTCCGTTGGTTCAATTCCTGCCACTAGCTGGGGTTAACTTTTTTCACAACCTCGTGGGTGTTCTGCCGTCCAAGGCTGTCGGTAACCGATTCCCGGAAGATCACGGAATCGTTGGTTATCTTCTGGACGCTTCCGTTGAAAACCTGGTCGTTTTCGCGCAGGAAATAAGACCGATGGCTGCCGCCGGCCACAATCGCCATCATCTTGCCGTCGGTGTCTTTGGCTGTTCCCTGAACGATCAACTCATTGATAGCGAGGCACCGCTTTCCTGTCGAACAATTCGGCCCTTCAGGAGTCTTTGGGCTGGCAGCACGAATTGGACTTACAAAAGGGTCCCGCCTTCCCCCGCTCGAGATTTTCGAAGACGCCCTGGAAGCTACAACTAATTCTTCTTTTGAGGGCTTCTTCGGCACGATGCGAGGTTGCGGTATCTTGCTCACCACCGGCCCAGTCTTGGTCGTGCCTTTGGAGGCGTTCTTCTGAGTCGCTGTCTGCTTGGAAGGGGGAGTGACTTTCAGCACCGGAGCGGTCTGCTTGCTCTGGCCGGTTACAGGGTGACTGCCCTCTTTTCCGGACGCTGCTGTCTTGCCGCCCTGGGCTGTGCCCGTTGACGAGGTTGCACCGTTCGTCTGGGTACCCTTGCCTGTTGTGGTTCCAGCCGGTTTTTTTGCCACCGTGGATGATCCACTTGCAGCAGAAGTGGAAGACTTGCTGGTGGCTGCCGGCTGGGCTGCTGGCTTCGCACCCGCAGATGTTTTGGAACTGGCAGGAGTTGCAGGCTTGGCCGCGTTCTTATTGCTCGAGGAGGTAGTCTGACTGCCGGCAGTAGTTGGAACAATTACTTTAATTCCGCCTGCTTGAGGCGAGCTGGTAGCCTTCTTCGACGCAGCATTAGGCTTGGCCGAATCCTTCTTTTTTGAATCTGTGCCCGCCGGTTGCTGAGATTTAGCCGTGGACGGAGCCGCTGCATCGGTAGTCTGGCCACCCGTTTGCGCCGCGGTGCTTGCGACCAGGGCTGCTGCAAGAGCGAAAATTTGAATTGGCTTCATGTCTCTTCCTTTGTCAATCTACCTCTTGGGCGGCAATGCAGGCAGATCCGCCTGCAGGTCATGGCTGAAGAATGTAGTTGCCGTGCAACTGGCAACTACCGACTCCCCTGGAGCAAAGGTATAAGTAGTCTTGACTTTCGAGGGGCCCGGATTCGCAACATTGGACATCTGCAGGCTGCCGACATTCACAATGCGCTCTGCCTTGCCGATGCGCTCGAAGAAATTCATGACCGAGTAATAAGGTCCATCAATATCAATTTGGAACGGTATCTCGGTGTAGAACTCCTTGTTGCTGACGGGCATCGAGGTATAACGGCGTATTTCGATTCCGGCGCCGGCCGCATTGTCATGAAGCAGCTTGATGAATTCATCAGCGTTCTTGTCGGCCGGGACAATCTTCTTTTGCAGTTCCAACTGGATCTGCAATTGAGCCAGTTGCACACGCAGCTTGTCCAGATCCTTCTCCACATCTTTAAGCCGGCTGTTCTCTGCCTGCTTCTCGGCCAGCTTCGCGCGGACTTCCTCGTTTTCCTTGTACTTGGGGATCAAAACGAAGTAATAAACAGCTCCCCCTATAGCGGCAAATACGACCAGCAGGATGCCTGCTTTTGCCAAGAGTCCTAATTCATCAAATTTCGCCATAATAATTCAGCCTTCTCACTCACGCTCAATGCCGATCGAAGTTATGCTTGTGCTTTCTTGTTGTCAGTTTTAGGTTGCGCTTGCGGTTGTGGTTGCCCAGAGGCTTTCTCGCAAATCAATTCAAATTTGAAGGCCTGCATTTCTTTCACCGTGCTGTCCTGGGAGGTCTCCTTAATTTCCACCGTCTTAAAAAGGCCGGTTTTCTGAAGATTGACCATGAGGTCGGCAACGGCATTGGGGCTAAGAGCCATGCCGATAAAATTAATGCTACGGCCATCATCGGTCATGGCCTGAAGCCATACGGCATCGGTGTTGTTGATGGTGTTGGCAACCTGGTTCAGGAAATCAACTGGACCAGTCCGCGCTTGCTGCAGTTGGTCGATGACCTGGACACGGCGCCTGAACTGCTCAGATTCCTTTTGTGTCTTTTCGTAGGTGGCCTTCACCTCCGACAGACGCTGGTTCTCCCGGATAGCCACCTGCAGGTCACTTTCCAGGCGGTCATGCTCCTTGTTGACCTGGAGATAGAGGTATCCGAGCACAGCGCCTACTGCCAGAAACATGATCAGGCCCAGGAATACGGGGCTGGGGCCTTCACCTGGCATTGAGGGCGCAGCCGCTCGCTTGCCTCGCTTTGTTTTAGGAATCCCAAGTAGATTAATGCGGATCATAGATCTTCAAAGCTCCTAAGGGCCAAACCCACCGCAACCGCGAGTTGTCCCGGGTTCTGTTCGAGGATTTCGTTTTCAGTGGAATCCGCCGGCGGCATGATGCGCTGAAAGGGATTCAGTATCTCCACCGGTAATGAAAACTCTTGCCGTAGCGCTTCCACCAGACCTGGCACCTTGGACGAGCCACCTGCCAGGTAAATTCGTTCAATATGTTCGCCAGAAGCAGTGGCGCGAAAGAAGTCAAAGGTTTTCTGGATTTCCAGCACGATAATTTCCGTCACCTGCTGCAGAATTGGCAACTTGGCATCTTCGCTGACGGTCCCGACTTTTTTGCCTAGCTTAAGCGATTCGGCATCGTCAAAACTTAGGTCCAGCTCTTTCTGCAAGGAGTCCGTATACTGATTGCCGCCAACGCTGACATCGCGTGTGAAGAGCGGTGTGGTCCCCTTGACGATGTTGATATTCATTACGCTGGCGCCCAGATTCAGCAGGGCTACCGTGGAATCATGGCCGGGCTGGTAGTTGTATTCATAGCAATTTTGCAAAGCAAATGCGTCGATATCCACCACAGCCGGCGCCTTGCCTGCCAATGAGAGCACATTGGTGTAGTTAAGGATCTTGTCTTTCTTCACCGCCACCAGCAGCACATCCATGTGCGAGCCCTGCTCCTCGGGGTTCAGGATGTCAAAATCTACATTCACGTCGGCGATATCGAACGGAATATGCTGTGCAGCCTCGGTGGTGATGCTGTCGGAAAGTTCGGCTTCGGTCATGGGCTGCACGGCAATCTTCTTCACAATCACCGAGTGGCCGCTCACCGAGGTTGCCACCGATTTGGTCTTAATGCTGTGCTCGCCGAAAATCTTGCTGATGGCGCTGGAAACGCTGCCGGAGTCAACGATCATGGAGTCGACCACAATATCGCTGGCCAGCGGTTCCACGCCCAAATGCGAGACTTGGACCTCGCCTTTCGAGCGCTTCAGTTCAATGGCTTTTATGCAACTGGAGCCTATGTCTAATCCCACAATCGACTTCGCTGATCCAAACATGCCTGCCGCCTTCTCTTTAATTTCCTGAATTCTCTCGGTCGTCTATCGTCCTAATGCTGCTCGCGCCGCCTTCGGCTTTTTCTTGGCGCTGCTCATGTTCATGGTGCTCTTTTGTTCCATCCACTGGTCCAGGATCGTCTTCTTGAATTTCCAGCGGTTCCCCAATTTGAACGCAGGGATTTTTTCTTCCGTAACATACTTATAAAGTGTGTCCGGACTGACCCCCAGGTATTGCGATGCCTGGCGAATATTCATTACCTCACGCGAATCTGCTGCCATAACTTGTAGCCTTTCCACAGTGGGTTGTCGGCCCCGCACCCATGAGGCCTGCGGCGAAACATCCGTTTATGTTTTCTCGGGGGGAAAACTTCAGGTCATTGCGAGTTATAACTAGGTTAATACTGGCAGGTCAAGCAGGAACTTCGGGTTTCTTCTGGTATTAGTCGTGTTTTCCGGGGGTTCATTGGCCTTTTGTGCCAATACAATCCCGAAGATTTTGTATTTAATGTCCACTTGCACCACAAGTGATTGTGGTATTGATGCACACGGTTCACTATTTTGCCCGATGAGTTACTAAGGACCTAAGACTGCCCTTGGGGATTACCCCGAAAGTAACTAGTTCTCGAAGTACCGCTTGGGCGTTTGGCCTGTTCGCGCCGAAACATCGGCGATGGTTTGTTTTTTGTTTAAGGTGCGGCTCGTCTTCGCCGCCAGAATTCACAATGAGCCCATTTCTTTTCCTGGCGGTAGTACCTTTGCCTTTGGACGAGAAAACTGTCGAAAACGCTCACTATTCGACTGCCATAGCTTGCTACTTCTATTGAGTTACCAATCAAAGAACCCCGAACCGCGATTGAGGCGTTGATACCAGAGTCCAAAGCTCGATAGATGCCCTGTCCTGAAATCGGATCGAAGGCCGCGGCAGCGTCACCGGCCGCTAGCCAGCCGTCGCCGTAGAGCTGATCGAGCCGGGAACTATTGGCCTGAATCACGAATGGTCCGGAAACGAGGGACGTTCCATCAGTCCGCGTCCGGGTGTGTACGGTATGGCACAGTTGGTCAAGCCATTTCTTTGCGGAATGCCTTTCACCGCAGGCATACAGGTCTGCATCGGTCATGAAGGCAATCACCAGGCGAGAGTCGGGAAGCGAAGCTGAATACCACCATCCATTATTCACCGCTTCAACCAGCGTGATATGAGGCTGTCCAACCGGGGTTGGGGCGAAAAATCCAACAATGCCGACAAGGTTATCGTGCAAGACACGGCGGCTTCCCAATTGCCTGGCGATGATGGAATGTCTTCCTGTTGCATCCACAATGAATCGCACGCACAACCCGGAGCGGTTCTGGCCACTGCGAAACCAGACATCCCAACTGCCGGAGTTGTTCCTTTTACAGGAGACGCTGTGTGCCGGCGCGATCAGAGTTGCACCCGCCCCCTGTGCGGCGCCCACCAGCATCAGGTCGAACCGGGTGCGATCAACGTGCCAGCCGTTCCCATAGGGATTGTAGAAGTGATTTTGCTCATTGAGAGTCTCAGCTCCCCAGGCGGAGTAAACCGCTGGGGAGGCCAGCGGCGAGTGCTGGAGAAACGTCTCCCACAATGCCAGTTGAGCCAGAGGCACTTTCACCGCGGGCGGCAGCGTTTCGCCAACGCGAGATTTGCTGTAGTCGGAACGCTCAAGAATTGCAACTGAGCAGCCCGCTCGTGCAAGCGACAACGCCGCGGCGGATCCAGCAGGCCCGCCGCCCACTACAACAACGTCATAATCGCTATGGCCAATCATCCCTTTGGGTCTTACCGTTCAGCTCTCGAAGATGGCGGGTG
>DASZEU010000012.1:0-4717 GCA_035940535.1 Candidatus Angelobacter sp.
AGGCTCTTACCGGCTCGCCAGAAAATTACCCAATTACCAACTTACCCAATTATCAAATCTCCTGCTACTCTTGAACCGTGAGTGATCAGCAGCATATTCACCTGATTGGTATTTGCGGAACGGCGATGGCTTCGCTCGCCGGTTTGCTCAAACAGCGCGGTTTTAAAGTTACGGGCTCCGATGCTGCGGCTTATCCGCCCATGTCGGATTTTCTGGCTTCTATCAATATTTCCGTGGCCCAGCCTTATGCTGAGACCAATTTGAAGCCCCGGCCCGACTTGGTGGTGGTCGGCAACGCCATTTCGCGTGGCAATCCCGAGATCGAACACGTTCTCGATGAGCGCATCCCATTTCGTTCTTTGCCCGACATTCTTTACGAATATTTCCTTCGTTCGCGTGAGCCGGTTGTGGTGGCCGGCACTCACGGCAAGACGACAACAACCTCCATGCTCTCCTGGATATTTCAGTCGGCGGGGAAGGATCCATCGTTTCTGATCGGAGGCATCGCAGAAAACTTCAGCAGCAGCTTTGCTTTGAAGCAAGGGAAGCATTTCATCATTGAAGGTGACGAATACGATACCGCCTTCTTCGACAAGGGACCCAAGTTCCTGCATTACTTCCCGCAGTCCATCGTTTTGACCTCGGTAGAATTTGATCACGCCGATATCTACGCCAATCTGGAGGCGGTCAAGACTGCTTTTAAGCGCCTGGTCAACTTGGTTCCCCGCAGAGGAAAAACGATTGCTTATGACGCGAGCGTCAACATAGATGAATGCGTTGCCCGCGCATTTTGCCCAGTAGAACGTTATGGAATGAAGCAAGACTCGCATTGGCAGATTGTGGACATCCGGTTTGAGCCAGAACGAACTTTGTGGTCTGTTCTAAAGGAAGGTAAGCCGTGGGCAGAGTTCGAGTTCGCTCTGGCCGGAGAATACAATGTGCTGAATGCCACTGCGGCAGCAGCTATGGCCGCGCATTACGGTATCGGTCCACAAGCGATTGCGGAAGCTCTCCGATCGTTCAAGAGTGTGAAGCGCCGCCTGGAGGTAAAAGCCCGGGTGGATGGCATCACCATTATTGATGATTTTGCTCATCATCCTACGGCGATTGCCGAGACCTTGAAGGCTATTCGCACTCGCTATCCGGGTACTCGATTGTGGGCCATCTTTGAACCGCGATCCAACACGCTGCGCCGCAAAGTCTTCGAGAAGGAACTGGTCAAAAGCCTGGCGTTGGCTGATCAGGTGGTGATTGCCAGCATCTTCAAACCGGAGGCCGTGCCGGAAGATGAGCGGCTCACCGTCGAGTCAGTGGTCTCTGGTCTTACCAAACTGCATAAGCCGGCGCGTGAATTCAAAGATGCGGACGCCATTGTCGCCTCTGTGGCGCCCGACTTGAGTAGCGGGGATGTTGTAGCCATCCTCTCCAATGGCGGCTTTGGCGGAATCTATGAAAAACTGCCCCGCAGGCTGGAGGAGTTGCGGGCGGCACAGCGGTCATGATCGCATTTCTTCGTACTGCACTTGCGGGCGTGTTCCTGCTGCTGACAGTTCCGCCGGGCGCGCTGGTCTTATTTCCCTGGACATTTATCTCCGGCAAAATTGATTTGCTTTACGCGACCGCGATGGCGATCACGCGGGCGGCTGTCTGGCTTACCGGAACTAGAGTGCAGGTCCGCGGCCTGGAACAGATCAATCCCAAGGGGACCTACATCTTCATGTCGAACCACGTCTCGAACATTGATCCGCCGATTCTCGTTACGCTGATTCCCCGGCGGACCTCGGTGCTAGTCAAGAAGGAGCTTTGGCGGATTCCCATATTGTCCAGAGCATTCACCATGGGAGAATTTGTTCCAGTCGATCGCCGCAATCGTGAATCGGCCATTGAGAGCATCCGCCGCGCAGGTGAGGTCATGCGCCACGGCATCAATATGATGGTCTATCCCGAAGGCACCCGCTCTGCCGATGGACGCCTGCTTCCATTCAAAAAAGGACCGTTTCACCTGGCAATGGAAACCGGAATTGCTGTCGTGCCAGTGACCTTGGTGGGGACAGCCGAAATCATGCCCAAAGGAAGCTCGCTCTGCAAAGGCGGCACAGCCACAGTAATTTTTCATCCGCCGATGGACCCGAAGTCATTCGGTTCACGCGAAGAGTTGATGCAGAAAGTAGCAAAGGTGATCGAAAGTGCTTTACCACTTGAAAAGCACAGCCACGACGAAGATGATCTAAACGCTAGAAAAAATCTTTAGCACAGTCCAACACGGAGAATGAAAAGACGAAACAAGCGAATTGCTTCTCCTGCTTGTCCGTAGGTTTTGTTAGAGGAGTATCCTGAATCTGGCTGATCCTTTTGGCCTCTCGCCGACCGTCTTGGCTTGGCCGGATCGAAGACGAAAGACTTGCCGGCAGCGCCGGAGAACCCGTCCCTGGCTGGTCTCATGGATTCTCCGGCACCGCCTACTATTTCATGCTGCTCTGGATGGCTGCCACAGCTTGCTCGGCGCGCCGCTTCGCCTCAGGCTCCCATGTGCTCTTGCCGGTATAAGATTGCAGAAGTCCCATTGCTTTTACCTTGGTGGTGGTCTCGGAACACTCCACACCAATACACTCGACAGCGGCAACAGCCATCATTCGCACCTCCATCCCGCCAATAAGAGCATTGGAGTCCAAAGGTGCAACGAGCAGGTCCAAGGCAGCCTCTTATGGTCGGCAATAGATGGAAATTCTTCCCTGGTGATTGCTTTGATGCTGCAAGGAGGAGCAAAACTCCACCTTCGGTTCAGCAAAGACATGCCAAGAGGCAATTCCTACGTTTGATAGAGTGGCATATCCCTCATAACAAAGGACATTGCCGCTGCCTTAGTCTGCTTCTTCTGCCATCAACTGGAAGGCGGTAAAGGGAGCAAAGACGATGCGTTGTTCGGTGGCAGCATTGACTCTAATTTGAGCGTCAGCAGGAGACGACTGAAGCAATATTTTCGAGTGGTGAAAGCGACCTATGGTGTCTTCATACACCACACATCCTACGAGCCATGCGCCTTTTCGGATGTCTCTTAAAGTCGCAGGAAGGGTCTTAGGCACACTAACATCAATGTTCATTTGTGCACCGGGCATGATCGTAGCGCCTCCGTCTTTCTTGCTTTGAGCCTTTAGATCATCGCACGCTGTCTGAGCATCCGGTTTCCTATCCCCATCTTCGATTGGATCTAACCAGATTTTATGATTGAAACGAAGGGCTGGAGAGCCACCAAAGTTTTTGAACGTATATGAGATAGAAGTCAGGAGGCTCACATGACCAGAAGCAAACTGAATGTCTGCGGGTTCACGAACCTTAATATCGCCGGCAAGCCCAATCCATGGCCTATAAGCATCTGCAGCCGCGGTTACTTGACGATCAGCAATTTTCAGCAGTTCCCCGGTTTGCTGGATACTGGAATTCATTGCCTCAAGTTGTTTGCTGGTTACACTTACATAATAAGCTGTAGCGCCAACGAGACAGGTAGTGAGAATAACAGTAAAGAGATTCAACCAAACCGACAGCTTTTGATGCACTTTGCGCTCTTTGAGCTGTTCATGGTTGTTTCGTATGTGCTTGGGAATCCTAATGAAGAAGTTGAAAGTTCTAAGCAAGAGATTGAGCATTCTACGCCAGAAGTTGAGAACATCTTTTTCATTGCTTGTCGTGGGTCGATGTTCCTGGTTTTTGGAAAGATCATCAGAGGAATCGACATCGTCGTAATCGCTTCTATTATTTCTAGTGCTCATGAATGCAGTTGAATTGTATGATGCCGCCGCGCGCAGGGAAAGACAAATCATCTTGCCTTGGTGATTGATATGCAGTCCCACCTAAGCAGCGACGGTTGGCGATAGGCTACTGAGTACGGCAGAGACGGACCGTGATGGGTACAAGTAAAATCGCAACGAAGTCCTGCTTCAGTGGGACAGGTGAAATCTCGATCACGAGTTAATCTATTTTAATGTTAGGTTGACTGCGATCTCTTTGCCAACCGAGACCAAAACTGCTCTTCAATGCGTACTTGAGTTAACCCCAAACCAATAAAATCGCGCCTTGTCTCAATTCTCAGTTCAGAATCGAAGCTTTTGGGGATAACCATAACCTGCAAGGGCTCCAGTTAATCATAGGTAAAATCTTAATAATCATAAAGAAGTGCGGCAGTTTAGCGACTTTGTTTGCTCGTGCATCCTCCCGCGGCTGTTTTCAAGATAGCCACGCCCTATTTTCAATGCCGAAGATCGGTGGCCCAAAAAAGTATTTCAAATTCTGTGAAACATTTCACGAATTCCATCACTACATAAGTAACGAGAGCAGCCCAGTGAGCAAAATGACAATTAGTCCCGAAAATGACCTTGGAGCCGTGCAGGCCAAATGAGGGCTTGGGAGGCAGGGTTGGTTGTGATGGCTCCAAATTTTCCATACCAGAATTCATTGAGTTGTGGTAGATTTCGAGTGCAAATTAAACGAAAGACAAGATTTTTATTCAGTCTCCGGGTGGGGTTCTTTTCGAACGTCTTTCTGGTCGTTTTTACTCGCTTCAAATACAACAATAGCCGCGATGGTTCGCGAAAGAGATTGATTCCCATGCGATTTCAAAATGGGATCGTCCCGGTTTTGGACCATGTTGAATCATGAACCCAGCAAGTTTCAATTCGCAGTCAAAAGGCATTGTGAGGGCATTCCCGAATCTTCAAAAAAA
>DASZEU010000013.1:0-8093 GCA_035940535.1 Candidatus Angelobacter sp.
TTTGCGACAATGATCGGCGCAGCCCGCACCAGCAGGCCATAGACCAGCCATAAGACAACGCCGAAGCCAAAGGTCAGCAGCATTCCGTAGGAAAGGTCTTCGCAACGCCGCGTGCGCCAAGCCTTGTGGACCTGGGGAACAAAAGAAAGCGTCGTCAATGCTCCAGCGATGAAACCGAGAATGCTGATCATGATGAGGTTGGTCAATGCGGGCTACTTACCCACCCAGCATGGTTCTCGTTTTCCTAAGAACGCAGAAATTCCCTCTTGGGCGTCAACAGCCAGTGAGTTCATGCTCATTACTTCCTTGGCGTAGGCATAAGCTTTGGGTTGGTCGAGGTCTATCTGTGCATAGAAGGCTTCTTTGCCCAGCGCCACGGTCAACGAGCTTGCCTTGGTGATCTGCATTGCGAGTTTTCTGGTTGTCTCGACGAGTTCCGCGGCCGGAACAACCAAGTTGATCAAGCCCCAATCGGCGGCGGTGACTGCCTCTACCATTTCACCGGTGAGCAGCATTTGCAGTGCCCGCTTCCGGCCGACTGCGCGGCTGACTGCAACCATGGGCGTAGTGCAGAAGAGGCCGATTTTCACACCCGGCGTGGCGAAGGCCGCCTGATCTGAGGCTACAGCTAAATCACAGGTGGCTACCAGTTGGCATCCGGCGGCAGTTGCAATTCCCTGAACCTGGGCAATTACCGGCTGGGGTATGGATTGAATCTTTTCCATCAACTGGGAGCATACATCGAAAAGATTCCGGTATTCATTGAGGTCGCGGCCAACCATCTCGCTCAGATCGTGCCCAGAAGAAAACACCTTGCCGGCAGCCGCTAGAATCACGGCTCGAATGTCTCGGTCTTTCCCGATATGGTCCAAACAGTCGATCAACTCCAACATGAGTTCCAGGGAAAGAGCATTGCGCCGATTAGGCCGGTTCAAAGTGATAACTGCAACATCTTTTTCAGCGGCAAAGCACAGATTTTCGTAGTTTTTCATAGTAGCCTCAGCATTCAGCCCTTCCCATGATAGAGCATTTGCGGCGAAGGTCGCGACCGCGCTATCGTCTTTCGCGGTCGAGCCACTTTTTGATGTGCTGCGGCGGTTTCCAGGCGATCAACTTCTCCAGCATCTCCTTGGGCGAGGAGGCTACCATAACCAAGTCGCGGTTTTCGGGGCGAAGAAACCCTTCTTGCACTGCATGATCAAGAAACTCCAGAAATCCATTCCAATAGTTATCGACGTTTAAAAAGCCGCACGGCTTCGCCTGAATTCCCAACTGCGACCAGGTAATAATCTCGCAGATTTCCTCCAGCGTGCCATAGCCGCCCGGCATGGCGATAAACGCGTCAGAGAGATCGGCCATCATCGCTTTGCGCTCGTGCATGGTCTTGACTACATGCAACTGAGTCACGCCCTGATGACCTATTTCGCGCTGCACCAATAGGCCCGGAATCACTCCAATGGCTTCTCCCCCTTGGGCGAGCACCGCATCGGCAATGGTCCCCATCAATCCTACGCAGCCACCACCAAAAACCAGGCCGATCTCCTGTTTCGCCAACAGGTCACCCAGACACTGGGCGGCTTCTGTATAGGAAGGGCGGGCTCCAGCAGAAGAGCCGCAAAAGACACACACTCGTTTCATGTTTCGACGCCAATTCTATGAGTTCGATCCACGAGAGAAAAAGGGCGCTAAAATTGCGCCCTTTAGAGAGTTTTTCATTGCCAGTTCAAAAATTACAGTGGCGTATCATCTTGAGTTTTCGCACGTCTTCCACGCAAATAGACCCCAATACAAAAATTACCCAATTACAAAATTACTCAATTACCAAATTCCTACATGACTACTTCTTCCGTTGGCAGCTTGGCAGCCTGGTTGCGGAGGTCTTCAAACAAGAGCGTACTCAAGTAGCGTTCCCCAAAGCTGGGGATCACCACCACAATGAGCTTGCCTGCATTCTCAGGACGGTTGCCAACTTTCAGGGCCGCTGAAACTGCTGCGCCAGAAGAAATCCCTACCAGCAAGCCTTCTTCGCGCGCCATCCGCCGAGACATATTCATGGACTCTTCGGTTGTGGCCGTAATCACCTCATCGATAAAGTCGGTGCGCAAAATATCGGGGACAAACCCGGCTCCCAGACCCTGTAGCTTGTGCGGGGCCGGCTTGCCTCCGGAGAGCACCGGGCTATCGGCCGGCTCTACCGCCACAATCTTGAATGAAGGCTTCTTAGGCTTGATGAATTCACCCACACCAGTCAGCGTGCCGCCAGTGCCGACACCTGAAATCAGGATGTCAACCTTGCCGTCGGTATCGTTCCAAATCTCTGGCCCAGTTGTTTCCCGATGGATTTTCGGGTTGTCAGGATTGGCGAATTGCTGGAGCATCACGCTGTTTGGGGTTTTCTCCAGGAGTTCTTTGGCTTTCACCAGCGAACCACGCACCCCCTTGGCGCCCGGGGTCAGAACGACCTCCGCGCCAAAAGCCAGCAACACTACCCGTCGCTCCATACTTACCGTATCCGGCATCACCAGAATCGTTCGATAACCTCTGGCTGCTGCCACAAAGGCCAGACCAATTCCAGTATTGCCGCTGGTAGGTTCGATCAGCACCGTCTTGCCGGGCTGGATCTTTCCGGCCTTTTCCGCCTCCAGGATCATGCTTACGCCGATGCGGTCTTTTACGCTGCTACAAGGGTTCTGGCTCTCCAGCTTGGCGACAATGGTTGCCTTGCAGCCATCTGTAACTTTGTTCAATTGCACCAGGGGCGTGCGCCCAATAAGTTCAGTAACATCTTTCGCGATCTTCATGTCGTTGCCTCTCCAGATAATTTCACCGATAAAATGTATAGGATTCCGGTGTAACCCGCAAAGCCCATTCCACCGCCCATTCGCTACGCTCAGGGTAAACTCCCGACGCAAAGGGCGCAAAGAAGATCGAAAGCAACCGCCAAAGGTCACGGAGGGGAACCAAGATCAAAAGCTCACCGGAGAGGCGCAGAGAGAGCAGAGGACGCAGAGAATATTTTGATTCGTATCGCGCTGCTACTCGACTGGAGCCGGGGCAACCGGTTCTTTGAAAGCCACCAGAGGCTCATGCCCGCAATCGGCACACTCGGCGCGCTCGGCTACATACTGGGCTAGACATCGCGGACAATACACAACGCAGCCGCTCATTTGAGTTGAGGGCGCCAAGAGCCGCTCTGGTTCCAGACCTCTTTGCCGTATTACTTGTTCGATCAAGGTTTCCAGCTTTTTCTGATACCACTGGTTCGCAAACGTGGTGAATTTGCCTCGGCGTAGCTGTTCACCCGCTAGCGCTTCAAATTCTTTATCTGAACAAATCGCGCCCGCTACCGCCACTGGATGATAGTTCACGACCAAGTCGCGACAGAGAGTGTCGCATGCTCGAATTGCCGCAAGTGGGGAAAGCGCAATGGTAAGCGTGCCTTTGAACCGTGTGTCTTTTAAATGCGAGTCGCTAAAATGCGAATCTCTAAAATGCGAATCTGGAGTCTTGGTAAACAGCTCCCGATGCAGCCCTCGAAAATCGATCGCCAGCAGAATTGATGTAGCTACTACCAAAAAGATCGTCAGCCAAAGCATTCGAGGGACAAATATGCTGATGGCGACAGGAAGCAAAAAGAATAGGAAAAAGAACTGCAAATTACAGGTGATTCTGATCCACAAAGAGCGATGCTGAAATACCTTCAAATGGCGTGTAGCAGATTGCACATTCAAGCTCTTGCGCAGCCACGTCTGAATGATCTGCTCTCTTTGAGCGCGCTTGGCTTGCCGGATCTGTTGCAGCAAGTCGCAATGACGTAGAACCTGCGTCTCGTCGCCTTTGAAGACTTGTGTTCCATTACAGAGGAGTTTGGAGCCGGATTGGGTGACGGCCAGCTTCTCCCACGGAATGGAAATTGTTTCGCCTTTGGGTCCGGCAAACAGGAGTGCGTCCGGATTAAGCTGGAAGGCAGGCCAATGAGTCACCAGCGGAGGAGAAAGCGGTGGAAGAGGATTACCAAAGAAGGCGGCTATATCCACCGCGCTTAGGACAAAGCCTCGGCTTTTTCTCTTCCCCCGCCCACGAAGACCCAATGCAAATACCACCGAGTCTGGATTGACCCAGCAGATGCATTGAATTAAATAAACAACAAAAACAATCAGGAACAAGGACCCTAGCTCGGTCATCCCTGCGCTGCTGCCTGCTTGTTTGGATCTTCTATCTTGGTTTCGTTTCCGCCAAAAATCGACTTGAAGATCTTCTTGATAAATCCTCCGATAGCCACAATCGCCACAAGGATTAGCTTCCAGAACTTGGCCAGCAGGCCCGTCTTAAACAGTACGGCCCCGGCTCCGCCGGCGATCAGCGCAGCCAAGCCATACTTGGCCACCTTATCACCGGCGCGAAAGTCGGCGTAACGGTTTCCTTGGCTAAAACTGAATCCCGCCATCAAGGTATTGAATTCTGGCTTGATGGCGCTATATTCGCTGGGAGAAGCGACCAAGTCCACATTCATTGTGCCTCGCCGCCCCAGGACTCGAATCGAGTGGTTCACCGATCCGGAATCGGTTGGATCATCGCCTCGGCCCATGATGGCCCACGTGAGATTATGCGTCTGCGGGTCGTAATATGGCGTCGTCTGCCATCCAGTTACGTGAAACGGCTTCCAACCGTTTGCCTTGCGAGTCTCGTTCGCGGATTCGGTTCCGTTCTTAATCTTTTGCAGGATACTGTCGGCATTCAGGTTGTTCTTGTCGTCGTCCTTCACGTATCCGCTGTCTTCGAATTCAAAGATCATGAACCAGCTACCGTTGCCGCTGGGAGGTATCATCACCCCAAGTTCTTTGCCGGTGGCGGGGTTTTGAGTGATCTGAAGCACCGTCTTGGCGCCCGCTCTTCCCGTAAACCGGTAACCATCCGGGATGTTGATCTCGGCAATATCGCCGAGATGGCCGGTCCCCGGTCCCGTCTGCCAATCAATTTTTGGCCTTTGTTGTTGTGGCGCAGGTTCTTGGGCTGATGCTGTGATCAAGAGACCTGCTGTAAATAAAAAAAGAAAAAAGAGCGCTCTGCGCCCATTTCGTACCATACCTTCCTCCGTTCCCGAGACTGTTTTTCGCATTGTGGGCTTTTATTTACTCTCTGGCAACACTTTTCTGAACGGAAGTTACCTTTGGAACCTTAGATTCTGCCCCTGAAGCGATTGAACTCACGGCGATCACGCTTCGAAGGACGGCCTTGCCGTGACGATTCGAACTGATGGGTTGCTTTGCGCTCCTCGGCCGCCTTCAGGCGCGCCTCGCGGCTGGCCTCCGTTTCCCGGTAGAGCGTCTGCGCAACTGAAGCGGGCCCGCGTATCTCACTGAGAAGCAGGACCTCTACCTGATAGTCGCCACTGTCGTTCGTCACTCGCAACAGGTCCCCAATGCGTACATCCCGCGCCGGCTTAGCGGGCTGCCCGTTGGATTGGATCCGGCCAAGTTCACAAGCTCGCGCTGCCAAGGCTCGCGTCTTGAAAAAACGCGCCGCCCAAAGCCATTTGTCCATCCGCACAGAGGTCATAATCTACGATGGCCCAGCCCTACACCTGATAGATGAAGGTGTGGCGCACAGTGGCTATGGGATCAAGAGACAATCCATCGTCCGCCGACATTTGAATCCCCGCGACTGCGAACTTTCGTCCTTTGCGCTCGAAGCATTCCTGGATCATGCCGGTTACGGTAAGCTCTTGCCCGAGCGCCGCTACCCGGTGATGGCGGACGTGGCTGCCAGCATGAATCCACGGACTCATGCGGAAGTTCCGCACCAGAATATCGTTGGCCATACGGAGCAAGCGCTCGGGAATAGCAGGCCTTTCCTCCACATCAAGGATTGCTCGAATGCTTCCCAAAGGCAAGCCCGGCAAGATAGTTGCAGAAGATGCAATAGGCCGCTGTTCCATCTCCGGTAAAGGATGGAGCGGAAACGAGGCCGCGTCCAGATCAGAGTTATCGTCAATGGTTACTGCGCCCGAAGCATAGAGTGAACCATCTTCGTGCTTCGCGCTCACCACCGAGCGATCGCAATGGGATGAGACCGTTTCGCCTTCATAGCAAGGAGTGAAAAAGCGTATGTTGATGCCGCCACATTCGAGCCAGCGAAGGCCAAATATCTCGAGCACCGGTGGAATCATGTAACCATATACGGTCACACCCGGTACGAGGCCGCCACGAAAGCCCAGCGAAGCCGCAACCCGGTCATCGTGAATCTTGTTTTCCGATTCGGTAGCCGTGTTGTGTGCCCGGACGCGGAAAACAGTGGAAGGTTGGTGTGAAGTCGCCATTGCCGCATTCATGATAATCGAAGATCATTACTGTGTTTCTGAGGTAATTATGACCGGTATATCAACGCCTGGCAGGACCGAGACTCTCAACGGCATCCAGCTCTACTTTGAAGTTCACGGAACTGGTGAGCCGTTGGTGTTACTGCACGGTTTTTCAGGGTCGAGCCAGGATTGGAAATCTTCGCTCCATGAATGGGGTCCTTATTTTCAACTCATTCTTCCCGACCTGCGTGGTCATGGCCGGTCAAGCCCTCTACTGAAGCCCTTTCGACATGAAGAAGCCGCTGCTGACGTCTTTGCGTTGCTTGATCATTTGGGGATCAGCACCTTTAAAGGTGTTGGAATCAGCGGAGGCGGCAACGTTCTGCTGCATTTGGCCACTCGCCAACCCGCCAGAGTAAAAGCCATGGTGCTGGTCAGCGCTACGCCGTATTTTCCCGCACAGGCGCGCGCCATCATGCGCCGATATGCCGACAGCCTGCCCGAGCCGGAATGGGAACGCCTGAGGCGCAGCCATCCGGGTGGTGAAGCACAGATTAAAGCACTCTTGGCCAGTACAACGTCATTTGCCGATAGTTATGACGACATGAACTTTACTCCACCGTTCCTCTCCACCATTGAGGCGCGCACCCTGATCATTCAGGGAGACCGCGATCCCTTGTATCCGGTTGAACTGTCGGTCGAAATGGCAAAATCCATTCCGAAGGCCAGTCTTTGGGTGATGCCGAACAGTGGTCACGGGCCGGTGATTGGCCAGAAGTGGGCCGAGTTCTTGAAAGCTGCAACCGCCTTCGTCTGCGAGTGAACGGTTGGCTGATGATTGTGCGGTTCTGCCGCAACCCCAGAAGAAATAAGCAGTGTGCGATGGCTCGGCCATGGCAATCGCACACTCTTGGAGGAGATGATGGAAGCGCTAAATCGTTCGTCGGCCGGTAATCAGATTCACAACCAGCACGAGCAGAGCAATCACGAGCAACAGATGGATCAAAGAGCCAGCAACATGGAATCCCCATCCTAGAAGCCACAGAATGAGCAAGATCGCAAAAATCGTCCAAAGCATAGTTCACCCTTAAGCACTACTAAGCATTACGCTGTCATGAAGTGAGAGTGGCTTCTCAGGGACAAAGTTGTCTCTATAAGGTGAATTGCTGCCAGTCGGAATCTCAAAGTCAGATGCCATTTACGGTGTTGGACCAACCAAAGGTTTCCGAAAATCTGTGCCGCCCCGCTGGGGCTTGTCATTTATCTCTAATCTTTTCCCAGCGTTCACACGCTGGGCTAACTTCTTAGTGCGCCTCCGGCGCTGACCATCTGCGTCCCTGACAACTTCGAATTCCTTAAGTGAACAGTATTGGGGCTACTCTCACACGTCCCCTATCGGGGACTCAGGGCAACCCTTGAGGTTCAACCGATGACCTGCCAGTCATCCTGAAATGTAGAAACTCCAGTCCCAAGCTTGCAGCCTGGGCTGAGTGTCAACCATGTGCCAGTCCCAACATTGTCGATGCGCCTCCGGCGCTCGTGTTCATCTCAGTTCCGATCTTCTCTTCGAATCGTGAAGAATTCAGCCTCCGGCGCCATGACATCCTTCTGACGTTGCCCAGAGCTTAAAGACCCCACTCCAAGTTTTTCAAATCTTTGCCAGCGTGTTGTGCCGTGATCAATAAATCCCGCCACGCACAGGCAGAATTAGGTACAATTTCGGCGCTTGTACTCTAATTTTTCTTTGTGGCGCGGAGATACCGATGTCTAAATCCAAAACGATTTTTGCCCT
>DASZEU010000014.1:0-5294 GCA_035940535.1 Candidatus Angelobacter sp.
AAAGTGTAGTCTCGGCGGGTTCCTTTTGTGATTTTAGAAAAGCGGCTTTCCAAGCCGCGCGCTTTTCGGGCGAGTTTACAGAACGGGAAAAATCAATGATGTAATTCACTTCGTTGGGACAATAGATGCAAGGCGTTGTCAAAACTTCCCCGGCCGGTTCATGGTCCACGGTGAATGGGAACGACCTCAGGCATTGCGTACAGGTCAAGACGACAAATGGTTTGCCGTTGTGGTCTTTCCCATTTCGGGGAATCCAGACAGGAGCAGTTTCTCCCCTATGACCGGTGGGACCGATCCGGATCAGGCCGGCGATAATCTCCAGGAGTTTGGGCGCACTTTCTTGACCTTTAGCGTAGAAAGCGTCAGCTATGACTCCGTCAGGGATAGCGCTGGAATCGTAGGCGCCACTGGAGGCCACGACCAAAATCTCCGGGAATCTGCGCCGTACAACCGACAGCAACTCGAATCCCGACATTTGAGGCATGTTAAGGTCCGAAAGTATTAAGTCCGGGATCGCCTGCTGTAGATGTAAAAGAGCGTCAAAGCCGTCAGTTGCAGCGGAGACGTCGTAGCCTGCTGCTTCAAGTACTTTGGAAATTGTCAGACGTACGGTGGCGTCATCCTCGACCACTAGTATTCGCGTTTTAGATTTAGTGGACATCGAATAATAACCCAGAGCCGTTCTACACGTTCAGCAAATACTGCCGTAATTCTGCGACCCAATTTCCGAATTATCGGTTCATACAATCTGCCTGGATTAATGATGCAACATTGCACAACCGGAAAAATATCCAATATTGAACATGCGAGCCCATCGACAGGTTTCAGCGGATGCCGCAGCCGGTTTTACGGAAGACATTGGCTGACTTGAGAGTGGTCTAAAGTGAGCAGACATCTCTCTTCGCTTCTGCCATGCTCGATCTATGGAAGTGAGGCGGTCATTCATAGAGGCCAGTCCAGCTTCCTATTTCAGGTGGAGGTAACATGGAAACTATATTGATCGTTATTTTGTTGGTATTTCTGCTAGGTGGTGGAGGCTGGGGATACTCTCGTTGGCGCAGAAACTAGCGCGGTTGCAAGATGATATACCGTAGCCGTAGTGACGGTCCCATGCAAAAAGTCGGCAGCGAAGGCACGAGTGATATGGATCCACCCGCGCCCTTGGCTGCCTTGCAGTAGTTCGTGGATTTGGACCAAGCTAAGACCAAGAAAGCCAGAGTAGATCCGCTCTAACATTCTGGATTGGTTTGCCTAGGCAGCCGCTTTGAATGTTTTCTCCAGGCCTAAGATCTCGGCTTCGGCTTGCAACCAATCTTGCTCTGCATAGCCCTCTTGTCTCCCTCTCTGCTCGTAGAGGGTGTATGCCAACGTGCGAACCTGTTCCGTTAAATCAGTTGCTACGGTAGTTTGGACATCGGCAGGGACTGCGGTCTCTGGGACCCGCTTTACATTCTTGCTCGTAGTCATAATTTTTCTCCGTTCAATTTGTTTTTGAACCTGGCTGGAAAAAAATTATTGTCTTCTGCCGGGAATGGCAATTCTGTACAAAATTGAACAGTCTTTTGCTTTTTTTAGTACAGGGGCGAAACCTGGCCCAATTCGCCAGTAATCACCTCTGCCCCAACATTGTCATGGGGCCACTCAATTCAAAGCAGAATAGAGCCTTGGCGAGGAGACATTTCTACACAACAAACATGGCTATGCCTGCAACGAACATTGCCACTGTAGTAATCGCCACGACGATCCATCCCAGGCGTGAACTCGGTTGGCCCTGCATCAGTTTCTTGTCGGCGGTGACCACCAGGATTGCCACCAGAACAAAGGGAGCCAACAATCCATTGATGACCGCGGTCCAGTAGAGCGCCTTCACTGGATTGATGCCTGCGAAGTTCAGGCCGACGCCCACTCCAGTCGAAAGCAGAATGACGGCATAAAACGAACGTGCCTGCTTCAATTTCTTGTCCAGACCCTGGCGCCATCCAAGCGTTTCCGCGAATGCGTAGGCTGTTGATCCCGCGAGCGTCGGGATAGCAAGGAATCCGACACCGACAATGCCCACAGTAAACAGAGTCGCAGCGAACCTGCCGGCCAGCGGACGAAGGGCTTCGGCTGCCTGGCGAGAAGTCTCGATGTGGGTGAGGCCGTGGCGGTTGAGGGTAATGGCAGTCGTTAGAATGATAAAAAACATCACCAGATTTGAGAAAAACGTGCCCACGCCTACATCGATTCGCCTCATCTGAAGCTCTTGAGACGTTGCGCCTCGCCGTTCCGCGAGCGTATTGAGACCAGCGGCTTTTTCTTCTTCCACTTCCTCGCTCGCCTGCCAGAAAAACAAATAGGGACTGATCGTGGTGCCGAGGATCGCAACCAGCATCGACCATTCTTCTCTGGTATGGGGTAGCGAGGGTATGAATGTATCGCGCGCCACGCGGTCCCAGTCCGCCCCCACTACAAACGCCGTGATCGGGTAGGCGAAGAGCACCAGCACCAACCACTTCAGCACGTTGGCTATCTGGTGATAGCGGAGGCGAATCGTTGCCCACGAAATCAGGCATGCGAAACCTACCACCAGAAAGCGGGAATTGATCCCAGACAGCATTTCAGCGGCATCTGCCATTCCGGCCAGGTCCGACCCTATATTGATGGTGTTTGCCGCGAGCAGGGCCAAGATGAAAACCCACAGCAGCCAGGCTGGAAATCGCCGCTTGAGATTGCCAGCCAAACCCTGTCCGGTCACCATTCCGATTCGCGCACACATCATTTGGACCGCGGCCATCAGCGGCCAGGTCAGAAGCGCAGTCCAGAGAAGCTTGGTTCCAAGTTGTGCGCCGGCAACCGAATATGTGGCAATGCCTGAAGGGTCATCATCGGCTGCTCCTGTGATAATGCCCGGGCCAAACGACTTCAACCACAATCGCATCCATCGGGCTGGGGCAAATGTCGGCACGAAAAAGTGAAGTGTGAAGAACCGATGGGAACAGTTATCACCATAGTGGCCGCCCGGGCGGAAGTCAACCTGTTCGATATCTCCTGGCTATGAAGTCGCTACTGTTCAAAAGTGAACAGCTTATTCTCCTTCCTTCGGGGTATTCTCTTCCCAGCTTAAGACACCGGCCCTCTGCAATTTGGAAGTGTTCTTTTACCCTTCAGATAAAGAGGTACATAATGCCCACAAGTCAACTTACCCCGTTTGTGCGCCAAGTCCATCCTGGAAACACCGCAATCATTGAGTCCTATTGTCTTCAATGCGGTGTGCTTGTAGCCGGAGGGACAGAAGATAAATACTTGGCTATGGCCGAGGCAGTCCACAAATGTTGGATGATCAGCGCACCGCATCTTACGCAAGAGGACTTAAGGCACTTGTATTAAAGCAAACCCGTTCTCTTAAAAATATCCGTAACAGTTCAGATGTTTTGCAAAGATTTCGGGAGTAAAGCTGCCGGAGGGAATCCGCGCCGGTGACAGACGACTGCTTGGGTAAGATTAACTTCCACTCCTGACCTGAAGTTTTAAACCCGCCTTCCGCCCGTTGGTTCATAGCTAGTGTGCGCTATGACCAATTCTGAGCAGTTTCTCAACCCGCCCAGATGCAATACTTGAGGTTACGCAAGGAGATTTCACATGAATCTACAAGAACTGATGAATCCTAAACTGATTGTGCTCGCAGTGCTGGTGGTTGTAGTCCTGGTAGCGATCACATGGCTGTACAGGCGAAGACGCAGGGCCGCCACCGCAGGTCTGCGCCAGCGTTTTGGGCCGGAGTATGAGCGCGCGGTACAAAAACATGGGTCCGAGCGAAAAGCCGAATCGAAGTTGGTGGACCGTGCGAATCGGGTTGAAAAGCTTAAGCTCCGCGACCTTGGCCCGGCGGAACAGGAACACTTTTCGAGCGAATGGCACGCAGTGCAGTCGCGCTTTGTCGATTACCCGAAGGGGGCCGTGACCCAAGCCGACGAACTGGTGTCTTCCTTAATGAAAGCTCGTGGCTATCCCGTAGGCGATTTTGATCAACGGGCCGCAGACATTTCTGTCGACCATCCCCACGTGGTTGAGAATTACCGGTCTGCTCATGGCATCGCATTGCGGCTTGGAAGAGGGGAAGCGAGTACAGAGGATCTAAGAACGGCGATGCTCCACTACCGGTCCCTATTCGAGGAGTTGGTGCAGGGAGCCACGGAAAAGAAAGAAGCGGCTTAATGGCCGCCCTAAAGACAACGGCTGGCGCGGCAGCCAAGCGCAATATGCAAGAGCCTAATGGACTAAAGATGGTCAAAGGACCACAACCGGAAGCTGCGAATAGAACCGCGACTCCAGAGTTTACATCCTCGCAAGAGGCGCTAAGAGATTCTGAAGCCAGATATCGGCGCCTCTTTGAGACTGCCCAGGATGGAATCCTGATTCTCGATGCAATAACAGGATTGATAACCGATGTGAACCCCTTCCTGGTGAAACTGCTGGATTATTCCCGTGAGGAATTTCTCGGAAAGGCGCTCTGGGACATTGGCCTCTTCAAGGACATTGAGGCCTCCAAGACTGCTTTCCAAGAGTTACAGGCCAAACAGTATGTCCGTTATGAAGATCTGCCGCTCAAGACCAGGGGCGGCCGATCCGTCAATGTGGAGTTCGTAAGCAATGTCTATCGAGTGAATGGCAAGAAGGTCATCCAATGCAATGTTCGTGACATTACCAGGCGCAAGTATGCCGAACAGTCAGAACAACAAATGCGACAAACCCAGAAAATGGAGGCGCTGGGGCAACTGGCCGGGGGTGTGGCTCATGATTTCAATAACCTCTTGGGGGTCATTCTCGGCTATTGCGAGATTCTGGAAAAGCGGCTGGACCTGGATGAACCAACGCGCAATATGATCGCGAAGATTCACAGTGCTGGTACGTGTGCCAAAGACCTCACGCGACATCTTCTCGCATTCGGCCGCCGGCAGGTGTTGCTGCCAGTGTTCCTGGATTTGAATACAACCGTGAATCAAATCGAGACGATGTTGAGCCGGCTGATCGGTGATGACGTGCAACTGGTAAGCATGCTCGGCGGCGGCTTGGGGACAATCAGGGCCGACCCGAGCCAGGTCGAGCAGGTGCTGATGAATCTGGCAGTCAATGCTCGCGACGCAATGCCTGAGGGCGGCAAGATCACCATCGAGACCGCGAATGTAGAGATCGATGAAATTCATACCCGCCAGCACCCTTCGATAAAGCCGGGGCCATACGTAGTGCTGACCGTGAGCGATACGGGTATCGGAATGGACAAGGAAACCCAATCCCACATCTTTGAGCCTTTT
>DASZEU010000015.1:0-5146 GCA_035940535.1 Candidatus Angelobacter sp.
GCCCTTGGGCGCTTGCGCCAGAATCAGAAAAGCATCGCACATTGGGGCGGAGCAAAACCATTTGTGTCCGGTGACCAGATATTCGCGGGACCTGCCAATCGGCTCAGCCTGTGTGGTATTGGCGCGGACATCGGAGCCTCCCTGCTTCTCCGTCATGCCCATGCCCATGAGCACGCCCTTCTTCTCCTGCGCCGGACGAAATTGCTGATCGTAAATGGGCGAAAGCATCTTTTCTTCCCACTCACGCGCCACATCCGGCTCGGCCCGCAAGGCTGCCATGCCGGAAAAAGTCATGGAGATAGGGCAGGTGTGCCCAGCCTCGTTCTGCGCAGTCATCATCATCAGGGCCGCGCGGACCACCTGAGATCCCTTCCTCTTCTCGGTCTTTTTCATTTCAACCCAGGGCAGACTGTGGAGACCATGCTCCACCGAGGTCCGCATGAGGTTATGCCACGCAGGATGAAACACCACTTCGTCCCGCCGGTTACCGTAACGATCATGCGTATGCAAAACCGGCTCATTCTCGTTGGCCTCAAATCCCCAGCGCTGGGCTTCTTCGGCCCCAAGGATCTTGCCCAAATCGCTAAGCTGCTGGTTCGCCCAGCCAGCATCGGACCGCGCAATCGCTTTCATCAGTGTCTTGTCGCTTAGAAAGAGGTTGTATCCGGTAAGCAGAGGAACTTGGTTGAGAACCTCATGAATCTGGGCCGGCGGCGTAACCGTGAGCGAATCCATAGCGTCATTATAGCGAGTGATTGCCGCAGCGGTGGCGGCTGCGCTTCAGAGCTTGCGGCAAAACTTGCATCAGAGGCTTGATTTGTCTCCTTCTAAAACGCCCTGTCATCCTGACAGGCGCGTTCTTTGCACCTGGAAGGACCCCGAAAATGCATAAATATTCCACATCAGACTAAGGGGCAACTCGGCAATGCTCGATTTTTCCAGCTAGAACCAGTCGCTCGAAGCCGAAATTCGCATAAATCAAACGACTGATGTTCCTGTTACAAAGCAAAGTGACATTGGGCTTTGAGTTGAGCCAGTTGTGCTCGGCGCCGTCCGTATCCAATCACCTCGATCAGGGCCTCCGCCTTGCGTATATAGTCCAGGGCTTCGTCTTTCCTTTGTTCTCGAATGTCGAGGTCGGACAGCCACAGAAAGCAGTCAGCAAGCGCGCGCCGCATGCCCGATCGAGTGGCCATGCTAAGAACGACTTCCAGATCAGTTCGCTTCCGCCGAGTCAATAAACCATAGATGAGATGTGCTTCGTAGCCCGACTCGCGAAGGCACTCAATACCGAGATCGAGATGTCCAGCGTATTCCTTCGACGTTCGTCGCAGCGCATCGCCCAGAACGATTTGAAACAGACCTCTGTCTCGAACATCCTTCCTAGCTTCTGCATCGGCCAGACCTGACGTCGCACGTTCTATTGCATCTAGGTAGCAATCAGTGTCAAGGAGAAAATCGCAGTACGTATAACCAGGGGCTCCCGTCAGACACGCCGACCTTCCGTGCTTTTCTCGATGCATCCCCTCGGCTTCCTCGTACAACGCGCGAGCGCTGCTGAGATTTCCTACCATGTGCTCGGATTCGCCAAGTGCGGCTCGCTTATCGACTCTCTGCTTTAGGTCGCCGCTCTGGTCTGCAAGCAACACTCCCTGCTTGGCAGAGTCTACTGATCGCTGCAGGTTCCCCAGGAATTGATGAAGGCCCTGCAGGCTTCCGCAAACCGCGCACGCCCGCTCGTAGTTGCCGAGCTTCTCGTAAGCCAGCGCGGCCGCTTCGAGGGGTGCAATTGCCGCAGTGTATCGACCGGAATTGCGCAGTGAAAATCCGGCCTGGTACAACAGCCATGCCCGATCTTCGTCACGGAACACCGAGCTTGGCTCGGTAAAAGGCCGATCGAAGAAATTCGCTAGTTGAGAAACGTTCGTTGCGTACATGCCGAGATGTCCCGAAAGGTAAAAGCTATTACCTCGCAGGATCCGCGGCTTGTAAACTTCATTGAACATCTTCAGTTGCTGGCCGGATCGGGCACCGTGGTATACGGCGAACAGTAACGGCGACATTTCTTGCGGTGAGGCAGGGAGCTCTCGCGCCGAAGAAAGGTAATGAGTGCACAGGATCGCGTGCCCTTGCCTGAACCGCTCCGGATCGTGGCGCCTCAGGTTGTCGGAAAAGTGTTCGCGAACCAGGGGGTGGCAGTCGATTAGACCTGCCTCACTCTCTTCAGAGACGAGCCGGATATTGCGAAGTTCTGCCAAAGCACCATCGAAGTCAAGACTGCTTGTGCCGGCAACAAGCACAAGGCGTAACACGCGAGCATCGACGGGGCGATCAAAAAATGCCAGGGCAAACAGGATATGCAGTTCCGGCCTGCCAGCCAGTTTCACGGCGTAAGCGTGCATGATCCGCCGCGCATGGGCACCTTGCTCGACATAATCGACCATCAGCGCGGGGATCTCGTTGCGGCGATGGATAATGCCGCCAAGGTAGCGCATTGTATAGCTGCCCAACAGTGTTAAGGCGAGTGCGTGGCTGCCAAAGTCGATAGATGCTGCCCGAAGATCCTCGATCCTGTTGTGATGCTTCGACTCTCTGAGAAGGTAGGCCAGATATTCGGCACCGAAGTTGGGATCGAGGTTCTCGAGTTCGAGCGAGCTCACTCTGGGCGCGTCATCAAAGAGTCCCCGGACTCGCAATCTGGTCGTACAGAGCACCAAACCCAAATGTCCGGTGGCCAGTTCCTGCAAGAAAGCGAAAAGGGCTTTATCTTTAAGCTCGCCTTCAGCCTCTTGGAGCGGCTCCAGTCCGTCAAGCACCATTAATACCTTGGTGGATCTGAGGAATTCTGCAGCCACCGCCGCTTTTGTGTAGATGGTGGCTGTGATAGGCACTGTGAGGCCGAAAAATGTGAAAAACTGCTTGAAGAAATCGTCGGAGTCAGATTGCCTTTCCTCGGCAACGCCCTGGCTAGAAAATGACCAACCAAAAAAATGCGAGTTGCTGAGGTGTTTACGAAACCACTTGTCAACGAGGGCGGTTTTCCCCGTACCACCGGGCGCGATCAGTTGAATGCAATTGGCCGAAGGGTTCAACCACGCCTCGTCGAGATGCTGGAGCTCTCGCTCACGGCCAAATAGGATAGAGCTCACTGGCGGCAGTTGCGCAGTAAAGTGCTTGAGGTTACTATTCGCGCTCTCAGCCGGCGTGTTCGCCTGAGGCGTGTGCGAGCGCGCCTCTGCTGGGGCTTTGTCGAAAACTGGTACACTTAGCTTTTGCTTAAGAGCGTAAACGATTTCTTCAATTGAATCGTTTTGGGAGTCTTTGGCGAGACGATCTGCAAGAGTTGGACTGTATTTGAGGAAGTCTCCCCTTGTGACACCATGCCAAATCGGCAAAATCAGCTTCTCGGTTGGCGTTTCCCGCGCAAACAGCCCATTCAGTTCATACTCGGTCCATTTCTTCTTACCTAAAAAGGCCTTCGAGAACACAACAATTCCGAAACGACAATCCCGCAACCCACTGTCGATGAAACTCCTTAAGTCCTCGCCCCAATCGAGAACAAATCTGTCGTACCACACTTTAATGCCCGCAGTTTGCAGAGCATGAGCTAGAGGATCGACAAAAGATACCTTGTCTTCACTGGCATGGCAAATGAACACATCGAATTTGAAAACCTTGCTGATCATGACCAAGTGCGGAATTCTGTCCTTAAGCGCATTGGCGATCCGAAAGAGTTACTCCCTTAATCAAGCAGAACATTTGGGCATGCATTGATGAGTCGTGTGACAGAAAGTTGCTGACTTGTTTCTGCACATCTCGTGCCTTGATTCATCTTGAGTGTATATGATTTTGTAGCTGTAAATGCCTCAAAGAACTCCAGGATTCAACAGTCTTCAAACTCCGGGTATCACCTGGCTAGGAAGATCTTAGAGCAAACCGCTGCTGAGCACCAAATATCTCGCAGCCGTGTTGGCGCGCTTGGCTTGGGCCCAGGGGATTGCTGATATTTCGACCCTATAAAGCATTGAAGGCTGGCGAAACTTATAGTCTTTCAGTTCCTCGATAAGCTGAATCCCAGGACAACGGTAACCAGCAAACTGAGAAGCATTAAAACGAAAATGGAGATTCCGATCAATAACGCCCTATGACGCATAGTAATTGGCCTCCTCCAATCGCACCCTATTCCTCTGGCCACGGGCGTGAGTACTCGCTCTAGTTCCATAGCTAGTTGTGTCGTTCGCTTCTTTCCTTTTAACGCTGCAATATGTGAGATTCCTTTTTCATCGAAATAAATAACTGCGTTTATTCGACCTTCGTAGAGCCTGTTAAAGATTCCGAACTTGGGAAAGTCCGGAAGCAAACGCGACAAGTACTTCTCTACGGTCCTCCGAAAATCGTCATATTCTTTAATTGTTGAAAATGCGATCAAGAATATCATTTGCTGTGGCTTCAGGATCTCTGTCGTTTTCTGGAGTTCCCAATAAACCCATGGAACAGGAGCGGCAAGCCTCAATAAGATAAAATCGTCGCTCACAACAGTGCCGAACCGAAAAACAACTAATCGAGCCCGAGCGATGAGATCGGTAACTTTCTCTTGCCAGCCTGCATCATCGGCATATATTCTCGCAGCTCCTAGCTCTGGCAATTCCTCACCTGGCCTCCCAACGGTAATGAAAGGGCCGATTTGTTTCATTACACGCGCGAGAGTCACCTCCTCAGTTTCCAACTCCATATTCTTACCCAAAGGGTTGAGATAATCGGTGGGATTCTTGAAGTCAGACCATCTGGAGGAGACGGTGTCCTGCTCGAAAGATCGAAGATAAAGAACCGGGGGGCGGAGATCTCTGGAAAGCAACTCATTTGCTGTGGGAGCGGCCAGTCTTTGGCCATGTCTAATACATGCCAAGCCTGGCGCACCAAAACATACGACGACAAAAGCAACAAACCATGTGGTGGTAAAAGGAGCAATCGTTGAGGCTACAACAACAGAGGATACAAGGAGGGTCCCACCAGCCAATTTCCACATTGTTGCCTTGGTGTGCTTTGACATTTTAGTAATCACCATTGCAATGGCAGTCCTTTGCTGTGGCACAGGATAGCCCTCAAATCAATAGGTTGTCAGGATCAGCAGGAATAGAAGTTCACT
>DASZEU010000016.1:0-15473 GCA_035940535.1 Candidatus Angelobacter sp.
CGTAGCCGAGCTGCCGGAAGGCACGGAGATGGTGATGCCGGGCGACAACGTATCGTTGACCATCGAGCTGATTACGCCGGTGGCCATGGAAAAGGGCCTGCGCTTTGCCATCCGCGAGGGCGGCAAGACCGTGGGAGCGGGAACAATTTCGGAGATCATTCAGTAACAAAGCTTGTGGTTTGGTCATGACTATCGAGATACTAAAAGACGCGATCAGGCCGCCTGCTCAGAACAACCTGACGTGGATATTTCCCGTCCGGTTAAATGGCCGGGATATTGAATGGAAAGTAGACAGCTTCGACCTCAGCATGTGGTTTAAAGAAGCTGTTGGCCGATATCCTCGTAATGAAAAAGGAGATCAGGAAGAACGGGAAGATATTCGGGAGAATTGGTCACAGGTAGAGCCGAGACTCCGCGTTGAGGCTGAGAGAGAAGCCGCACTTCCTTGCAGAATTAGTGTTGAGGGAATGCGGTTCAGCGCAAGCGGTTCAGAGGAGGCCCAGTCGATCCCAAAGAACGAACTGCCGCCTTTGAGCGATCCACAACGTGAAGCTGCGAAGAAAATGGGGTTGTCGGAAGAAGCTTATGCGCGCAGCTTGGTCGCAGGCGAAAGAACCTGGAATGCACTCTTGGAAAAGACAAAACGACTAGCCGAGTATTTACAGCAGAGTGTTATGAAACTTGCCAAGGATGCGAAGCTTGAGACTGTGATTCTAAGGACTTTAGAAGAGAAATTTGATATTGACATCCGGCTTGGGGATAGAGTTCTGCCTGTTCGTGTAAGAGAAGAATTGGTCGATGATTTTTTTGAGACAGGCTCCGAGCAGGCAGAGAGAAGTCTCAACCGGGTACTGGAAGTATCTCTTCCGGCATCTTCATTTCCCCGGCAGGCTTCGTAGTGAAGCTGCGAGATCGCCGGATAGGATTGTGGCTGAATAGAGCGGGAGAGGATGCCAAAGTGGCTGAGTATGCAAGCTTGCAAACCGCTCCGTGGGTAGATGTCCTGGATTCAGACGAAAGGGGACTCTGGGTTAAGACCAGCAGGTCCGATGGCAACTATGCTGCATTGATACGTTGGGAATACGTCGCGTTACTCGATGTTCAGCTTGGCCCTCTACCAGGATTGGCGCTCATGAAAGGAAAGGGCTTGCGTGAGTAGTTTTAGAAAAGGCAAAAGAGGTTTTTATGCGTGAAATCGTGACATTACAGTGCGGGGAGTGCAAAGAACGTAACTACTCCACCACCAAGAACAAGAAGACCACAACCGGTCGTCTGGAATTCAGCAAGTTTTGCAAGCGGTGCCGCAAGCACACGCCGCACAAGGAAACAAAATAGATTGGGTAAGTTGGTAATTGGGTAATTGGTTTTCAAATTACTCAATTGAAAATTACCAAATTACCCAATTCTTGGAGGGGCGTAAGCTCAACGGTTAAACTGCCGGTCTCCAAAACCGGACTTGGGGGTTCGAATCCCTCCGCCCCTGCCACTTGATGTTAGAAAGCAGGAATTGGATGGCAAAAGCAGCAATCGTTGCGCGCGACGAACAAAGCATCGGCGGAAAGCTGAAGCAGTTCCCGGCGCGTACTAAAGGATTTTTTTCTGACGTTCGCAATGAAATGCGCAAGGTCACCTTTCCCACCAGAAAGGAAGTTCAGGCGACTACTACCGTAGTCATTATCACAGTATTTCTGTTTGCCTTTTACTTCTGGCTTCTCGATCTTGGGATCGGCAATGTCGTTACGTGGGTGCTAAACCGTGGCGCAAGGTAAATCAGCAGAAAGCGTACAACGCGAAGTTATGGATGAGCAGATCACAACCGGGCCTCCTGCCGAAAACCTCAATCCGAATATGCGGTGGTACATCATCCACACCTATTCCGGCTTTGAGAAGAAGGTAAAAGAATCGCTGGAGTCACGCATCCAGGCCTTTGGCCTCCAGGAAAAGATCGGAAAAGTTGTAATTCCCACGGAGCCCGTAACCGAAATCCGTGGCGGTAAGAAATATACCGTCGAAAGAATGTTTTATCCGGGATACGTCCTGGTGCAGATGGACCTGAGCGGCTTTCGCACCGGCGGTGATGGCGATCACGTATGGCATGTGGTGAAGTCTACGCCCCGGGTAACCGGGTTCGTGGGAACGGCGAATGATCCCACTCCGCTTTCGGAAGATGAAGTGAACCAGATCGTTTACCGGGTCAGCAGCGGCAAAGACAAACCCAAGATCAAGGTCAAGTTCGAAAAGAGCGAGACCGTGCGCATCATCGATGGGCCTTTCGCCAATTTCAATGGCACCGTGGACGAGGTAAATGAAGACCGCGAAACCTTGAAAGTGATGGTCACTATTTTCGGTCGTGCCACCCCGGTGGAGTTGGAGTTCGGCCAGGTAGAGAAAGTGGCATAGTGAATTTGGTAAGTGAGTAATTTGGTAAGTGAGTAAATTGAAGAATAAAGAATTTGCGGGAAAAGACTCAAGGTCAGGAATTTAAAAGAATATGGCACCCAAAAAAGTTCAAGGACAGGTAAAGCTCCAGATCGAAGCTGGTAAGGCCACGCCGGCTCCGCCGGTTGGTCCAGCCCTGGGCCAGGCGCAGATCAATATCATGGAGTTTTGCAAGCAGTTCAATGCGCGCACGTCCAACAAAGAAATGGCAGGGCTGATCATACCGGTGGTTATAACCGTGTATACTGATCGTTCCTTCACTTTCATTACCAAAACCCCTCCTGCCTCTGTGCTTCTGAAGCGCGCGGCTGGTATCGCCAAAGGCTCGGGTGCCCCTAACAAGGACAAGGTGGGCAAGGTGACGGAAAAGCAGGTCTTGGATATTGCCAAGCAGAAGATGCCCGACCTGAATGCTGCGTCGATCGATGCGGCCATCAAGAGTGTCAAAGGCACCGCCCGCAGCATGGGCATTGAAGTAGTAGCTTGAAATTGAAGTGAAATCGCATGTACCACGGCCCGGAGATTTTTCCGAGGCGGTGGGAGATAAGGAAAACAGATGAGTCGCAAAGCGGGAAAGAATATTACCAAGGCTCGCGCTGCCATTGAGAAGAAGTCTTACCAACTCAATGATGCCGTGCCCCTTCTGCAAAAAGTTAAATACGCCAAATTTGATGAAACCGTGGAGGTCACGCTGCGTCTGGGCGTCGATCCCAAGCACGCTGACCAAATGGTCCGCGGGACGGTGGTTTTGCCGCATGGCCTTGGCAAATCCAAGAAGGTGCTGGTCATTGCCAGCGGTGAAAAGGTAAGGGAAGCGGAAGGCGCCGGAGCCGACATTGTGGGCGGCGAAGATATGGTGGAGAAAATCCAGAAGGAAAACTGGACTGATTTCGATGCCGTAATTGCCACGCCCGACATGATGAAGTCTGTGGGTAAACTCGGCAAGATCCTCGGCCCTCGAGGCCTGATGCCCAATCCTAAAACCGGTACCGTTACCTTTGATATTGCCAGTGCTGTTAAAGAGATCAAGGCCGGCAAAGTGGAATTCCGTACCGATAAGACGGCGCTCGTGCATGTGCCCGTCGGCAAGATTTCATTTACGCCCGATAAGTTGGTGGAAAACGCTTCTGCGGTCATTTCCAGCGTTGTCAGGGCCAAACCGGCTGCCGCCAAGGGCAAGTACATCAAGGGAGCCTATATTTCCTCCACCATGGGTCCTGGCATCGCGGTAGACACGGCTGCGGTTGAAGCTGCCGCCAAGGCATAAGAACAAGCAACGATATAGATATAAAGGACTAAAAAATGGCTGTTACAAAAGTTGAGGCGTTAGCAGGCGTGAGCGAAGCGGGAGCCTGCTGCCGAAATCCTGAGCGTAGCGAAGGACCCCTTAACAGGACGCATAGGACCAAGTAAAGCTCCAAAAGGATTAAAAAATGGCTGTTACAAAAGCTAAAAAAGCCGAACAGATCGACAAGCTGAATGCTGACCTGCAGAAAGCCAGCAGCATGATTGTGGGTACCTTCTCCAAGCTCACGGTCGCCAAGGATTTCGAGTTGCGCAAGACTGTCCGCGCCGCCGGAGGCCGTTATCGCGTGGTCAAAAACACTCTGGCGGAGCGCGCCGCAGACGGTACCAAGGTGGGCGAGGCGTTGAAAGGGCTCAAGGGTGTAAGTTCCATCGCCTATACCGCTGGTGATCCCGTCGCTCTGGCAAAGGCCCTCAGCAAGTATGTGGACGACAATCCGGAATTCTCTTTCAAGACTGGTGTTCTGGAAGGCCGCCTGATCTCTCAAAAAGAGATTAAGGCATTAGCTACCATGCCTTCCAAGGAAGAGATCTATTCCAAGCTGCTGTTCCTGATCAACGCCCCTGCGCAACGCTTGGTTACGGCGATGAACGCCGTAGGCCGCAATTTCGCCGTGGTCGTCAATCAGGCAGTGGAGAAGAAAAAATTCAAGGAGACCGCTGGAACTGCTGGGGCAACTGCAGCGGTTGACAATCAGATCACCGACCAAGCCACCGCCCCAGAGGTCAACCCGCAGATCACCGATTAGGTAGGCGTTTCTGGAGGATTGGTGCAAGCCTTCAGGTTAAAGAGTTTTTCGCTGGCAGGCATTCACGTGGCGCAGTCTGGGCGCACTGGAACGCGATGAGGGCAGGCCGCGAATCAGCACAAAATTGAGTTTCAATACTGGAGAATCATCATGGCAGATTTGCAGCAGTTAGAAGATCAAATTGTAGGGCTTAGCCTCTTGGATGCGGCTCAGCTCGTCAAGAAGCTGGAAGAGCGCCTTGGCGTCTCTGCGGCCGCAGCCGCACCGGTAATGGTGGCAGGCGGAGGCGCGGCCGCAGCGGCTCCGGCCGAGGAGAAGACCGAGTTCACCGTGATTTTGACGGGCGCCGGCGCCAACAAGATCAACGTCATCAAAGCGGTTCGGGAAGTCACCAGCCTGGGTCTGAAAGAAGCCAAGGACCTGGTGGATGGCGCGCCCAAACCGATTAAGGAGAACGTCTCCAAGGAAGAGGCGGAGACCATTAAGAAGAAGTTTACTGAAGCTGGCGCTACTATTGAAGTGAAGTGACCGCGCAGAGCAGCGTTGGACGCAGCTTGTCACCCTGAGGTGAGCATTTGCGAAGCCGAAGGGCTGCTGCGGTCATCTAGCGAAGCGAAGGATCTCGTGCTAAGCTCGGAAATACTGCCTCACAAACCGTGCAGAGGAGTATGAACCAAGCCAGCTAACTTGAATCCGGGAGGGGACTTCTGTTATCAAATAGAGAGCGAGGTTCTCTCCCATTTCACAAAAGCATTCGCAGGACAGGAAAATGGCCTCTTAAAAGCGGAGAGGGGCTGGGGCACTGACCTGCCGTTTTGTCGATTATTAAACAGGGTCTGCCGATGGGCAGGCCAAAACGGTCTAAATCAGACGGGGCGGACAAGTACAATTCAGGAGTCGCATTAGCGCATGACGGCGTCAACGGGGACTTTTGTCTCCTGTTGGCGATTTGTCTTTTCCGCAGAATTCCGGAGTTTCAGACCACTCCCGCAGCGGCTTAAGCTGCATTAGTTAACAGGTTTGCTCCCGAAATGCAAGCATTTTTGGAGCAGCAGTCCAGTTCGCCAACCAAAGAGAGCGAACGGACCAGCAAAAAGATTCAGGAGTTATTCATGGCTAAAAAGAATGGCGCCTACCGTTATCGTCTCGACTTTTCCAAGATTCCGGCAACGCTGCAAATCCCTAACCTGATTGAAGTGCAGAAACGTTCCTACGATCGTTTTCTGCAGATGGACAAACTGCCCAGTGAACGTGATGACAGTGGTCTCCAGGCGGTTTTTCAATCGGTATTTCCTATCACTGATTTTCGCAATGTTTCCGAGTTGGCCTTCGTTGATTTCGCCATCGGCAACTGGGAGTGCAAGTGTGGACACCTCAAGGGTCTTCACCACCTCCGCACCACCTGCCGTAATTGCGGCAACACCGTCATTACCGACCCCTTTCATCCTGGGGAAGTGCTTTGCGGCAAGTGCGGCACCTACAACGCCAATACCCCAGATTTTTGCAACAAATGCGGCGACCCGGTTGGACTTCAGTTGAAGTATGACGTGGCAGAGTGCGAAGAGCGGGGCATGACCTATTCGGCGCCCTTGAAGGTCACGATCCGCCTGACTATCTACGACAAAGATCCGGAGAGCGGCAACAAGAGCATCCGCGATATCAAAGAGCAGGAAGTCTTTTTTGGCGACATCCCGCTGATGACCCAGAACGGCACCTTCATCATCAACGGTACCGAGCGCGTCATCGTGAGCCAGCTCCACCGCTCCCCGGGTGTCTTCTTTGAGACCGCCAACAACCGCACGTATTTCCTGGGCAAGATCATTCCCTATCGCGGTTCCTGGGTGGAGTTCGAGTACGACCAGAAGAATATTCTTTATGTGCGCATCGATCGCAAGCGCAAGTTCCTGGGTACCATTTTCCTTCGCGCCCTGGGCCTGCGTTCCGATGAAGACATCTTGCGTACTTTCTACACCGTGGATCGCATCAGCCTGCGGGAGAAAAAGCTGCGCTGGATGCTGGAGAGCGCCATCGAGCGCCCGACGAACCTGGTCGGCCTCAAACTCGCTCACAGCATTAAAGACAAGAGCGGGCACGAAATCGCTCACTCCGGACGCAAGATCACCCCGGCGGTCTTGAAAGAAATCCAGAAAGCTAAGATCACCGAAATCGATATTGATACCACCGATCTGGAAGGCGCTTTCACCGCGGCTGATGTAGTTGATGTCAACACTGGCGACATCCTGCTGGAGGCCAACAGCGAGATTACTGCTGACAAGCTCGCCAAGTTCATGGACGCGGGTATCGAAGAGATCCACGTCTTCTTCCCTGAGCGCGACGACGTAGGCAACGTGATCAGCGCCACTCTGCGCCGTGACTCGGTTAAGACTCCGCAGGAAGCCTTGATTGAGATTTACCGCAAGTTGCGTCCCGGCGATCCCCCCACTCTGGATACCGCCACGGCCTTGTTCCATGGCATGTTCTTTGATCCGCGCAAATATGACTTCAGCCGCGTTGGGCGACTGAAGTTCAACATCAAGCTCTATGAAAAGAACGATGCTACCGATCTGGAAAAGCGCACCCTTGATCCTGATGACTTCTACGCCACCATTCGTTACCTGCTGAAACTGCGCAAAAGCTTCGGCTCGGTGGACGATATCGATCACTTGGGCAACCGTCGTGTTCGCGCTGTAGGCGAATTGATGGAGAACCAGTTCCGCATCGGCTTGGTCCGTATGGAGCGCGCCATCAAGGAAAAGATGAGCGTCTACCAGGAAATGTCCACGGCCATGCCCCACGATTTGGTCAATGCCAAACCGGTCATGGCGGCCATCCGAGAGTTTTTTGGATCATCGCAACTCTCGCAGTTCATGGACCAGACCAACCCGCTTTCCGAGATCACGCACAAGCGCCGCCTCTCGGCCCTTGGGCCGGGCGGTCTCTCCCGCGAGCGTGCCGGCTTCGAAGTGCGCGACGTTCACCCCACGCACTACGGCCGCATTTGTCCAATTGAGACTCCAGAAGGCCCCAACATCGGTTTGATTAGCTCTTTGAGTTGCTATGCTCGCATCAACGACTACGGTTTCATCGAGTCGCCTTACCGGCGTATTAAAGATGCCCGTGTGGTCGATTTTGTGACTGTAGTCAACGCTGGTGACAGCGATTACCGTGTGGGCGACCACATCGAATTGAAGGAAGCGGAAAAGGTAAATGCGGACCTGAAAGAACGCCGCAAGAAGCTCATCGAGACCGAGCCCTTTTCGTTCTACCTGTCTGCGTGGGAGGAAGATCGCCACGTTATTGCCCAGGCCAATATCGAGTTGGACGAAAAAGGCCGCATTGTGGCTGAACTGGTCAATGCCCGTAAGGCCGGCAACTTCGTGCTGGTTCCGAGGGAAGAAGTTGACTACGTTGACGTCAGCCCCAAACAACTGGTCTCGGTGGCCGCTTCGCTGGTGCCGTTCCTGGAGCACGACGACGCCAACCGCGCTCTCATGGGCGCCAACATGCAACGTCAATCCGTGCCGCTGCTGCGTGCCGCTGCTCCGCTTGTGGGTACCGGCATGGAGGGCGTAACGGCCCGTGACTCCGGAGCGGTGGTGCTGGCCCGTCGCAACGGCATTGTAGATTCGGTTGATTCTGAGCGTGTGATTGTGCGTGTGGAAGGTGAGCATCATCCCACGCAGCTTTCCCGCGAAGTTGGCAGCGATATCTATCAGCTCACCAAGTTCAAGCGCTCCAACCAGAATACCTGCATCAACCAGAAGCCTATCGTGAAGAAGGGTGACCGCGTTGCCAAAGGCCAGGTTATCGCCGATGGTCCTTGCACGGACAAAGGCGAATTGGCTTTGGGGCGCAACGTGCTCGTGGCCTTCATGCCCTGGCGCGGGTACAACTTCGAGGACGCAATCCTGGTCTCCGAAAAGATGGTGAAGGAGGATTACTACACCTCCGTCCACATCGAGGAGTTCGAGATTGAAGCCCGCGATACCAAATTGGGGCCGGAAGAAATCACCCGCGATATTCCCAACGTGAGTGAATCGTCTCTGCGCGACCTGGATGAAAGTGGCGTTATCCGCATCGGCGCTACGGTAAAGCAGGGCGACATCCTGGTAGGTAAAGTTACGCCCAAAGGCGAAACCCAGCTTACTCCCGAAGAGAAGCTGCTGCGCGCCATTTTCGGTGAAAAAGCCGGCGATGTGCGCGATGCCTCTCTCACCTGTCCTCCGGGCATTGAGGGCACAGTGGTGGACGTGAAAATCTTCTCCCGCAAGGGCCAAGAAAAGGATGAGCGCGCCAAAGCCATTGAGGCGACTCAGATCGAGCGGCTGGAAAAGAACCTTGCCGATGAAATTCGAATCCTTACAGACGAGCGTTTGAAGCGTTTGGAAGCGATTCTCGGAAGCAAAGAAGTACAGGCCGACTTGCATGATGAGCGCACCAACAAGCGGCTGCTGACGAAAGGCGTTATCCTTGATCGTGAGACGATCGAGCGTATTTCAACCCGTAACCTGAAGCGCATCAAGTATGCCGATAAAGACCCACGCGTGAACGAGCAGATTGACGAAATCGAAGAGATGACCTCGCGCCAGATCGATGTCTTGCGCAAGATCACCAACGAGAAAATCGCCAAGCTGCAAAAGGGTGATGAACTGCCTCCCGGCGTTATCAAGCTGGTAAAGGTTTACATTGCCATGAAGCGCAAACTCAGCGTAGGCGACAAGATGGCCGGCCGGCATGGCAACAAGGGTGTAATCGCCCGTATTCTGCCGGAAGAGGATATGCCGTACCTGACCGATGGCACTCCGGTTGAAATCGTGCTCAACCCCTTGGGTGTTCCCAGCCGTATGAACGTAGGGCAGATTCTGGAAACGCACCTGGGCTGGGCTGGTTATCAGCTTGGCCAGAGGATCAGCGAGTTCTTAAAGGAGAATTCGCGCGAAGAAGTCATTCGCCGCGAGCTCAAGTCCATCTTCAAAGACACGCCCTTCGGCGACAAGATTGCCGAACTGGAAGACGACGAACTGATGCACGTGGCCAAAACCATGACCAACGGCGTCTACTTCGCCTCTCCCGTGTTTGATGGCTCCCGCGAGTCGGAGATCAAGTCCATGCTGCACGAGGCCACGCTGCCTCAGTCTGGCAAGACCGATCTCTTTGACGGCATGACCGGTGAGAAATTCGAACAGCCCGTCACTGTGGGTTATATCTACATGCTCAAGCTCTCTCACTTGGTGGATGACAAGATCCACGCCCGCTCCATTGGTCCATACTCGCTTATTACCCAGCAACCCCTGGGCGGAAAGGCGCAGTTTGGCGGACAGCGCTTTGGAGAAATGGAAGTGTGGGCGCTTGAAGCTTATGGCGCAGCTTACATCTTGCAAGAGTTGCTCACTGCTAAATCCGATGATGTCTTTGGCCGCACCAAGATCTACGAGGCCATTGTGAAGGGCGAGGCCGCCATTGAACCCGGAGTGCCTGAGTCCTTCAACGTGCTGATTCGCGAATTGCAGTCCCTCTGCCTGGATGTAGAGCTGATTAAGAGCATCGAAGGCGGTCGCAAACAGATCGCTGCCGCGGCTGACTGATGTTAATGCTGGACTTTGGCCCAGCACGAGCGTAGCGAAGCCGCAGTCTCATCTCCAGCACGCTTCTGGATTGGAGTTGGGACCCTGAGTAAGAGATTCAACCAGAAGCCGCCCGCGGCCCCGTTAAGGCCGCAGGAGGACACCTTGTACCGTTCAAGTCCATTTGACCGAGCCAATAACACCATTACCGATTTTGACTCCATTCGAATCAGCCTGGCTTCGCCGGAGAAAATTCGCAGTTGGTCTCACGGTGAAGTAACCAAACCCGAAACCATCAACTACCGCACCTTTAAGCCGGAGCGCGATGGGCTCTTTTGCGCTCGCATCTTTGGCCCGGTCACAGACTGGGAGTGTCTCTGCGGCAAGTACAAGCGCATGAAACATCGGGGCGTGATCTGCGACAAGTGCGGCGTCGAAGTCACCCTCTCCAATGTCCGCCGCGAGCGCCTGGGACACATCGAGCTGGCTTCTCCCTGTTCCCACGTATGGTTCTTTAAAGGACTGCCTTCCCGCATCGGCCACTTGCTTGATATCTCTTTGCGCGATCTCGAGTCCGTCCTCTACTTCGAATCCTACGTAGTCGTTGATCCGGGCGAAGCCCCGGTCAAAGACCGCGAGGTGATCAAAGAAGAGACCCGTTTCCGCGAGTTGGACCAGCAGTATCGCGCCACCGGCCTCAAGGCCATGATGGGCGCTGAGGCCATCAAGGAAATCCTCAAGCGGATTGATGTGGAAGAGCTATCGATTGATCTGCGCGAGAAGATGAAGAACGAGACCTCGCTGCAGAAACGGCTGAAATATGCCAAGCGGCTCAAAGTGGTGGAGGCCTTCCGCAAGAGCGGCAATAAACCACAATGGATGATTCTGGATGTAATTCCGGTGATCCCGCCGGAGCTTCGTCCGCTGGTTCCGCTCGATGGCGGTCGCTTTGCTACCTCCGATCTGAATGATCTGTATCGGCGCGTGATCAACCGCAACAACCGCCTCAAGAAGCTCATGGACCTGCACGCGCCGGAAGTCATCGTGCGCAACGAAAAGCGCATGCTGCAGGAAGCCGTAGATGCATTATTTGACAATGGCCGGCGTGGGCGCGTTTTACGTGGCGCCAACAATCGTCCGCTCAAGTCCCTTTCCGATACGCTGAAGGGCAAGCAGGGCCGCTTCCGCCAGAACCTTCTCGGCAAGCGCGTTGACTACTCTGGACGTTCGGTGATCGTGGTAGGACCAGAACTCAAGCTCCACCAGTGCGGTCTGCCCAAGAAGATGGCTCTGGAGCTGTTCAAGCCGTTTATCTATCACCGCCTGGAGCAGACTGGCCACTGCACCACCATCAAGCAGGCCAAAGAGATGGTGGAGCAGCAGGAGTCGATTGTTTGGGACATCCTGGAAGAGGTGATCAAAGACCATCCAGTGTTGTTGAACCGCGCTCCCACGCTGCATCGCCTCGGCATTCAGGCATTTGAACCGGTGCTGGTGGAAGGTAAGGCCATCAAGATCCACCCGCTGGTTTGCACGGCCTTTAACGCCGATTTTGACGGAGACCAGATGGCGGTCCACATTCCGCTCTCGCCCGAAGCCCAGGTTGAGGCCAGCGTGTTGATGTTGTCTTCGCACAACATCCTGTCACCAGCTTCCGGCCAGCCGATTACTGTGCCCACTCAGGACATGGTGCTGGGTCTCTATTACCTCACCAAAGGCAAACCCGGAGCCAAGGGTGAAGGCCGGGCCTTTGCCAATGTCGAAGAAGTTCTGCTTGCCTTGGAAGCAGGCGAGGTTGAAACCCTTACGCCCATTCGTTTGCGCTACAGCGGAGAGGTCATTGACCTGACTCAGGCTTACGACGATCAGGACATCATCCACACCGATGTTGTGCAGTTCGAGCGGCAATTCATCAATACCACGGTGGGCCGCTCCATCCTTAACGATCATCTTCCTCAAGCCATGCCGTTTATCAATGGCTTGCTGAAGAAGAAGGGTATCGGCCAGTTGGTGAACTACACCTATCTGCGCTTCGGCCTGGAAACCACGGTCAAGATGCTCGATGAAGTCAAGGAACTTGGCTTCCGCTATGCCACGAGAGCCGGGCTTTCGATCGGCATCGACGACATGGTAATTCCCGATAACAAAAAAGGCCTCGTCAGGGACGCGGAAAAACAAGGCATTGCCGTCCAGCAGCAATATCTGGATGGAGCCATCACCAACGGCGAGCGCTACAACAAGGTGATCGAAATCTGGTCAAACGTGACTGAAAAAGTCGCCGACGAAATGTTTGGCAACATGCAGGAACTGGATAAAGTCGGCCAGTTGAATCCTATTTACGTCATGGCTGACTCGGGCGCCCGCGGTTCGAAGCAGCAGATTCGCCAGCTCTCCGGTATGCGCGGCCTTATGGCCAAGCCTTCCGGCGAAATCATCGAGACGCCGATCACCGCCAACTTCCGCGAAGGTCTTACCGTGCTGGAGTACTTCATCTCCACTCACGGCGCCCGTAAGGGACTGGCCGACACGGCGCTCAAGACTGCCGATTCCGGTTATCTGACCCGCCGCCTCGTGGATGTGGCCCAGGACGTAATCATCAGCGAGCAGGATTGCGGCACGGTAGATGGGATTTACGTCGGTTCCATCGTGGAAGCCGGCGACATCATCGAGCCTTTGCGTGACCGCATCGTAGGCCGCGTGTCGCTCGAGAAAATCAAAGACTACGAAGGCAACGTGATTGTCGATGTGAATCAGGACATCACCGAAGATCTCGCCAATGCCATTCAGTCTGCCGGCATCGAGCGGGTAAAGATTCGCTCGGTGCTTACCTGCGAGTCCAAGCGTGGTGTTTGCATCATGTGCTATGGCCGTAACCTGGCTTCTGGCCGCATGGTGGAACTTGGCGAAGCAACGGGTGTGATTGCAGCCCAATCCATCGGTGAGCCGGGAACGCAGCTTACTATGCGTACCTTCCACATCGGTGGTACGGCGTCGCGAGTCTCCGAGCAGTCGCGCCTGGAAGCGCGCACCAATGGAACGGTCCGCTTCATCAACCTGCAGACGGTCAAATCCAAGACCGGAACCCTGGTGGTGATGAACCGCGCCGGTTCTATCGCCGTGGTAGACGACAAGGGCCGCGAAAAAGAGCGGTATTCGGTTGTCTATGGCGCCAAATTGAAAGTGCAGGATGGTCAGCAGGTCGCTATGGGCACTACCCTGGTCGAATGGGATCCATACACGTTTGCCATTCTTACCGAGATCGGCGGTACAGTCCAATTCAAAGACTTGCAGGAAGGCGTGACCCTGCATGATGAAGTGGATGAAGTTACCGGCCTCTCACAGCACGTGGTGGGCGAATCTCCCGATGAGAAGCGCCAGCCGGCAATCGTGATTAAAGGCTCAAGCGGCAAGATGACTCGCCGTTACCTCATGCCCTCACGCGCGCACCTCATGGTGCAAGACAACGATGAAGTGCATCCTGGTGACGTGATCGCCAAGATCCCGCGTGAGACCACTAAGACCAAGGACATCACCGGTGGTCTGCCGCGCGTGGTCGAGCTGTTCGAAGCGCGTAAGCCACGCGAGACCGCTATCATCAGCGAAATCGATGGCATGGTGAAGTTCGGCGAAGTCACCAAGGGGCAGCGCAAAGTCTACGTAGTCGCTGATAACGGCACTGAGAAGGAATACTCGGTCCCCAAGGGCGTGCACATCAACGTGCAAGAAGGTGAGCGAGTCCGGGCCGGTGAGCCTCTTATGGATGGACCGCTCAACCCGCACGATATCCTGGCCGTACTCGGTGAAAAAGAACTCCAGGCTTATCTGGTCAACGAAATCCAGGAGGTCTATCGCCTCCAGGGTGTGACCATCAGCGACAAGCACATTGAGGTCATCGTGCGCCAGATGATGCGCTGGGTAAAAGTGGAAGACGTGGGCGATACCACCTTCTTGCTCGAACAGCAGGTGGATAAGTTCCGCTTCCGCGAAGAGAACGAGAAGGTGATCACTAACGGTGGACGCCCTGCAACCGGACGCCCGCTGCTCCTGGGAATCACCAAGGCCTCGCTCTCAACCGAGTCTTTCATCTCTGCAGCGTCGTTCCAGGAGACCACCCGCGTGCTGACCGAAGCCTCAATTCAGGGCATGGTCGACCACCTGCGTGGCCTCAAAGAGAACGTGATCGTCGGCAGGCTCATCCCGGCAGGTACGGGCATGGAGTACTACCGCAACGTGCGTCTCTCGCCGGAGTTGGAGCAGGCAGCAGCCAAGGTGCAGGAAGAAGTCTCCCAAGCCTACGCCGAAGCCGAACGCGCTCTGGAACTCCTGCGCCAGGAAGGCGAAGCCGAGGAAATGGCCGCCGAGTAAAGGCCTTTCAATTTGCTCAAGGGGCATCCATCGTTTGTGTTGGGTGCCCCGATTTCTTTACGTTAGGTTAAAGCGTTTCAATTCAAGCAAAAACCGAGGTGTGAAGAAGCTCGTTGAAACAGAGTAAACCTTGAAGATAATGCAGTTACAAAATGGACCACAGCTAAATCCTATCGATTCCTAAGTTCCTGATATTAAACGACTAACTCTTCAAAATGCAGGCCCAGCAACCTGATGTTGCACCATGTTCCTTAGCTGGGCGAGAGGCTATTTCTCAGAAGGGCTTCTGGATCGAAACGCCCATGCTTCCGTTCCCCCTATGGATGTGCTCAAAAGCGGATTGATTAAAAACTTCATAATGACAGAACTTTTAAGGTCGCACGGCCTATCTGCGCGCGTAATCACAATGGTTCCGTTGCGAGAGCGCCGTGGCCTCCTCTTGGGAAACAAGGAACGTTCTTTTTCAACCGGCAGTACCTCTCTCGAAAACTGTTCTCTTGACCATCTCCGAAACCACAGACCCTGCAACGTTTCGCCATCCGGCATCACTACCTATTAGAGAACTAATGCCCCTCTTGATAGCCAGAAACTTTTGCAAATCAGCGAGTCTGAAAGGTGACAACATTGCTGTCAGATGTTGATCTGAACTGTCTGTTTCGAGAGTTTTTCTACGAGATGGCATTAAAGTCGCTCCACCAACCAACAAATTCAAGACTTAATCTTCCAAGGAGATCTCATGAAAAAGATTCTAGTTGTTTTGATGGGCATGATTCCATTTTTCATGCTCGTGCCCAATACTTTCGGCCAAACCTGTGTGCCTGCCGGGGGCGGTGGCATCATAGGCGGCGCTGGCACGTCATTCGATTTCATTTCCAATGGCATGCCCGCAAACGACAGTTGCTGGAATAAGCAAAATGTAAATTTCGTGGCAAATACGACAGACTGTGGCTGGACCTCGAATGCCTTTGAGTTTCCTGTTACCTTTTCTGCAGGGCTGTCGCAGTCATTCACAATTCCAGCGGGTGATCAAAGGACGCACTTTGCACTGTCA
>DASZEU010000017.1:0-10744 GCA_035940535.1 Candidatus Angelobacter sp.
CCTTCAATTGTCCAGTGCTTCAGGAAATTCATTGTAACCAGAATCCACATCTGAATACTGCCGAAAAAGCCAATCGACATAGCTGAGGATCCTGAAGTTAGATGGTAGATTGATCATTCACGACCTACTCGCAACGCCCGATAATTACTGGGCCTAAGGAAACGTGGTGGGTCTCTGTAGGCAAAATTGAGGCGGTCAAAGCCTCCAGAAACAGGAGAGTTCAACAGCGTTCAACGAGCAGCCTGCAACAGGTTCAATATCAATCAGTTAGATACAATCAAGTTCAACACATTTCCATATGTACTGAACTGTGGTTCGGGACCAGGCGATTTTCCCGTATCCATGCTTTTTGGACAATCAACTGCGAAAATATGAACATGCCGGGTTGAGACCAATCGAATACTCTAAGGCACTCGCTGGCATCCAACAACCAAGAGGAGGTAAACATGAGCAACATGCGGCAAGGCGATCCTGAATTGGTGAAAGTTTTTGACACGCATCAGGAATCGGAAGCCATGATAGTCCAAAGCTTGCTCAGTTCAGCCGGCATTGAATCAATGATTACTAACCTCGAGGCCCCGCAGGACCTTCTGCCGGGTGTCGGCGGCGTAGTCGTACAGGTCAATCCGGCACAAGCCGAAGAAGCCCGCCGAGTCATTGAAGATTACAAAGCCAATCCCGCGCCTGAGGGAGATGAGATGGGAGCAGCCTAAAAACAACTGCCGCATTTGGCTTCTACGGTCGTTCCATCCAGCAGAAATGTGATCGCGCCCAGCCTGTCGGTGCGGTAGGTTTTAACGTGTGCTTCTTGCAAGCGTTCGAGCACCGCTTGGCGCGGATGGCCAAAGGAATTGTGATAGCCGGCGGAGATTACAGCAAAGCGGGGATGTACAGCGTCCAGCAGTTCGGGCGTGGTCGAGGTCGAACTGCCATGATGCGCCACCTTCAGCAGTTCCGCCCGAGGTGACTCGGCGGCTACAAACTTCTCCATTTTTTTCTCCAGGTCACCGGCCAACAATGCGCTGGTTTGTCCATAAGAAATCAGGAAGGAAAGCGAATCGTTATTCTTGGGTTGTGGTTTAGGCTGCCAATCGGAGGGCGGTGAGAGCACGCGGATATGTGTGCCAGACCAAGCGAAATCTTCTCCAGCCACGTGGCTGTGAACTTGAACATGGTTGGCAGCGGCAACACGGTACAGTCTCTCCAAAGCTGGTGTTTCCGGGTTGATGCCGACCCACAACTCCTGTGGGTGAAAGTTCTCGACGACCCGCCCCAGGCCGCCAATGTGATCATCGTGTGCGTGGCTGAGGACCACGACATCCAAACTATCAAGACCACGGGACCATAGATAGGGTGATACTACGTCCTCGCCGAAATCAAATTCTCCTCGAAAAGGGCCAATCGTTCCACCGCCATCAATCAGCATGGCCCGGCCTTCGGGTGAAACCAGCAGCAGAGAATCACCCTGGCCAACATCAATCGCAGTAATTTCAAGCTTGCCGCTCGCAATTCTCGGGGCGGGACGATAAAGAGCGGCAACCGCCGCCGACAGGAACAAAACGGCGATACCGGCCCACACCAGGCTCCGTCTTCGACGAACTGCGAAAATGGCCACGACAATTCCAGTCGTGGAAATCAGCGCAATGCCCAAAGTCGCATCGGGAATTCGCCACTGGGAAACCGTCCAATGAGAGATGGAGGTAATGCAAAAGAGCATCAGGTGCAGAGTGGCAGCGGCCAGCTTGCCTGCCAGTTGTGCCAAGGGAAAAGAAATGTAGCTCAACGCTATGGCAGCTACGGCGGAGTTCATCAAGAGTCCAGCCAGTGGCAGCACCAGGACATTCGCGGGCAGCCCCATCAGGGCGGCCCGGTGAAAATACATGCGCATGGGCAGCACCAGAACAGCCTGCGTGATGGAAGAGATGATCACCAATTCACAGATGGCCAGCCCAAAGCCGAAAAGCCCTGTGGTGAGAATTCTGGCTGGAAGCTTGCCGATGAAGCGGGCCATCCTTCCGGCAATGAGCCGCAGATCCAGACGAAATTGTGCCAGGCGAGGCGCCAACGCCAGATCGTAGTTCGTGGAATCCAAATGTCTCAGAGCCTCGCGATACGGTTCTGATGCTCGTTCCAGAATGGGCACGCCGATGCCGAATATCGCCAGCAAGGCAAGAAACACCAACTGAAACGCTGGTTCAAACCACGCGCCCGGAGACCAGACCATAACGACCAGAGCGGCAAAGCCGGTTGCATTCAACGTAGCGCGCTCTCGGTAGAGCAGCCGGGCGATCAGATAGACTGCCAGCATCAGTACGGCCCGCTGAATCGGCACTCCCATGCCTGCGATGTAGGCATAAAAGACCGACGAGACAATAGTCACCACCGAGGCCGCCCAGGCCGGAGCGCGCAGCCTTCGGGACAGCCAGAAGATAGCAAAGGCAAGTATGCCAACGTTCATGCCCGAAACCACCAAGAGGTGATAGACGCCTGTCTCCTGGAATTCTTCGCGCACGTGGCGCAACAGCAGCGAGTCATCGCCGACGATCATCGCGGCAAATAAGACGGCATCTTCATGACTCCAAAGGCTCGACGACTGTTTGCGTTCAATGCCCTGATGTTCAATCCCTTGGTGTGCAATGCCGAAGATATGATCGAGAATGCTGCGGCGAGCCCGGCTTCTCCAGCCGCCCAGCCATGAGCCTGTGTACCCGGGCAACACCTCTAACTTATCGGCCCTGACCGAAGCCAGAGTGGAGAGGCCCAGGCCGTGAAGATAGCCGGCGTAGTCGAAGGCCCCAGGATTGCCAAAGTTGTGCGGGAGTTTCAGCTTGGACGTGAACTTGATCCGTGTGCCATAGACAAGTTGAGGAAGGCCTGGCTGGTGTTCGCTGCCTTCGTCCTGATCTCCCTCAGATTGTTTGGCAAAGAGCGTGGCGCGAATGCCCACAGGCTGCGCAAATCTGATATCTCCATCCTGAATGAGTTCCGTTTCCAGATCAAACCGCTCACGGGGCTCCGAACCCGCCCGCAATGATCCGTCATTGATTACGTGCCCAATAATCTCAGTTTCTTCACCTTGAAGAAATTGCTGGGGCGGTTGAACGATTTGAGGGCTAGGCGTCCATAGGCGGCCAAAGGCGCCAGAGCAGACCAGAGCCAGCATCACCGACGAATAGCCGAGGCGGACATTACCTTTCACCGCAGCGGCAATGGCGCAAACTGCCAATAGCGTCGCCGCAACAGCCCACAGCCCTGCTGGACGATGCAGGTGCCCAGCCAGCCACACGCCTGCCCCAAACGCCCCCGCAGCTAAGGCCAGTGGGGCCTGGGCTTTTGACGTTGGAGGAGCAGATTTTGCCGGCTGCATCAAGCGCTTAGAATCCTGTTATGCTCGCAGATTAGAAATGGGGATTAAAGATAAAACAAACTCGAGTGGGATTTGTAGAAGATTGTGAAAAACAGTTTGTTCAAATGAGGAACCGAGATGATTCGAAATTATAAAAATAGCCTTGCAATGCTCACGATCATGGTCTCGTTACTGATCGCTATGGCTTCAGGCCAAGTTAAGCAGAAAAAAACATCGTCGCCAACAAAAGCCATTCAAGGGATGGGATGTGTTGGACCAGGAGTGGAAGAGCGCTGCATTCTGTTGACGGACGCGACGACCCACACCCTGTACAACCTATACTTCAAAGGCAAGGGGCCGCTGCTGGGCAGCACAATTCAATTTACTGGCAAGAAGCACAATGGTCCCACAACCTGCATGCAAGGCCAGCCTGTAGATGTAACGAAATGGACCAAGCTCGACAACTCGTGCTCCGCCCGCTGAAATTAGGCGAAGCCGCTCCGATCTCAGTGCAGCGGCTGGCTGGCCCCTTCGAAGACCTTGGTCACAGTGCCGTGGCCAATTCCATAGATAATGAAACTTTTTTGGTCAAAGCTGTATTCGCGAAAGAGCAATTCAGCGAGGCCGTCGCCATCAACGTCTACTGCATCGATCAATTCCAGCCGCGGGGCCACATCGAGACGGGAAGAGTCAGTCACGCTGGCTGCGAGTTTTTGAGGATTGCCCTCAATATCAATCCGCGCGATGACAGTGATAAAACGAGAGACAAATTTGGCTGGAGCCTGCTCTTCGGCAGCGGCTGGCGCAGTTTGACCGGGTGCATTGGCTGTCGGGCGCTTTCGTGAGGGGCGCGACGGCGACTTCTTTATGGAGGGCTGAGGTTCCGTCGCCAAGTAGCCGCCTGGGACCTCTGCTGTGAGCACCACAACTGCATCGTTGCTCAGGTCCACGTCAAAAGAGCGTATGACCACATTGGTGAGTGCGGGTTGATTCACCTGATTTTTCACACCTGGGAGTTGCTCCACAGCCAGCTTCCGCATCTTGGCCTCGATTTGCTCTTTTTCCTCCGGTCGCCAGTTGAATTCAAAGGATCTGGTTTCCGTCGGCTCAGCATCCGACACGCCGACCAGAATTTGCGTGCCGGGAGTGTTAGCCGCCGGCACAGCAGTTGGTCTTGGCGTCGGACGGGAGGATGGTGGACCACTGGCTGTTGCATTAGGGGTTGGAGTTGGGACAGGGGTGGCCTCTGGCGCTGGCTTGCGTCTCCTTAGGACTGGCCGGTCGGGATCCTGGGACTCAGGTTCTGGCTCAGACGGCGGGGGTGGGGTGCTGGGCGGCTCCGCCTGCGGCGGCGCCGGGGGCTGAGCGGGCTGGCTGCCCCCGCGATGCAGAATAGGACGATCATCTCCCGAACCAGAGTTCCCTCCAGAAGGCGGCTGAACCTGAGCACTCTTTATAGCGGGAGTCGTAGACGGCTGGGGGGCTGCTTGCCATCGGCCTTCGGCGATCCAGATATCGTTTTTCACTTGCGCATTGTCGATGGTTACATACCCCTCAGGAATACCGGTTTTCTGGACTTCATAGACGATGCCATCTTCCAACGCCATAGGCCGGGGGCGGCTCTTGTAAATGCTGGCGTCCTGGAATCGTCCGTTGTCGAGGATGGTGATCGGAGTGAGCACGGCGGCCACCTGGCCCCTGGAATCTCGGGTGACCTCGACCAAGCCTGTGGCCCGAAGCTTGTGTGGGCCACGACGCTGAAAAGCGGACGCCATGGCTGCAATACCGGCGCAAATCAGCAACCCGGCAATGCTGGCACGAAGTATGCTGCTACGATATAAACTCAATTGGTTCCTGCTACGAGCTAAAAACATGCAACTTAATGATAAAGCCCCTGACTTCGCCCTGCCTAATGAGGAGGGTACTACCGTTTCACTCAAGGACTATCGCGGAAAGACCCTGGTCTTATTTTTTTATCCCAAAGCCAATACTTCTGGCTGAACCGATGAGGCTCGCGGGTTCCGCGACGCATATCAGAAGATCCACCGCACCGGCGCCGAGGTGCTGGGCATCTCCGCCGACAAACCCTCTGCCCAGAAGAAGTTCAGAGATGCGAACCAGTTGCCATTTTCGCTGTTGGCCGACCCAGATAAGACTGTCGCCAAACAGTTCGGCGTGCTCAAGGAAAAGAGTATGTATGGGAGAAAATACCTGGCGATTGAACGGACCACCTTCATCATCAACCCCCAAGCCAAAATTACCAGCATCATCTCTGGCATCAAGTCTGAGGAGCATGCGGAGGCGGTCTTGGAGCAATTGACTGCCAAGCCAAAATAGAAAGGGGAACGCCGAAGCGTCCCCCATCTGCCATTTCTTTGGCCGCCCGAACGCTATCAGCGACGCGAAGCGCTGCTGCCGCTGATGGTGAAAGTCATCAGGCTCTCTGCGGGTATCACAGCTTCCTGCTTGCCGGTGTAGGCGGCCACGCCCGTTCCGGCTGCGCCACCAGCCAGTGTGCCTATGGCTGCCCCTTTGCCGCCGCCAGCAAGTGCGCCAATCACAGCGCCGGCCGCCGCCCCGCCGCCAATCTTGGTGGCATTGCTCTTGGTGTGGCTCTTGCCTTTGCGGTAGTACGGCCCGCTTGAAACCGGCTGTCCGTTGATGGCAGTTAAGCGAAGAGTCAGGACTCCAGGCGCGTGGAGGCGGCCACTAGATTTAGCGCTAGTGACCTTGCCCGTGACCCGATCACCGGAATGGGCAACGGTTTGACCATTTACCACAACGTCCTTGGCCAGACTCCCCTCCCAAGTCTGCCCACTGTGGGCGCTCCCTGAGCTGAGTTCAGACCCTGATCTTACGGTAACCCGCGTCCCGGCAGGGACTGTGGCGGCACTCACCAGCAAGGCCGAGCAAAGCAGCAGCATTGCGAATATAACAAATCTACGAATTGGCATTGTCTTCTCACTCCTTCAAATTAAAAATGAGGACATTTAAAGGCAGGCAAACGAATATCGTGGTGAGATGCAAGAACTTACCTTTGCGATTGCCGAAGATTCTAAACATCAGGGTAAACGAAGGGTCTTCACTAAAGTAACCAAGGCTCATGCATTGCCCCAGATTGTCAATTGCCAGAGTACCTGCCGAAAGAGAACTGGTTTAGGGAATCCTGCCGGTCTGCTATAAATTCACGTATGCGTTCAATTGTGGTTCTTTCGCTCGCCATTGTATTGGCTGGAATAGTTGTCGTTTCGGCCGCCGGTCAACCCCGTTCTTCACAAACGTCTGCTTCCAAGGCTTTGCGCGATCTGTTTGATGCCGAATGGGATTACTCTATGCGCGAGAATCCGCCGGGGGCCTCGGAGCTAGGCGACCGGCGCTGGAATGATCTCTGGAGCGACGACAGCCTTCAGGCCATTGAGCGCCGCCACCAGCACAGCCAGGAGGTTCTAAGCCGCCTGGTCAAGATCGACCGTAGCAGCCTTCCGCCCACCGACCAGTTGAACTATGACCTGTTCAAGCAGCGGACGGAGCGACGGATAGAGTCGTACAAATTCAGGAATTTCCTCATCCCCCTGGACCAGCGGGGAGGTATCCAGACTACAGATGAACTAGCCGACGCTCTGCGCTTCGAAACTGTGAAGGACTACGAAGATTGGATTGCACGGCTCAGGGCATTTCCCACCTTAATGGACCAAACCATTGAGCTAATGCGAATGGGGGTACGGGAACGCATCGTTCACCCGAAAATCATTATGCAGCGGATTCCGGCCCAGATCGACAAACAACTGGTTGTTGATCCAACTCAAAGCGGCTTTTACCGGCCGTTCCGGCATTTTGCCCGGGAGATATCTTCTGCTGACCAGCAGCGGCTCAGTCAGCAAGCGCAGCAGGCCATTCACCAGCAGATCATTCCAGCCTTCCAGAAGTTCAAGCAGTTTTTTGTGAGCGAGTATCTGCCCGCCTGCTTTGATGAAGTGGGCGCCTGGCAGTTGCCACACGGCGATGAATCGTATGCCTTTGACATACGTAATTACACCACCCTCAATCTCAGCGCAGAGCAGATACACCAGATTGGATTGCGGGAGGTGGAGCGCATCCGCAATGAAATGGAAAAGATCATGGCCCAGACCGGCTTTAAGGGCACCCGCGAGGAGTTCTTCAAGTTCCTGAGGACCGATCCGCAATTCTTTTATAAGACACCCCAGGAGCTTTTCGATGCCTACAAGGCGGTGGCCAAAACCATCGATCCCAAGCTGGTCAAGCTCTTTCGCACGCTGCCGCGTGAACCTTATGGAGTGGAGGAAATTCCCGCGGCTTCGGCCCCCGACACGACCACTGCTTATTACCGCTCTGGAGCTGCCGACGGCTCGCGGGCCGGTACCTACTTCGTCAACCTTTACAAACCGGAGACCCGTCCGAAGTGGGAAATGATGGCGCTTACGCTGCACGAATCGGTCCCCGGACACCATCTACAGATTGCGCGGTCCCATGAAATCGGAGAATTGCCCAAGTTTCGCCGTTATGGGAGCTATACGGCCTTTGTTGAAGGCTGGGGACTCTATGGCGAATCGCTTGGGGACGATATGGGGCTTTACACCGATCCGTATTCCAAGTTTGGCCAGCTTACCTACGAGATGTGGCGAGCTGTTCGATTGGTGGTCGATACCGGCATTCACGCCAAACATTGGACGCGCGACCAGGCCATCCGCTATTTCATGGACAACGCCCCCAAGCAGGAGTTGGACGTCACCAACGAAATCGACCGCTACATCGCCTGGCCGGGACAGGCTCTGGCCTACAAAATGGGCGAACTGAAAATCAAAGAACTGCGCGCCCATGCCCGCCAGGAACTAGGCCCGAATTTTGATATCAGGGAATTTCACGATGTTGTCTTGGGCTCTGGCGCCCTGCCGCTCGATATTCTGGAGCGCAATGTGAATGAGTGGATTGCAAAAAAGAAGGGCAATGCGACGCAGACCGTCGGGGGATCTTAGGCCGCGTGCAGAGGTTCACAAAAACCAAAACAATGATTTCACCTTTGCATGCCAGGAGAGTTAGTCTTTCTAGACTAGGGATGGCAACATGAGCGTTGTTGCGCCTGCCGCTCCGGATATTTCAGCCGAAGCCTATACCGGTCGATTCTATCGTCCTGAACTTGATGCGCTCCGATTCTTTGCGTTCCTGGGGGTGTTCGTATTTCATGCGGCCCCGCGGACTATAGATTTCTATGATGCAGCCGGATATCCGCATTGGCTGAGCAACTTTCTTATTTCGGTGTTTGGGGCAGGCGCGTATGGAGTTGATCTCTTCTTCGCCTTGAGCGCATACCTGATCACCAGCCTTATGCTGCGTGAAAAGGCCGCAACCGGCAATCTGGATCTGCGCAGCTTCTATGTGCGGCGAATCCTGCGCATCTGGCCGCTCTACCTGAGTTTTGTGGCCTTCTCTGCTGTGGCTCCCCTGTGGACGCCTGCCCAGAAGCTGCCGTTTCATTACGTCGCCGGCTTCACCTTGCTTGCCGGGAATTGGATCTATGTGTTCTACGGATTGCCGGCCTCATTCGCGATACCCTTATGGACGGTCTCAATCGAAGAACAGTTCTATCTGAGCTGGCCGTTGGCTTTTCGAAAACTTTCTGTCCGTGGCATGGCCATAGTAGCAGTGAGCCTGCTAGTCACAGCCAATGTTTGGCGCATTATACTCGCCGCTTCCGGCGCAGCCCCGCAAGCGATGGAATACAACACCTTCACCCGCCTTGATCCAATCGCCCTGGGGATATTGATCGCGCTGGTCGGGAACAGGCTTCCCCAATTCACTCGTTGGCAACGGAGTGCGTTGCTCGCGTGTGGCATGGCAAGCTGGATTGCTGTGTACGGCTTCTCGGTTTTGTACCATCCCGATCCTGCGAACCAATGGAGATCGGTTCTAGGGCACCCGGTGACGGCACTTGCGAGCGCTGCCATCCTGCTTTCCGTGATCGGATCGCAACACTCACTGCTGAAGAACAAGCAACTGCTTTACATGGGCAAAATTTCCTACGGCCTTTATGTCATTCATGAGTTTGCGCATTTCTGCGCGATCCGGTTGGTCCATGCATCAACGCCGCTCATGGTGCTGGTCCAGTCCTGCGTCGGGCTGGTGCTTACCATCCTGCTGGCTGCGGCTTCTTACCGTTGGCTGGAAAGTCCGTTTCTGAAATTGAAAGAACGATTTTCACACGTACAATCACGGCCAGTGTGAATGCTGGATTCCGAAAATGCAACCCACTTTTCATCTAACCGATGCCAAGTTGCTGACGCGCTCGTTCTTTAATCGCGATCCTCGAGTTGTTTCCAGGCAACTATTGGGCAAACTTATCGTCCGCAAAGATGGACGCAAGGTGCTGGCCGGGCGGATCGTAGAGGTTGAGGCCTACCTGGGCGCGGATGATGCGGCGGCCCATGCAGCGGCCGGACGCACTGCCCGGAATGAGGTCCTTTTTGGTCCTCCCGGACACGCTTACGTCTATTTCATCTATGGGGTGCATTACTGTCTGAACATTTCCTGCCTCCCCGAAGGAGATGCGGGATGCGTGCTCATTCGCGCCCTGGAGCCTGTAGAAGGCATTGAAGCGATGGCCGAGGCACGCGGGATGCAAACCAAGAGGGCGGATTTCGGCTCGGTGCGCAGCCTGCGCGCGATTGCCAGTGGTCCAGGCAAGTTGTGTCAGGCATTGCAAATTACGCGCACGCGAGACAACGGCAAAGACATGCTCTCGCCCCGTTCCGATCTCATGGTTGTTGATGACGGATATCGAGCAAAAAAAGTAAGCACCACGGCTCGCATTGGGATCACTAAATCAGCCGAGATGCCCTTGCGTTATCTGATCGAAGGCAATCCCTTTGTGTCGGTCAAGCGGCCTGTGATATGAAATGGTTAGAACAGAATAATGTTGTCAATCAATCTGGTCTGGCCCATGTACGCGGCAACTGCGACCAGTGCGCCCCTGGAAACGTCGGCCAGTGGTTCGAGGGTGTCATTATTTACAATCTCGAAATAGTCAAGCTTGGCGGCTGGCTCTTCTGCAATCATTTGTTTCGCGGCTGCTATCAACCGGGCGGCATCCTTTTCTCCCCGGCCGGCCAATAGCTGCACTCTCATCAACGAACGATAGAGCACCAGCGCTTGTTTGCGCTGCTCAGGGCTTAGATAAAGATTACGCGAACTCATGGCCAGACCGTCACTCTCCCGCACCGTAGGGCAAACAACGATGCGAACGTCAAAGTTCAAGTCGTGGACCATCTTACGGATGATTGCCACCTGGGCTGCATCCTTCTGGCCGAAGAAAGCAAGATCAGGCAGAACGATATTGAACAGCTTGGAAACCACAGTGGTAACGCCCCTGAAATGTCCAGGCCG
>DASZEU010000018.1:0-3047 GCA_035940535.1 Candidatus Angelobacter sp.
GGCCCACAGGGGGATTGCGATCCCACTCGTGCCCTGTTCAACATCAGCTTAACCCAAGGCGAAGACTGGGTCGCTACACGCGAAAACCGCGTGCCAAAATTCACTGCGTTGAGTACTCATCAGCAGCGGTTTGGCGGCGCAACACTGACAGATGACAGCACTGTCCGCACGTTGCAGTTCAGCGAAATCCAACCGACCCAGTTCTTTATCACGGTTGCCGGTCAGACTCCTGTGGTGTTTGACAACAACAACCCGCCAGCAATTGTGACCCACCAGGGAGCAGTGGAGAGATGGATCGTGCAAAACACTGCTCAGGAAAACCACGAATTTCACATGCATCAGATCCATTTCGAAGTGCTGTCGCAGGACAACTTCGAGATCAATGGATCCACTCAGGCTCCTGCGATTAACGGCCAGTTCCTCGACATGATCGAAGTACCGTTCTGGGACAATGTGAAGAACCCCAACGGACCCGTTCCTGACGTGCAGTTAGAGATGGACTTCCGCGGCATGGACATCGGCGACTTCGTCTATCACTGCCATATCCTCTCGCACGAGGACCTCGGCATGATGGCGATTATTCGAGTCAAGAAGGACGAGTAGGCTGTAAATCAGTCAAACGTCCCGTCATACACAAGGCTGCATCGGTGAAGTTCGGATGCAGCCTTATTTATGCCTGAGGTCAGTGAGAAGGCATGGGTACCACGAAGTGATCCATGTAGTTTTCTAGCTTGCTCCGGTTGCTTTCTCGATATGCCGCATAGTCTTGGGCAATCCCAATGTCGCCGAGGCTGAATAGTACGTAGGGTTCAATCACACCAGCGTCATATAACTTTAAGAGCTCGGTCGCTGCCAAGTCCTTCGCGATCAAAGCTGAAGTGTCTGGGTTTGCGTGCAGGTCTGATAGCTTTGTGGCTGCAGCCCTCAAGGCACTGGATTCCTCAGGAAGGCTGTGACGATAGTTTTTTTCCTGCGGAAAGTATTTCGCGAATTCCCCGGCTTGCTGCCACTGCGTCCGAATGGTGCGGTACGCGTCCCAGGCGGAAGAAACGGCGGGCTTCTGGAGGGAATCCGGCTTGCCATCCGCCGATTTGTCGCCCGGCGGAGGAATGCTTACGTAGACCAGGTTGATCTGTGACCCACTGAGCTTGCCCCATGCACGCAACTCCCGCCAAACGACGCGGTTATAAGGTTCCGCAACGGCGGCCTGAATTAGCATCTTGCGCGCGTCCACGAGGTCGTTTTGCCTGGCTAGCATGTCGGCGTAGTAGCGGTAGGCAGTCTCGATGTTGGGATCGATCTGAATCGCCCGCTGGTACCACTCCGCAGCCTTGGAGAAATTGTTCTGCCGGTCGTAGGTATTGCCGCTGAAAAGGGCTGCGGAATAGTTCGTCGGTTCCAGTTCAATGGCATGGGAGTAGTTCTTCAGCGCTTCATCAAAATCACGCCGGGCGAAAGCCGCTTCCCCTGCCTGCATCGATTGTTCTACGCGTGGATCCTTCGAAAACTCGATCGCACCGCTGGGTGGCAACTGCTGCAGGAACTGCGACAAGTTCATGGCCAGCGGACTGGTGTTGCCAAGCTTCCAGGCCCGGTCCAGCAGATCGCGTGCACGAAATCGCTCTGCGGCTGCGGCTTTCTCGTCGGTCAGCGTAACCGCGTGGTCCAGTAATGACGCAGCCAGCGCCACCAGAGCCTCATCATCTTTGGGATTGGCTTTGACCAGGCCTTCGAGCAGGGGCAGTGCTTGCAGACGTTTGCCCTGGGCAAAAAGGTCCAGTGCTTGTTGCCGTTTCGCGGCCGGTTTAGCCACTGCCTGTTGTGGATATGCCCCGCAACTATGGAGTAGCAGTGCAAGAACCAGAAATCGGCGCACGCTGCGAGTCACCAACATTGCACGCTTCCGGCTCACTGCGGTTCGTGTACGGGTCTGCCGTTCAGCGGTTGAAGCGCCCGGGCAACATCGTGGTAGTGCTTCGTGTATTCAACAATCTGGGCTTCCGACATTTCAATCGGGTTCTTGATCACGTACCACTGAACCCCTTCGTTGCAGATCGGGGTGGTGAGCGAACCGGGGAACCGGTAGTAATTGCGGTCAGCGGGCAACAGATCCGCGGCATTGATCTTCAGCCCCGGCACTTTTTTCTCCTTTCCTGGTTCCGGAATATTTTCCCAGAGGATTTTGATCAGCGGGTTCTCCTTGCCCGCCACAACCGGGACTTCCACAATCAGAAAAACTCCTTCGGGTGAGAAATGTACAAACTGGACTGACATGCGGGGCCGCTTGCCGTTTACGGCATTCTCGCCGGGTACCCGAAAATGAAGTTCACTTAGGAAATATGGCCTCTTCCCCACGGTGAGCCAGTAGTTGTCGGGAAATTTGACCAGGATCCGGTACTGGTTGCAGTCGTTGATAATGTCCAGGTCAGAAGGTTGATAACTGAACTTAAGACTAGGGATGGGCAACTTTTCAGCGTGCTCTATACCAATGGGGGCCTGCATCTTTCCCGTGTTGCACACTTCAGGCCAATGGCTTGGGCCGAGGGGCCCATCATCATACGTGTAGGTCGGCGCGCATTTTTCCTCGCCCAGCACAAGATGCAGGTGATGGTGTTCGCCCTGGCCGTGTTCGTGCTGGTGCTCACCAGGCTCGACCTTTTCGGCAGGCTGCGCGACCTGCGCTGCGCAAAACGCAGTCAGGAAGATCGAGAAGAATAAACAACGCAATACAGTCGTAGTAATACGAAGAGGTGTGCAGGGGAACATGTTTTCCTCCGAATTTATTCGAAGTGGCGAGTCAACCACAAACCCCGGGCCGTGCGCGGGAGTCGAGAGATTGGCCTGAATTGTACACGAGTAAACCGGCGCGCTGGAAACCCACTCCGGAAAATTTAGCGCGGTTGTTTGGACAGGCTTCTTGCCATAATCTGAAGCTAACTTTTGTGCTTGAAATATTCATCTGTCGTCAGCAATTCGGCCGTCTTTCTCTCTCTGCGGCGATCGCATCCTTCATTTCACTGATACACTTCTCGCAAATCGAATACCAC
>DASZEU010000019.1:0-7268 GCA_035940535.1 Candidatus Angelobacter sp.
GGCCATAACCATTACGAAGAATAATCAGGAAGTGGCAAGAATAACGCCTATCCCCACTGATCCGTACCAGCGACTGGTGGATGCGGGACTGATTCGGCCAGGGCCAAAACCGCGTCCTCTGGGTGAACTGAAGCTCGAAGGCCCAGTAGGGGATGCTTCCATGGCTATTCAAGCCATTTTACAAGACCGTGAAGAGGACTAATGGCATTCGTCTATTTGGACTCTTCCGTCCTCGTTTCAATTGTGCTCAAGGATCCGCGAGGATCTCAGGCACAGTCGATCCTGGACTCACGCGATGCATGCACCAGTGAGCTATCACCGATCGAGTGTCAGGCGGCACTTTCGTTTCAATATTCTGTTGCTCCCGGAGGCCTTCCTGCTGCTGAACAAAAACTCAATATTGTTTTGTCGCAGACACAGATGATTCACCTAACGCCTGCTGTTCTAATTCACGCTCGAACATTGGTTCGCCGGTATCGATCGGGGCTCGGACTGAGAACACTCGATGCCCTGCACATAGCATCATGCGCTCAAATGCAGGCACAGTTTGGTGTCGGCACAGTCGAATATATCACTGCCGACCGGCGGCAGCACAGTGCCTTTACCGCCGAAGGTTTCTCTGGAGCCCTCCTGGCTTGATCTATTTCTTATATTCCCATTCTTATATTCCCAAAACAGGACCCATATCTTAGAAAATTTTAGGAAATGATGCAGAATATCCTTGCATTAACCTTGATTCCGGGTTAGATTATCTTCAGCAACCACCAAAATTATCCCCTTCGGACGTGACCCTCAACGGGCTGTCGATGGAAATTACTGTTTGCATGCAGAAGCAGTTTCGTTTTTAGCGATTCTGCTATTGCTGTATCTGTTGCAATCCTTTCCAGACCGGCCTGATGAAATTGCAGTGCCTCGTTTCCAGGTTGTTTGTTACAGCCACCATAGCCGTACGCGTCCCCCGCCCAAAAACTTAAGGAAAGAAGGGAAAATACATGTCAGCGACCTCAACCAGACCCTCGGAGAGCCGGAACCGTCTTGTTTCCGGCTTCTTGCGCTCTTTTGTCCTCAGCTTGCTCATAGCAGTCTTTGCATGCTGTTCACTCCATGCCCAAAGCGTGGCTTATGTAGTCAACACTGGCAGCAACAACGTTTCGGTGATCGATACGGCCAGCAACACTGTCACCACAACCATTCCTGCGGGGACAGGCGCCTCCGGTGTGGTGCTCTCGCCCGATGGCACGCGAGCTTATGTTACGAACCTTAACGCTGGCTCCATTTCGGTCATTGATACGGCCACCAATACGGTGATAGCGACGATCAACATTGGAGGCGGGCCGTTGTTTCCAGCCATCACTCCCGATGGCAAGAGCCTCTATGTGCCGGATTCCAACAACAACAACGTGCTCGTGGTCAGCACCACCACCAACAGCGTGACTGCGACTATCCCCGTTTCGGCTGGTCCGACGGCTGTGGCCATCACACCCGACGGAACGCGCGCCTACGTTCTGAGTTTTGGAGCCGTTACCGTCATCAACACTGCCACCAATACGGTGGTGGGCTCGCCCATCTCTGTCACTTCGCTGGCAATAGCGCCTGCTCTTGCCATCACGCCCACAGGCACTGATGTTTATGTGGCAGGCGAGGCTTTTCCGGTAGTGTCGGTGATTGCTACCTCCAGCAACACGGTGGCTACAACCATCCCCTTCAGCTCCGGCGGAGGGCCGGCTGCTATTGCCATTTCGCCCGACGGTGGCAAGGCTTATGTCTCCGACATCAATCTGAATGCCGTTAGGATCATTGACACCAGCACCAACACGCTGGAACCCACTTCGATTTCGGTTGGCACGAATCCCGAGGGATTGGCTGTGACTCCTGACGGGGCCTTCGTGTATGTCACCAACTCCAGCGACGGAACTGTCTCCGTGATAGCGGCTGCTACCGATACAGTGGTTGGATCTCCGATCACGGTTGGATCTGGACCCCAAAGCATTGCAATCGCCAATCTCAGCTCGGCCTTTGCGGCGTTCACAGTCGAAGACCTGGACATTACCGAGCATAAGGTCAAACTGGATGGCGATTTCACTCTGGGCGCCAGCAGTGGCGGCCTGGATTTCGGCCACCAGCCTCTAACCTTGACTGTGGGGAACTTCTCGCTGACCATTCCTGCGGGCAAACTTAAGCAGGTAGGCGGACAGCATCATTTCGTGTTTCACGGAACCATCAGCGGGCTCAAGGTGGATGTTGACATCAAGGCTGAGCACGGCAGCAGCACTGCCTTCGATTACACGATGATGGTCAAAAGCGTAGATGTTGACACGCCCAACCCGGTCAGAGTAACCCTAAAGATCGGCCACAACTCTGGCACGACCACGGTCAACCAGAACTAAGATCGTTAAAAACCATAGAGCTTCCAATAAGTCGGAAGATTCCAATTAGGGCGCTCCATCAGGAGCGCCCTTTAGCACGCTCAACGCAATCCCCAGCAAAAAATCGGCTGTCTCCCGGCCATGTTACGAAGAGCCACGTTTACTCCTTTACCTTCATCAACTTATAAGTAAATACCTGATTCCACTGTGCTTACCAGAGCGGCTGCACACTCTATCCGGCAACATTGTGATTCTATTCCACTTATATTCCCTGTATTTTTATCCCACCACTTCATCCGTATATACGTACAAAGAAGGAGTTCTGCCGGAATGACATTGAGATTGCGGATTGCTTGCACTGTCTTGGTGCTGGTGGTCTCGCTTTTCTTGCTGGACCACTTTATGCACTGGATGAACCAGCCCAGCGACCTGTTGTTGTACTCGGGACTGCTGGGAGTGTTCGGCGTAATGTTTTTAGCGGTACCAGCATTGCTGACGATGATCTGGACTGTGGGGAAGGGGAGGAGAATATGACGATGAAAACAACAATCATTGATGGAAACGGTGGTGGAGCAAGGTCTCCGCTTCGCCTGATCGCCTATCTGGTAGCGGCAGTCGTAGTGGTAATAGTTCTTTTTAGCATGATGAGCGTAACCCGCATCGGCGCCGGACATGTTGGCGTTGAGATCAATCTCGCCGGCAGCCAGAGAGGGCCGTCGGAGATCCCGGTCCGCACCGGGTGGGTTTTCTATAGTCCACTGAAGACGCAGATCATTGAATTTCCCACTTATGTGCAGACCGTAAAGTGGACACAAAACCTGGAGGAAGGACATCCTCTGAACGAAGAGCTGGTGTTCAACTCCAAGGAAGGCCAGGAGGTGCGCGCCGATGTTTCGCTCAGCTATGCCATTGACGCGGTGAAAGTGCCGGATTTTTATGTGAAATACCGGGTGAACGACCTGGACAAGTTCACGCACGGCATTCTCAAAGACATTGTGCGCAACTCGTTGAACGAGGTTGCTTCCACCTATACGCTGGAGGACATCTATGGCGAAAACAAAGCTAAATTCCTGCGGGAGACACGCGCCCACGTCCAAGAGCAGGTGCTTCCCGTAGGGGTAGGCATCCAGCAGTTTGGATTCATCGGCAAGCCGCGTTTTACGCCGGCCATCGAGCAGGCCATTACGCAGAAAACGCAAGCCATTACGGAAGCCGAACGCGCCCGTAACCAGCTCGCGGTAACCCAGGCAGAGATGGCCAAGACAGTGGCCGAAGCTGAGGGCGAAGCCAAATCAGCCATCGAGCGTGCGCGCGGAGAAGCCGAGTCCAACCGGCTGCGCCAGGCTTCCATAACGCCCCAGTTGCTGGAACTTAAGCGGCTGGAAAACGAACGGGCCCGCATCGAGAAGTGGAACGGTGATGTGCCCCGCATGGTGGTGGGAGACAAAACCGGGATGATGCTGCAAATGCCATACGACTCCGACACCGGCACTCGCCGCCGGTAAGCGAATCACCGCAAAGGGCGCAAGGGCCGCAAAGGAAGGTTGAAAATAAACCAAGATTCTGGTTTTCCTTTGCGCCCTTCGCGTCCATTGCGGTGATATTTCTTACTTCAAAGTCAGCAAATGCTGTAGTTCATCGGAATTCAATTCCCGCCATTGCCCTGGTCGCAAACCATCCAGGCGCAGATCACCAATGGCAACACGCACCAGGCGAAGTGTAGGATGACCGGTGGCGGCCGTCATCCTGCGCACCTGCCGGTTACGGCCCTCGGAAAGGACCAATTCAATCCATGCTGTCGGGACATTTTTGCGAAAACGAATCGGCGGCGTGCGCAGAGGCAAATTGGGCTCTCGTGGAAGCAACTGAACCTGCGCCGGCCGCGTGCGGTAGCCTTGGATGGTTACGCCGGTGGCAAGCTGCTGCAAGGCCATCTCTCCCGGAACTCCCTCAACCTGCGCCCAATAAGTGCGTGGATGACCGAACTTAGGATCACTCAATCGATGCTGCAACTCACCGTCATTGGTTAGCAGGAGCAGCCCTTCGCTATCGTGGTCGAGCCGGCCCACAGGATAGACATCTTTCACCTGTATGAAATCTTTAAGGGTATGCGCCTCGCCAGAGAACTGACTCACCACGCCAAAAGGCTTGTTGAACAGGATGTAGCGAAACCGCATGTTTCCCCAAAATTCCTTTTACCGCTGATTAACGCTGATCAACGCTGATAAAACAAACTTACACTGATCTTCACTGATACCACTGATCAAAAGCACACAACAAATTAGAAGTTTCTCTTTGCGGCCTTCTGCTTATCTCTGCGCCTTCTGCGGTAAGACCAGGCTAGGTTCCTTCGTGACCTCTGTGGTTAAAACGTGTGGTTGAAAGGTTCCCCACCGTAGCCATTCTCATTTATAACGATGGATACACTATTTTCACGCACGCATGAATCCACCTGAAGAACCAGACTATTCGAAAGCGCCAAAGACGCCCCAACGGGGTGTCGGCTATTCCGCATTTCTGGTGGCTGCTGGAATATTTTCGAGCAAGATTGCCGGTTTGGTCCGGGAGCGGATTTTTGCTTATTACTTCGGCAATTCCGCAATCACGGACGCCTTCCGCCAGGCGATGCGTATTCCTAATTTCCTGCAAAATCTCTTTGGGGAAGGCGTACTTTCGGCGTCATTCATTCCGGTTTACGCCAAGCTTGTGGCCCAGGACGAACGCGAAGAAGCGGGCCGGGTCGCCGGCGCCATCTTCTCTATTCTGGCGCTCTTGACTGCGACGCTGGCCCTATTGGGCGTTCTGGCAACCCCGTATTTCATTAATGTGATCGCGCCCGGCTTCAAAGGAGAGACTCGCAGGCTGACCATCCAGCTTGTGCGTATTGTCTTCCCTGGAGTTGGGCTGCTAGTGCTCTCGGCCTGGTGCCTGGGTATTTTGAATAGTCACGGCAAGTTCTTTCTCTCTTATGCATCGCCGGTTTTATGGAACGCGGCATTTATCGGTGTTCTCATTATCTTTGGCCGCCGGTCCGATTTGCCCCACTTGGCCGTCTATGGCGCTTACGGCCTGGTTCTCGGCAGCGCGATGCAATTTCTCATTCAAGTTCCCGTCGTATTGAAGCTAGCGCCCAAGCTGCGTATCTTTTTCAGTTTCAGTTCCCTGGGAAAGAACGTCCGGATCGTTTTGCGCAACTTTACGCCCGTATTTGTGAGCCGGGGCGTGGTGCAGTTGAGCGCAACTGTGGATTCGATTCTGGCCAGCTACCTTCCAACAACTGCCGTCTCGTCGCTGACTTATGCGCAAACAGTGTACCTGCTGCCGGTAAGCCTGTTTGGAATGTCGATCTCTGCGGCCGAGCTGCCGGCCATGTCCAGCGCGTTGGGCAATGAGCAACAGGTTGCGGAGACGTTGCGAGGACGAATCTCAGCCAGCACTCGCCGCATCGGCTACTTTGTCGTACCTTCGGCGGTCGCCTTTGTGGCGCTGGGCGATGTGGTTGCCGCCGCAATTTACCAGACTGGAAAATTTACTTACGCCGATGCCCAATATGTGTGGGGCGTCCTTGCCGGATCGGCTGTGGGACTGGTTGCGATGACCGTTGGGCGTCTCTATTCATCGGCCTATTACGCGCTCCGCGACACTCGCACTCCGTTGCGCTTCGCCATTTTGCGGGTGGTGCTCACCACAGTCTTGGGCTATCTTTCTGCGCTCCCGCTACCAAGACTCTTAGGGATCGACGCCAAGTGGGGAGTCGCCGGACTTACGGCTTCTGCTGGAGTATCAGCATGGCTTGAGTTTTTGCTGCTCCGTCGGGGAATGAACCGCCGCATTGGCCGTATGGAATTCCCAACCGCGTATTTCGCCAAGCTGTGGCTATCCGCAGGCATCGCCGCAGGAGTGGCATGGGGCCTTAAGCTTTGGCTCCATCCTAAGCAACCGCAGATCGCAGCCGTAGTGCTGCTGTTGCCTTATGGGTTGGCTTATTTGGCGCTTACCATGGCCTTGCGAATCAGCGAGGCTGGCGCCATCATCCGCCGCCTGATGCGTTCGGGATGAACCAAACCGCGTTAATCAGAGGCAACGGAGACGAAAAACTGGTTTATCAGTTCTGCGGCATGCAAGGGTTTGTCGGGCAAGGGTCCGTGGGTGGAGGCGGCAATTGGGGATCGACGACCTTAACACTGGTCGCGCCTACGAGATCGTAGCCTCCACTAGAATTCATGTTTTTCATGAATCCGACGTATGTTCCAGGAGGTAACTGCGAAATATCGGGGATGGGGGACGATATCCAGCTACTGTCGCTTGCAACGCCGTCAGCGTTCGTCTGCGCTACTAAAACTCCGTTGAGATCAAAGTATTGGAGAAACGGCATGCCATATTGGGCACTGAAGCCGTTTCCGGTCACAATTGCTTCACTGCCGGAGGATCCATCCGTCACCATCGGATTTGGTGAGAAGACAAAGTCTGGGGTAGTCTACCCGAGTACCACGGTCGTTACCGCACACAAGAGACCCACATCATCATCAACGAAGTGTACGGTTACTGCGACTGTTTGGCCTTCGCAGGCGGTTACCAGACTGAATTTCCATTCAGCCTTCCAGTCGGCTGGCGCTCTACCATTCAAAACGATCCCGATTCCTGCTGCGTTGCTGGTTTGCGTCCATGTGGCCGGGCTGCCAACGGCCGCAGGTTGGTCCTTAACCCAAGTGCCTTGGATAGTCGTTACAGGCGCGATTACTGGGGGCGCAAGATTGAACGATGTGAATGTGCTGAAAAAGAATCCTCCACCAGTTGTGGTCGGAGGCAGAGTTGGGCCGCTGCTCGGACATCCCATGAATCCCATAATAGAAAGCGCGAGAAGCACGAAGACCAATTTTTTCATTTTGGTCGCCTCCTAAC
>DASZEU010000020.1:0-13009 GCA_035940535.1 Candidatus Angelobacter sp.
GCGGTCCCATTTCCAAATGGGTTCCGAACGCGTCCGGCGCGCTGCTGCAGAACGTGGGTCAACTCATGGCCGAGCAGTTGTTGTCCCTGGATGCTGTGCGGGTTGTAATAGCCGGGCGCGAAGTGAATGTCGGTTCCCCAGGTAAAGGCAATCGCGCCGATACTGGCAACTTCTGAACCAACGTGAATGCGCACGTCGGAAAAATCTCCGCCCAGAGCAGATTCCATCTTGGTTTGGACTTCCTTAGGCAACGCCCATCCACCGGATTTTCGCTGAAGATTAACTTCAAAGGCTTCCACACCCGCAGGCATATTTCGCTGCGCGCCATTCTTGGCCTGGATGGTTCTCATCCGCTGGACCGAGCCGGGGACAAGCGTCCCTTGAATCGCAACCGCAGGCCGCCGTACGAAAGCAGGCGCAGGCTGATGGACTATTTTGGGTTGCACCGGCTTCATTAGACCTGGCTGAGCCATGCCCGGCGAAGCCTGGGGATTTCGGAACCCCAAAAAATCCTTATTATTATTCATTTGGAGTCTCCCAATTAAAAGACAGAGAAATGCATAATTATTCTAGACTGAATGGGATTAAGGTCAAGTACTAAAAATTAAGACGAGTTGCAGCTTAATCTGGCGTGGAATATTCATGCATTTTCGGGGTTCCTTCGGCAGACCTCAGGACAGCACCGCTCTTCAAGGCGCAAAGAACGCGCCTTTTGACAGGATGACAGTGCGTCTTAGAGGGAGAAATTGATACTCAGCCGGCGCAAAATAAGTGACATTTGGCTTTACAGGCCACAGAAAAAAAGGCCTTTTTCGCGAGCTCTGTATCAGCCCCAACCATCCCTGCTGGGATGGTTGCGTAAACCAAAAACTCCAAGGGACACCATACTGCTGTCGTTTCGACCAACCAGCCCGGCAAGGCGGAATAGTTTAGCCCAGGGCAAGCCCTGGGTAGACATAATGAATGAGAGCGCAAGCCCCAGCGGGGCGACATAAGGTTCGCTGTCATATCTGTATAAGGAGTTTCTGGAGAGGGCACGAGTTTAACGGCCTGCAACGGTCTATAATGATATTCAGGTTTCCGACTGCTTCAGCCTTCGGGCATACTCTGGCTGTGGCGGCGGTTCCTTGCGGAATGGCAAGAGCAAGGACAAGGGCTCAGGTGGAAACGTTTGGGCCTCCCGTGTTTGGAAAGGGAACCGTCGTTGCAAATCTCTTTCCATCCTTCTTGCCTCTCCACAACATCTTCAGCGAACTCAAATGAATCGCCTGCGCGACAAGCACGGACGCTACATTACTGACCTCCGGGTCAGCATTACCGATCACTGCAATTATCGTTGCGTCTACTGCCGCACCGGAAACGAAGGGGCGATCTACTCGGAGCTGCCCCTGGCCGACTACTTGCGGATGGCTCGCATTTTCGTGGAGTTAGGGGTCGAGAAAGTTCGAATCACCGGTGGTGAACCGCTGTTGCGCCGGGGCCTGGTAGAGTTCGTTCGCGATCTGGCAAAGCTCAGGACACTCGATGACCAGCCGCTTGATCTGGCTATCACCACTAACGGACACCTGCTGGCCGAGATGGCGCAGCCCCTCAAAGATGCCGGACTAAGCCGGATCACCGTCAGTATGGATGCTGTGGACGCAGACAAGTTCGCCAGAATTACCCGAGTTTCCAATGGATTTGAGAAAGTGCTGGCCGGCATTCGGGCAGCGAAGCGCGCTGGCCTGGAGCCGGTGAAGGTCAACTGTGTCTTGTTGCGCGGCTTTAATGACGACCAGATCATTGAATTTGCGAAATTCTCGCGGGCTGAGGGTGTAGTGCTGCGCTTTATCGAGTTCATGCCTTTGGAAGAAGACCGGGTATGGTCGCCGGAGGTGGTTGTAACCATGGCCGAGATTCTGGAGACACTGAACCGGTTCCGTCCGGTGCGCCAGCTTCCCAACGCGCTCAGCGAAACTGCCCGGCGATACACCTTCGATGATGGGGTGGGCGAGATTGGCATCATCGCGCCTGTCTCCAATCCATTCTGCGGTCACTGTTCGCGTGTGCGTCTTACCTCCGACGGCAAGATTCGCACCTGCCTCTTCTCTTTGCTCGATCACGACCTCGCCAGCCGCATGACGGTCGGGGCCAGTGACGCCGAACTCAGCCATTACATTTGCAACGTAGTCGATCAAAAAGAGGCCCGCCATCACATCGGCGAGGCTGGTTTCGTAAAGCCTTCGCGTAGCATGGTCCATATCGGTGGTTGATTTTAGTTGCAAAGTAGTAACTATTCTCAGTACAATCCTCGCAATTCTCCCCGCGTTACCAACTCTTTCCGGCCCGATATGATTTCCCGGCCACATATCGGGAAGATAGATAATTACTATTAAGAAATGAAAGAACTACGATAGGATTCCGACACAGGGACATGGCGCTTACGGTTGAGGTTGCCGGAAAAAGTGATGTGGGTTGCGTGCGGTCGAACAACGAAGATAACTTCGGGTACGACTCGCGCTGTGGGATATTTGTTGTCTGTGATGGCATGGGAGGACAGGCTGCCGGTGAAGTGGCGAGCAAGATGGCGGTGGATATCCTTCTGGCTTACTTCCGCGAAGCGGGCAAGACCGGAGACTACCGGCAAGTGGGAGAACCTTTTCGGGGTGTCTCCCCGGATGCCAGGGCCCTGGCCAGCGCCATTCAACTCGCGAACCGTACAATCTATGAAACCGGCCAGCAGCAGCAGTCTAAGTCGGGCATGGGGTCTACGATTGTGGCGGCGCTTATCCGGGGCAATGCGCTTTCTGTAGGCCATGTGGGGGACAGCCGCATTTACCTCATCCGGCAGAATTCCATTCAGCAACTCACCCAAGATCATTCTCTGGTGATGGAGCAGGTGCGGAGAGGCTATATTACAAGGGAGCAGGCAGAGCGCTCCGAGATGCAGAACATTATTCTGCGGGCTCTGGGTTCGGAAGAAAACGTTGAGCCGGACGTGGAAGACCTGGTCGTTCTGTCCGGCGACACGCTGGTTTTGAGTTCCGATGGATTAACCAGGCATGTGCGTGATGAAGAGATTCTTAAGATCATTTCCTCCTCCAGCAGTCTGGAGCAGGGCTGTGCTGCCCTGGTAGAAACTGCCAAGAACAACGGTGGCGACGACAACATTACCTGCCTGCTCCTGAGAGTTGTAGAACGGGCATGGTATAAAAATATTTTTTACAGGTGGTTTTCTGGAGGCCCGCAATGGCAAAACTCTTTTTGAAGTTCGAGCAGGCAGTGTTGAAGGAGATTACCCTTACCCAGGGCGCTTTGACCATTGGACGCCTGCCGGACAATTCCTTGCAGATCGATAACCTTGCGGTCTCCGGCCACCACGCCAAGGTTTATTGGGACCAGGACCACTACACCGTCGAAGACTTGGGGTCTCTGAACGGGACCTACGTGAACAGCCAGAAAGTCGGCAAGGCCGCATTGAAAGACGGCGACCAACTCCTGATCGGGAAACATCTGGTTCAATTCAAGGATGATGGCAAGAGCGCCCCCGCCGCAGCCGATCAAAAAGCCGGACCGGTAACTCCTGTATTGGAAGCTACTGTTGTGCTGGATACGAAGCGTGCCCAGGAGATGATTGCCGCCCAAAGCACTCCTCCCGCCACTGGCAGCCCGCTTGGTCTATCGAAGCCGGCGGCCTCAGTATCAGCCAAGGAGCGTATCGGCATCTTGAACATCCTTCAGGGAAAGACTGACCAGGAGCAATATATTTTGACCGGCAAGATGACCATGATTGGCAAGTCCGATATGGCATCTATCAAGTTGAAAGGTTTTTTTGCCCCCAAAACTGCGGCCCTGATCAGCAAGCGGGACAACAAATACTTCATCAGCTCTTCAGAAAAGAAACTTAAACTCAAGATCAACGGAGAAGGTGTCGCTGGCCAGCGTGAGTTGAATGAAGGAGACATTATCGAAGTCGCAAGCCTCAAAGCCGCCTTCAGCTACCAAGACTGAGGAGGAATTGGGTAATTTTGTGATTTGGTAATTGGGTAATTTCTCAACTCAGCTAGCCACAGCCTTTGAGATTTTGGTTTTCAATTACCAAATTACCCATTTACCAGGGTCGAAAATCACATCGTTCACTGCCTCCACTCCGTCCACCACGTCCACTCTGTCCACAACGTCCACTTTGTCCATTACCCAATTTCATCACCCAATCTCCCGCTTCCCTTCCACAAATTTTTCTAATCTTGATTTGGGACTTTACCTTATCTATGGTATCGTCCAACTATATATTTGTTGTGTCCGGGTTAAAAGGAAGATGGGAAAAAGCTAGAGAGAGGTCTTATAACCGATATTTGCGGGCTGTTGGGGACGAGAGAGCAAGAATACTTTAAGATTTCGTTGATCTGCCGGTGAGATCTTGAGGGAATTATTGCACCTGCAAAAGCGTTATGAGATCAATTGCGGAAAGCTAAATTCTGTCTCTTTTTAATTCGGAGCCGGCGGTGAAAATAGAAACGGAGCGGCTGCAACTGGACCTAAGACATGGCACGGAAACGATTCTTCTGGTGGATGATGAAGAGTCTTTGCGTGCGGTCGTGACTCATTTCCTCTCACAAGAACTTGGCTACAATCTTCTTTCCGTCGGCAGCGCCGAAGAGGCCCTCGATTTGGTGGAATCCTATTCCGGGCACATCGATTTGTTGTTGACCGATATACTCCTTCCGGGGATGTCCGGCCCGGAGCTGGCAAGAAAGATGGGTTCTTCCCATCCGGAAATTCGAATCATGTATATATCGGGATACGCCGACCAGAACCTTGAGTCGTACGGAGTATCAGCTTCCGATATCATGCAGAAACCTTTCACGATCAAAACACTCTCTGCGAAATTACGGGAAATTCTGGATAAGGACGACGAAGAATCTGGTGATCAATAGAACCAAAATTAGAAATTGAAAATTGGAAATTAAAAATTTATCCACGCGCATCCTCAAACCATTTTTTCAAGCGGTATGGCGAAACTCCTAACCAAAATCCCAGGCGCAGGGCAAAGATGAGCAAGGCGGTTTGGATCACGCCGTTTTTGATATAACGACGCCCGGAGATGATCAGCGGGGTCTTGATTACGGCAAACTTTCCTGCATTCTTAATCCGGCGCACCAGTTCAACATCTTCAAACAATGGCCAGTCAGGCATTCCTGCGAAGGCGAAAAAAATGTCTCGTTGCAAGAAAATGCCCTGATCTCCTGTGGCCGTGCGAGTTATCGTCGTGCGAGCATTGATCCCTCTTTCAACCAGCCGCAACGAGCCTGGCGTCTTTTCCGCAAAGCAGATGTGAAACGCCCCGCCAGCTATGTGCGCCCCGGCTATGGCAGATTGGAACTCCTGCCATGCCTCGCGGCTCATCCGGCAGTCGGCATGGAGAAAGAGCAGAACTTCACCTGTAGCCTGGGCCGCGCCCGCATTGAGTTGTGGACCCTTGCCCCGAGGCGCATCGACCAACAAGATGCCTTGCTGGCCACGCACCCATTCGCGGGTGCCATCTGTGCTGCCCCCATCCGCGACCATGAGTTCCAGGGGGTCTCCTAGTTCTTGAAGACTGGCGATTAAATGAGGAAGGTTTTCAATCTCATTGAGCACCGGGATGACGATAGAGACTCTCACAGGGGAGTGCAAAACATTACACCGCAAAGGGCGCGAAGGACGCAAAGGAAAATCGAGGGCAACCACAGAGGTCACAAAGGAACACGAAGGAGAACGCCGGTCAAAGCCAACTGGCAAAGCAAGAATGATTTGGGGATTAGGAATGAGAAAATTTGTTAGAAGCACGATTGCAAAGCATTATGTCTTTGCCCTAAAAAAGCGATCTTTTGGAGTACCATTTGCGTAGCAGTGCGAGGGTTCTGGGAGCGGAAGACAGGTCTCTCGCCATCTGCGGCAGAACTTGGTGCAGGTCTTCAGGAGTATCGATATCAAACCAACTATCAATGGAAGCCGTCTTCCAGCCATGTTGATGCAAGCGGCTGACTGTTTCGGCGTATGTTTGCGGGTGGCTCCATCGAATTTGGTCCAGAATTCCCTCAGGACACTGCTTCACTCCCAGAAGATAAAAACCGCCATCGCGCGCACTACCCAGGACCGCGTCCGCGGTTAGCAACTCATCGCGGGCGCGCGCGAGAAAATCAGGAGGCAGCCCAGGACTATCTGCGCCCAGCGCGAAAACCTGCTTAAACTGTTGCAGGCCGCGCCGCAGGATCCTTTCCAATCGCATCCCGAGATCGCCTTCTCCTTGAAGCCAAACCTCCTCAGGGCGGAAGTAATCACGTTGAAAGTTTTCGGTGGCGGCAATCCTGTAACTGGCCCACGCGCATGTTCTCACCATGGCCAGCGTGTCTTGCAGAAAGGCCTCGGCCAACTCGGCCGCGCGCAGTTCGCCTAGCTCAGGAATGAGCCGCGTCTTCACCTTTCCGGCTTTGGGAGGTTTGGCAAAGATGCAGATGACGGCTGGCTCCATCATGCTACCGCCTTATGCTGAACATTCTTTCCAGTAGCTTTCGCATCCACGGCTTCAGGCGGGTGCGCATGGCGCTGTCGCCGATGCGTTTGATGATTTCGGCCTGGGTTGGATAGGGATGAATGATACTACCCAACTCCGATACCTTCATCTTTTTCTGCATGGCCAGCACCAGTTCGCCGATGCTCTCCCCTGCATGTTTGCTCACCAATGTGGCGCCCAGAATCACGCCTTTTTCAGCGCTGAAGTGGACACGAAGGAAGCCCTCGGTCTCGCCATCGACAATAGCCCGATCGTTGCTATCGAGTTTCAAAGTGAGGGTCTCAACTTTCAGACCTTGTTTTTGTGCTTCGCCAGCGGAAAGGCCAACGTGTGCAATTTCCGGATCGGTGTAGGTGCACCAGGGAATTATCAGGTCGCTGGCCTTCTTCCGGCCGAAGAACAGTGCATTTTGAAGAGCGATGCGCGCCAGCGCCTCGGCTGCGTGGGTGAATTGATAGCTGGAGCAAATATCCCCGGCAGCGTAGATGTGCGGATTGGAAGTACGCAGATGATCGTCAACCGAAACCCCTTTCGCGTGGTATTGCACTCCGGCTGCTTCCAGGTTCAGCCCTTCGACGTTCGGCGCCCGGCCAACCGCTACCAAAATTTCTTCGGCTGTAACATGCTCGACTCCCTGGCCGCGATCGAAAACAATGGTTTTTCCCACGCTGCTCTTCTCTGCCTGGCGAATGTGCGCCCCGAGAAACATGCGGATCTCTTCGCGCTCCAACTGCTGATGGAGCAGCGTCGCGGCCTCTGCATCTTCCCGGGGCAATACCTGGGGATCGAGGCTGACGATAGAGACTTCTGAGCCAAAGCGGCAAAAAGCCTGGGCCAGTTCACATCCGATGGGACCCGCCCCGATCACAATCAGGCTGGCCGGACAGCGCGACAAAGAAAAGACGGATTCGTTGGTCAGATACCCGGCATCTTCCAGACCAGATACCGGCGGCGCAGCCGCCCTGGCCCCGTTGGCCAGAATGGCCTTTGCGAACTCCAGGCGCACGCCCTCTACCTCAATCGCATTTCTGGAAACAAAGCTGGCTTGTCCCAGAAAGACATCTACACCCAGCTTGGTAAATCTCTGTGCTGAGTCATGAAAAGAGATTTGCGCCCGCAGCCGGCGCATCCGCTGCATGGCCTCGCCAAACTCCAGCCGCAGCGAGATGGCCGGGGGAAGATGGACGCCGAATTCGGCGGAATGAGCCGTTTCATAGGCGGATCGTGAGGCCCGAATGAGCGCCTTGGAGGGAACGCAGCCGTATACCAGGCAATCTCCGCCCAAGAGATTACGCTCAATCAGGGCGACCCGCGCGCCCAGGCCAGCGGCGCCCGCAGCCGCAACCAGCCCGGCGGTGCCGCCGCCAATCACCACGAGGTTATATCGGCCCTGAGGTTGCGGATTTTTCCATCCGGGAGGATGAGCATGATTGACCAGCGTCTGGTTGTACTCATCCGGCGGCAAGACGACAGGTTCAGGAACTGCCATTTAGGTTGCACTCCGTGGAGTCTCGGTGATGGGCGCGTGCGATGGACCGATCTCCTCCTGCAAAGCCTTGCGGGCGATTCGCCCTATATAAACAACCAGTACAACGGCGGCCGCCAAGCCCGCCCAGAATAAGATTGCTCCCCACTTACCGCGTCCGAGATGCCCCTGGGAGAGATCAGAGACGCTATGCAGCACCGATCCAAAATAAACATAGAGCACCGTGGCCGGAAACATTCCAAGAAATGATGCCACCACGTAATCCCGCAAACGAATCCGAGTAAGACCCAGGGCATAGTTCAAAAGATTGAAAGGCACAACCGGCTGAAGACGAAGCAGCAGAATCATCTTGAATCCATTTTTCTCGATGGCCCGGTCAATGGCTTTAAAGTTTGGATACTTTTCCAGCTTGCGGCTGACCCAATCACGCGCGACATAGCGGGCAATCAGAAAGGCCAAGGTCGAACCCAGCACGCTGGCCGGAGAGACAATGAGCGTGCCCAACACCACGCCGTAGAGCAAGCCAGCCCCTGCTGTGAGAATAATGCCAGGAAAAAACAGAACGACACCGGCCACGTAAAACAACCCATAGATAACCGCGCCACCAGAGCCAAAAGCCTGTACCCACTGGATGAAGCTGCCCACCCAGCGAGTCAGAGGGAAGATGTTGTTTAGCAAAACCGTCAAATCAAAACCTTTACCGCGGATTACGCGGATGTGCGCGGATCGCCGGCTCTAAGTGTCCGGTGCTTCCACTGATCAAAATTTTCCGCTGGCGCGCTCTTTGTGTGGGAGGATTTCCAGGCAGGTGGTCCACCATCCTGTGAGGATGGTTTCGACGAATTCCTGCGGCAAGCGCTCTTTTCTCATGTCCTCCGCCAGCGCCCGATGATCATAAATCACCGGAACGAATTCTACCTTCACCTGCCCGGCTGTAAGCTCCAGCAGGGTGTACCAAACGTTGGTGGAGCCATCGTTCTCCGGACGCCCCAGCACGCCTACATTGATCCAATGCTGCCCAGGAGCGATCTGGCGATGCCACTTGATACCGGTGTGCGTGGCGCAAACCACATCAGCCGCTGCCTCGTCGAGCAGATGGCCCAGAAATTGGTCGGGACTGGTCGTGTTCCATACGAATTCATTCATCTTGCGAGGCGAGCCGTGGCACAGCAGCAGCCTGTGTCCCTCAACTTCCAGACGCAATTGATGAGGAAGAGTTCCCATCCACGCCTTGTTTTCCAGGGAGGTATTTTCATTGGTGTAGCGGTAGCTGATTTTGGCGAAGTAGTTGTCGCGCGGATCGGTGTATCCGCACTGGCAATCCTCCAGTCCTCCGGCCAGGGAATTGTCATAGTTGCCCTGGATGCATTGCACTGTTGCCTCGTGGAGAAGCGGGAAGACGCGGTCGGGATAAGGGCCAAAGGCCCCCAGGTCGCCAAGGCAGTAGATGGCATCGACACCCCGGCCTCCAATATCGCTCAGGGCAGTTTGAAGGGCGCGATAGTTGTTGTAAATGCCACCAAGAAGGGCCAGCCTTGTACTCATCCGGCGTCTACCGTCCCTTCCACCGAGGCGCTTACGTTCTGGCAGAATGTGCCATATTGGTAACAAGTATGGCAGGCGCGGTGCCGCAGTTCGTAATCGGGCAAAGAGTCTTGAATAGAGCTGCCCAAGCGGGCATCCGGCACTTCTACCAGCAAGGGACAGACCCATACCCCACGATTGGTAACGATGCGGGAGTTCGAGCACATCAGCAAATCGCGATCGAAGCCGCGCAACATCTCCTCCGTAAGAACGATTTCGTGATGGCCATTTTCGATGCGGGTGAGTTCACGCCCCAGAGGAAGAGGCGGCAGTATCTTGATCCGGGGCCGGATATATCCGGCGCGCTTGAGGGTGTTCGTGAATCCGGCGATGACCAATGGCTCTTCGTTCTCCGGCCAGGTGCGCACGATGGTCATAAGCGGCAACAACCCGCATCGGGTCAGCAGCGCCGTGGCTTCCATCACTTTGTTGAATACGCCTGCTCCGCGAAGACGGTCGTTCATCTCTTCGCTGTAACCATCAAGGCTCATGCGAATTTCCAGGGAGTACCTGGAATCCTTTTCGATTTCCGCCAGTTGCCGGGCGAGATGGCCATTGAGAAGCGTGCCGTTGGTCAAAACCGTGGTGGGCGCATGTTGAAGGGAGAGCGCAAGAAATTCGATGATCTGTTTATGCAGAAAAGGTTCGCCACCGGTGAAGAACACCTCTCTTACGCCCAGTTGCACCGCCTGCAACAATTCCGGCGCAATGGTTTCGCGAGAGAGGAAATCAAAGGTGCGGACACCGGGGCCGCTGTTGTTGAAACAGTGGGTGCAGGCAAGATTGCAAAGAGTGCCCGTAACCTGGAACCAGAGGTGGTCCAGATGCTTGAGGGCAACCCGAGGATAATGCGAGTTTGCTGCCATTTTCACTTCTTAGAGATTCGGAAGCACCTTGCTGTGGGTTCCCAATGGATTCGATACCCTATTCTGCCGGGTTGCGCAAAAGCAGAAGGGACGGCCTGTTCCTCCCGTTGTCGCCGCTTTTTGACTCGGCTCCCATTCGCTCAAACTATGAGTCAAATATTTATTAACTATACATATCCATTTAATAGTTTATATAGGTTTATTGGTATAATTAATCCAGATTAATTACCGTCTTAAAATCGCAACCTAAGCAGCCTTCTGCCTTCATTGTACTTAGAAGGCCAGGAACAGAGTAGCGCCGGGGCCCGCAGTATGAAGAGAAACTGTCCAGAATACAAACGGCTGTTCGGAGAATACCAAAGTGCTCTTTTGGCTTGGTCGAATTTCAACAAGAATACCAACGGCACTTTCACTGTCGTGGATTCGACTGCGCTTGAGCAGACCTATCAATTTCTGACAGATCACCAGCAACAGTGCTCTGTCTGTTCGATTGAATTGGGGTTGGAACCTTTGATAGCGTGAGTGCTATCTCCTTGACCGCGTGAACACAAGTGCCAGAGACCGGCTTATGCCGTTTTAGAAAATACTGTATATCTTTGCGAGATGTGTTACAGCCCCAACCATCCCTGCCGGAATGGCTGCCTGGAATTTCTACATTTGTAATCACGATTTTACGGGGTTAAGTCCCCGTAGGGGACGTCTGACAGTAGCCCCAATACGGTTCACTTAAGGAATTCGAAGTTGTCAGGGACTCAGATGGTCAGCGCCGGAGGCGCGCTAAGAAGTTGGCCCAGCGTGTGAACGCTGGGAAAAGATTAGAGATAAATGCCAAGCCCCAGCGGGGCGGCACAGATTTTCGGTTGTCTCTGCAATAAAGCTATTGATCGAAAAGGTTCATCAAAAGCTTAAGTGAACAGTTCTCGCCCAATTGGAGAGAATAAAACCAGTGTCGCCCCTACGGGGCTTGTCATTTACCCCTAACCTTTCCCAGCACTTACGTGCTGGGCTACTCTCTTCCGCCCTTGCAGGGCTGGTTCATCCAAGCTCCGAACGTTATCCTCATTCCTTAAGTGAACCGTATTGACAGTAGCCCAGCATGATTCGGCGCTGTCAGGCGCCGAATCCAATGCTGGGTTAGGTTCAAAACCAACGGAGTCCCGTTAGGGACGGCTGAATCATTCTTCCTGGATTCCGTAAGCCGCCAATAATTCCGCCCCAATAGGCATGCCGCCTGTCTCGCATCTCGTCCCGAATCCTGGGTCGGCGTTCAGCGGTAGTAAAAAAGACGATGTGGAGCAGACAGCCCAGATAGCTGTGAGACATAAAATTCAACCGTCCCTAACGGGACTCCCATTGGTTTGGAATGTAACCCAGCATTGGGTACGGCGCCTGACAGCGCCGAACCATGCTGGGCTACTGTCAAACGTCCCTGCGGGACTCTATCAAAGATTCCAAAGCACCTCCGAAAGGAGGCTCAAGCCCAATGTCACTTACTTTTCGTGGGGCTGAGCATCAATTTCCCCCTATTAAAACGCGCTGTCATCCAATCAAGCGAAGCGAAGAGCCTGCACTGAGGCACCGCCGAAGTGACCCCGAAAATGCGTAAATATTCCACGTCAGATTAAGAGGCAACTCGGCAGGGCCAAAATATTGGGACATTAAGTAACGTAAAATGTCATAGTTAACTACGGTTAACATTTGATATACTATTTTTCCGAAGGACAGCTATAGCGCGGTTTTGAATAAGCCACAACCAGGGTTGCAAGGATGATGAAGGCATCTGCCGAAATACCGCCCATGACTCAAACGCCGCGCGCCCCCGCGGCAGAGCAACCGGTCATTACACACGAAGACATTGATCGGGCTCAGGATCGGGCGGTGGTTTCTGCCGTTCGTGGTCGAGGTGGCACTTTGTCGCGGCTCCGTCTGCTGTGGTTGCTGGTTGGTCCGGGAATTCTGGTCATGCTGGCAGAAAATGACGGCCCCAGCATGATCTCCTACGCCGCGACCGGCGCTCGGTTTGGCATCGGTTTTTTCCTTCCTTTTATCGTACTGACCTTCGTGATGGCCGTTGTAGTGCAAGAGATGACAGTGCGCCTGGGGGCCGTCACCCAGCGCGGCCACGCCGAGTTGATCTTTGACCGCTTCGGACCCTTCTGGGGATGGTTTGCCATGATTGATCTCGGCATCGGTAATTTTCTGACGCTTATTACCGAGTTCATTGCGGTGCGGGCCGGTCTTGGTTTCTTTGGGGTGCCGCCGTGGGCGGCAGTCTTATGTGCGCTAGCTATCCTTTATTTGGCCTTGATGACACATCGCTACTGGACGTGGGAGCGGCTTACCCTGGCCGCTGCACTATTCAACCTGGTTTTCATCCCGGTTGCACTGCTTACGCATCCCGATTGGCATTCTGTGGGTCATGCCTTAGCTGGCTGGAAGCCGCTGCCCGGAGGCCTAAATAATGAAATATTGTTAACAGTGCTGGCCAACATCGGAGCTACGGTAACACCCTGGATGCTCTTCTTCCAGCAAAGCGCT
>DASZEU010000021.1:0-5573 GCA_035940535.1 Candidatus Angelobacter sp.
GACATCAAAGAACCTCTTTGACCTCGGCGGCAATCGTTCCCTTGGCCACGCGCGCCGAAATCCGCTCGCCGGCAGAAACTTGGGCAGCATCCTTGACCAGAGCCCCACGAGCGTCAAACACCAAGGCGTAGCCGCGCTCCAGGATGCTGACGGGAGAGAGAGCTTCGAGCTTTGCGAGAAGCTGGTTCACCCGCGAGTGATACCCGGAGATGCGGCCCCGCATGGCCCTCACGACGGCGGCGCATCCGGCCTCCAGTTGACTGCGAGTGATAGCCAGAGAACGGCGAAAATCAAAATGGCGAATGCGGGCCGAAGCAACATCCAGGCGGCGGTGCGATTCACGCAACTGCCGCTGATAAGCCGAAGCCAGGCGGTAGGTAAGCTCGTCAAGGCGTTGGGCTCTGCGGGAAATCAAGTCTTGAATGCGGACAAAGGCGCCGTGCTGGGCAAGTTCATTGAGCTGGCCCTTGGCCAGCAGCAACCGATATCGTGCAGCCCGAGCTAGCCGTTGCTGCAAGTGCGCAAGGTGCTCTCCCAACTGGCGCTTGGATTCAATCACCAGCTCAGCCGCAGCCGAGGGTGTGGGCGCTCGCAGGTCGGCGACAAAGTCGGCGATGGTGAAGTCGGTCTCGTGGCCTATGGCGGAAATCACAGGCAGAGCCGATGCGGCAATCGCCCGGGCCAGGGCTTCATCATTGAATGCCGCCAAATCTTCAATGGAGCCGCCGCCTCGCGCCACAATGATTACGTCCACGTTCTTGGCGCGGTTGAAGTACTTCACCCCTGCGGCCACCTCAGAAGCCGCTGCCTCTCCCTGGACCTGCGCCGGATAAATCAGGATGCCGACATTTTCATGCCGGCGCGCAAGAACGTTGAGCATGTCGTGCAGCGCAGCGCCTCTGGGCGAGGTCACGATTCCAATGCGCCGGGGCAACGCTGGGACAGCCTTCTTGCGGGCTTTGTCAAAGAGGCCTTCTTGCGCCAGCTTGGCCTTGAGCTGTTCGAACGCCAGTTGCAGCGCTCCCGCACCCAGTGGCTCAAGGAACTCGGCGGAGAGTTGCAAGTCACCGCGCTGATCGTAGATCGTGATTCGTCCGCGGGCGATGATCTGCATTCCGTTGTCTGGCTTGAATCGCAGCAGCCGCGCCTGCATGCGAAACATCACCACCCGCAGCAAGGCATCGCCATCTTTCAGGGCAAAATAGAGATGACCGGATTCGGAGCTACGGAAGTTCGAGATTTCACCTTCCACCCAAACATCGGTGTAGCTGCGTTCGACTGTAGTGCGGACCGCGCCCACCAGGTCTGCAACCCGCCAGATACGCTTCGACGGCGCCTCATTGCCAAAAGTGAAACCGAGTTGGTCGCCCAGAGACATCAGCGGAAGGAATGCAAGCAAACCCTTTTACCACAGAGGCCACGAAGGAACACAGAGGAAAAGCCAAAAGAAATATAAATAAATTAGCTTGTTTTTTCTTTGCCAAGTACGAACGACTAAAAGCTAACAACTCGACAGATGTTATTCGTGTTCATTCGCGAAATTCGTGGCCAAGTTTTTTGGTTTTCTTCGTGTTCCTTCGTGGCCTCTGTGGTTAATCCTGGTTTAGCGGTGTCCGCGATTGAAAAGCCAAAGTACCAGGGAGAAAATCAGGCTCAATATCAAACATGTCACCAGGGGAAAATAAAACGTCATGTTCTTGCCTCGATAAACGATATCACCCGGCAGGCGTCCCAGCGGCAGATGAAGTTTGCCGGCAAGAAGAAAGACAAGCCCTGCCAAGGCGATAATAGCGCCTACGACGAGCAGAAGTTTTCCCAGATCGATCATGTCTACTGCCAGTACCGGTCTCGCAACTCCGTTTGCTTGTTGACCAGCGGAATCTCCTCCCCGGCAATGAAAACATGCTTCACATCGGTCTTCACATCCAGAGGATCGCCGTTGGCTACCACTATGTTGGCCATCTTGCCGACGTCGAGGGAGCCAAGCTGCTGGTCCACTCCCCACATTTGTGCCGGATTAATGGTGATGGCCTTGAGAGCTTCGTCGTAGGGAAGACCAAAGCCCACTGCATAGCCGGCTGCGTAGGGAAGATTGCGGACTTGGTGTGCTTCATAAGAAGCAAAGGCTATCTTGATGCCGTGCTGCGCCATCTTTGCCGGCAAGCTGAAGACCGCGTCGTACCGCTCCGATTCTTTTGGTTGCTCATAAATCGGCCCAACGATTACAGGAAAACCAGTGGCGGCAATCTTGTCGAGCAGGCTGGCGGCATGGGTCACGTGGTTCAGGATGACTTTCAGGTGAAATTCGCGGGCCAAGTCCAGGGCGGTTTCTACATCATTTGGTTCTTCGGCGGCCAGCACTACTGGCTTTTGCGCGTGCAGGTAGGGCAGAAGCGCCTCAAGCTTCAAATCTTTCTTGGGAGGATTTCCCGGCTTGTCGCTGCCGCTGGCTTTCTTCTTCTCGTAATCGGCCATCTTCTGCTCGTAGTCCTGCGCATCCAGAAAAGCCTGGCGAAGCTGGGCCGCCATACCCATGCGGGTTTGCGGGAATTTGGCGCGCTCAAAGCTTTCGTTGCGTCGCTGCACACCCGTGAAATTCAGAGGCAGGGCGATGTCCCGCACCATGAGCATTTCGTTCGCAGAGCGGCCAGATAGTTGAATGAAAGAATCCTGGCCTGGAAGCGTGTCCCCGATGGCTGGCGCAACGATGGCATTAGTGATGCCGTTGACGCGCGCCACGGGGATCAGGGCCGTTTCCGCATGAAAGGCGTCAGAAACATGCATGTGGGGCATGATCTCGTCGCTGTTTTCCAGCGTGTCGTTGGTCGACCTGTCTGCCGATATCTCGGTTAGGCCCAGATGCGTTTCGGAGTCGATCAAGCCCGGATAGACTGTCATTCCGGTCACGTCGATCACCTTGGCGCCCCCCGGTATGGCAGTTGATCCGGCAGCGCCTACAGCGGCGATCTTGCCATTTTGAATAACAACCACGCCGTTTTCGATCACGCCGTGGGTGATGGTCAGCAGCTTGCCTCCGCGCAGCGCCACAGTTCCATTGGAAGTTGCTGGCTGAGGAGCTTTGGCAGGTGGCTGCGGTGACTTTTTGTTGGACAACTGACCAAGCGAGGCCGCTACGAGAACTAAAACAACCACACAGATCTTCAACATGATTATTGCGCCTCCTTGTAGTGCGTGAGCCCTAAGCCGGGCAACGAACGATCAAAGTAAACGTCACCATCAATCAGCACCTGATCGGCCAAAGCACCAGATGACAACGGATAGCTGTTCCAAATGCTGATGTCGGCGTCCTTGCCCACATCCAGCGAGCCAACCCGATCATCTACGCCGATGATCCAGGCAGGGTTCAGGGTAATCATCTTCAAGGCATCCTCTTCGCTCACGTTGCCGTAATGGATGATCTTGCCGGCCTCTTGGTTCAGGCGGCGTGTCACATCTCCTGAGTCGCTCTTGATGGCCACCCGGACGCCCTTGTGCATGGAGATCACAGCATTCCAGGGGATTCCATCCCAGGCTTCATATTTGAATCCCCACCAATCCGGCCAGGTTGCGATCGCTACACCGTTGGCCGCCATCTGGTCTGCCACCTTGTAGGCCTCCACAGCGTGATGAAAAGCGCGAATCTTGTAACCAAATTCCTTGGCAATGGCCATCTCGGTCAGAAACTCATCAGCGCGATAACAGTGGATCTGGACCAGCAGCTTGCCGCGTAGCACGTCGGCGAGGGCTTCCAGCTTCAAGTCTTTCTTGGGAACGCGGGCCTCTTTATCGCCCTTCTTGACCTTGGCGTTGTATTCGTCCCAGTCGCGCATGTATTCGCGGGCCTCGGTGAAAGCCTGCCGCATGACTTCGAAGTTACCCATGCGTGTGGAAGGCACCTGGTTCCTTCCACCATAGACACGCTTGGGATTTTCACCGCTGGCAAACTTGATGGATTGCGGGGCACCCGGAAAAAAAAGCTCGTCGCGTCCCAGCCCGTATTTGTGCTTGATCACGATGGCCTGGCCGCCAATCATGTTGGCCGAGCCGTGCAGCAGCAGCGAAGTAGTTACGCCTCCGGCCAGCGCCCGATAGATTTCCTTATCGTTGTAGTTAAAGGCATCTTTCATCATCATGTGCGGAGTGACGGGGCTGGTGGCTTCGTTGACATCGTCATCAAGGGCAATGTGCGAATGCGAGTCGATGATTCCCGGCATGACCCATTTGCCGGTGGCGTCAATCACTGTCGCGTTGCTGGGCGCCTGCACGGTTTTTCCGATAGCAGCGATCTTGCCATCGTGAATGTAAATGCTGCCGTTCTCAATTCGCCCGTGCGTCACGGTTAGTAACGTCCCTCCACGGATCACCACATCATTATGGACCGTCGTGGTTCCAGTGCCAGGAGCCGATTGCTCCGAACTGGCAGGGTTCTGTGAAGCCGCCGAAGGCTGTGGTGGCTGGGCCAGTAGCTGCGCTGATGCAAATGCACAAAGCAAAAAGCACAGCATCACCCAGCACACACGAGAGTGACGCACCATAGGTTATCTCCTTGTAAAGATGTCCGAATCGCGATTCTATGAACGAAATCAGTGCGAGTCAACGAAGCCACGTTGATCTGAAAACCAAAGTCGTGCGGACCTGATTGCTATCATGCTAGAGCTATGCGAGCTGTCGTGCAAAGGGTTAGACGCTGCCGGGTACTGGTGGAAAGCAAGACTGTGGGAGAAATCGGATCTGGCCTGCTGGTCCTGCTCGGGGTTGGCAAAACCGATACAGAGACGGCTGCTGATTATTTGGCGGAAAAAATTCTGGGTTTGCGCATTTTTGAAGATGCCGCTGAAAAGATGAACCTGTCAGTTCAAGATATAGGGGGCGAGGTACTGGTCGTCTCCCAATTTACTTTGTATGGAGACGTGCGCCGGGGCAAGCGTCCATCGTTCGATAGCGCCGCACGTCCTGAAGAAGCTCGCCGTCTGTACGAGTATTTCGTAGAAAAGATTCGTTCCGCCGGCCTGCGCTGCGAGACCGGCCAATTCCAGGCCATGATGGAAGTTGAGCTGACCAATAGCGGGCCAGTCACGATCTTGCTGGATAGCGAAAAGACGTTCTAGCTATCGCATGCTAAATATTGTGAACCACTTATCTGATTACTCGAATACAGTAGGCACCTTTGGCAGGAAGTAGCTCCGAATGATCTAGGTACTCACGATTGTAGCCCATTCAACGGGGCACAACGGAGGGAGCAACTCTCTTGTAGACTCCCCTTGCCGCGATGTCACTCCCAACAGCCTTTACCAAAGCCTTATGTATATTCAGTAGGCGTACTTTGAGTCGGACATCCGCTACTGCCCTACTCTTCACGAGAACCCTCTGTTCTCCAGGTACCAATACTCGATGTTTGACGATAACTTTAGAATCATCTCTCGTCATCTGTACGGCTTGCGCTGCAGACTTCATTTCCAATTGATTCAACGTTGCGAGAAAAGTCTGACGTTGTTCTGAGGTCAATTGTTGAAGGAGCGGAGCCACTGAATCATGCTCAGGAAGACGTGCTTGATCCTGATCTACCGGAACAA
>DASZEU010000022.1:0-21595 GCA_035940535.1 Candidatus Angelobacter sp.
AAGTTGGTAAAGTCGCATTAGAATGGATGCCTTCATGACGCATAACATGCACGTCGCATCCATTACCGATCTGTCTGCATCAGCAATAGCTCAGCTAATCCTGCAAAAGAAGCTTTCGCCGGTTGAGGTGATGGACGCGCACCTTCAGCGTATTGAACAACTTAATCCCCAGATCAATGCCTTTGTCTATGTCGATGCCGAAGGGGCGCGTTCGCACGCGAAGCGTGCCGAGGCTGCCTTGATGCGAGGAGTGGAGTCAAAACCTCTGCTAGGAGTACCGATCAGCATTAAGTCGTGCATCGACGTGCAAGGGTTGCGATGTGAAGCCGGAAGCCGCCTGAAAGATGGATTTGTCGCTTCCCAAGATGCAACTCTGGTGGCTCGGCTGAAGAGTGCCGGAGCTATAGTCATTGGCAACACCACGACTCCTGAATTTTTGATGGCCTACCACACGGACAATTTTTTGCATGGGCGCACCAACAATCCGTGGGACCTGTCGCGCACACCGGGCGGTTCGAGCGGCGGGGAAGCGGCGGCTATTGCGTGTGGCATGTCCGCCGCCGGCTTTGGCAGCGACGGCGGAGGTTCTATTCGCGTGCCAGCGCATTTTTGCGGCATCTGCGGCCTGAAGCCAACTCCAGGGCGCATTCCGGCTACCGGCCACTATCCTCCCTGTGGTGGGCCTTTCTCTCTGATCGGGGTTGTCGGACCCATGGCGCGGACAATTGAAGACTTGCAACTGTTGCTTGCAGTCACAGCCGGTTACGATCCGGGAGATCCAGTTTCTGCCCCTGTTCCACTTGGAACCACGCATGAGTTCCAAGCGAAGAAACTGCGCATCGGCTACTACGAAGATGATGGATACAGTCCTCCTACCCCTGAGATTCGCGCCGCCGTGCGCGCCGCCGCAAGCGCACTGATGGATACCGGCTTTGAAGTTGAACCATTTCGTCCAGATGGATTGGATCAGGCGCGTGAGCTATGGTCCGTCATCTTTGTGGACGCCAGCGCCATGATCTTGAATCCGATGGTCGAGGGACGAGAACACGAAATAAGCACTAATACAAAGCAATTTCTCACGATGGCCAGTGGACGGCCTTCGCTAACCGGAGATCGCCTCTTGAATACTTTGATTGAGCGAGATGTGCTGCGCTCCCATCTGCTCACGCAAATGGAGCAATTTCCCATTTTGCTGTCGCCGGTTTGCTCCATTCCGGCCTTCCTTCATCAGGATGGTGGATGGGGGCCGGCCTACGCTGCAGACTATCTTCAGACCATGACTTACTCCCAGCATTACAACTTGCTGGGAAATCCTGCGGTTGTAGTTCCTGTAGGAATGTCGCCCGAGGGGCTACCAATCGGAGTGCAGATCATCGGGCGCCCATATAAAGAAGACGAAATCCTCGCTGTAGCGTCAGTCTTGGAGCATCGCTTTACGGCGGCAAGACCGTCTCTGTAATAATCGAATCGCCGGTTGCGTAGAATCCGGATTTACACGGAATACGATTTTTTTGGAAATTGTCTGAGACTGAAACTCAGCCCGTGCAAGGAGCAAAGGACTGCAATTGCGGAGCGGACCAACGCATTCGAGTTGTCGACTTGCTAATGGCCGAACGTGTCTACGTAGCTACCAGATGGTATTCACAAGCTTGGATTGGCGAATTCGCTCATCAGCCGTGACCAAAGGCAGTCCCTCGGTGATGGCCGTGGAACCAATCAGACGGTCTGCGGGATCTTTGGGATAGATGCTGGCAACCGAACGGCCAAAGCTGCGATCTGCGGAGTTATTGGTTTGAGAATGACTCGTGAGACGGTTTCATAGACGAATGATTCAACACTGCCGGAGATATGGATTCGTCTGCGTTCGGCCAGCAGCGCCAACTCCCAAAGCGTTATGGTAGCGATGGCGATACCCGTGTTCTCTCTCGCCCTACGGATCGCGTCGTGTGCTTTGTGTGAGAGTCGTTTTGGATCGGCGGACATCCAGAGTAGGACGTGCGTATCGAGAAGAATCACTTACACTCCCAGTCTTCGAGGGGTGTGACCGGTGAGACGATGTCGTCCACAATTTTCACTTTGCCGGCCATGTAGCCGAAAATATCATCGCGTGGACTGTCGGCAGGAACCAGCTTTGCAACCGGCTTTCCATGTTTGGTAATTAGGATGGGCTCACGCGTTCTTTGAACTTGGTCCATAATGCCCAGGCATTGCGCCTTAAACTCTCCTGCTGCGATCTCTTTCATGGGTAACATCTCCCAAAGACTATATGGTCATAATATCATGACCATATCCCATTGTGCGAAATCACAGGTTCTGAGTAAGTGATCTGCACAGTTCCAAGCGACATTGATGATGGTCGATATGGCAGTTATCTGAAGACTGCTCTGTCTATTCCACACGACTGGGATGAACTACCGGTTGACAACAAGGTCATGACCAAAGTAGTAGTTGCAAACAGAGTCCGTTCATAGCATTATTTCGGCTCCCCCCTCGCGCAGCCAGATATACTTATCTTTAAGTCTATGCCGCTCTTTTGGTTACGCACGGCCCTTGGGCTTTATGGGTTTGGCCTTCTTTATGCAGTCATGGCCATCTGGGGTGAACGCCAGAGGCTGACTCGCATTATGCTGCCAGCCGTTGGGTTGGGGACAGTTTTTCACTTCGTATCGGTTATGGAATCGGTCAAACTCGGCGGTTTCGACAGCTCTCTGTCAGTCCACCAAGTCGAATCGTTGCTGGCCTTCCTGCTGATGGCTTTTTTCTTTGCCATTTACGCGATTTATCGCACCGCCTCGCCGGGGGTTGCTGTTTTTCCTTTGGCTTTTGTCTTGACGCTCTCGGCCCAGTCGTTTTCAGGACCATCCGATACACTGCCCCCCGCGTTCAGCCGCTGGATTTATGTGCATATTGCCTTGATCATGGTCGGCTACTCGGCCCTGATCATCAGTTTTGCTGCCAGCATTCTTTATTTGATTCAGGAGAAAAACCTCAAGACGAAAGGGATTGCCGGATTCTGGTCGCGTCTGCCGGCCTTGGCCACCATTGATGAGATCGGTTACCGCGTGCTGATTTTCGGTTTTCCGTTCATGACTTTTGGATTGATTGCGGGCTCCATATTGGCGAACGAAAAAGGGGCTGATTATTTCAAAGATCCGTATTTCAAAGATCCGAAGGTCCTGCTTTCAGCCTTGATGTGGGTGGTGTACACCGTTTTGCTGTATACGCGTTGGAGTGCAGGTTGGCGCGGACGCCGGGCCGCCTACCTGGCTGCGTGCGCTTTTGCGGCTGCGGCCGTGGCCTGGGTGGCCAACATTCACTCATAGGGTTTTTGCACGACAAGCTTTTTGCATCATGAACTTTCAACTCATTGGCGTGAATCACAACAGCGCACCCCTGGACGTGCGGGAACGGCTGGCCATTTCGGAGTCACGGCTGCCGGATGCCATTCGCACTCTGGTCAAGCAGCCAGGAGTAGATGAAGGCATGGTGCTCTCGACCTGCAACCGGGTCGAATTGCTCACCAGCAGCCGCGAGGCCGCCGATCTTCGCGAATTCCTGCGGAGCTACTTTGGCGTTAGTCCTGACGCCCTGCATTCCCACATCTATGAATTCAAGCAGAGTGAAGCGGTACGCCATGTCTTTCGCGTGGCCTCCAGCCTGGATTCGATGGTCGTAGGAGAACCGCAAATTCTGGGCCAGGTGAAGGAAGCTTATGCTGTCGCTCGCGGCTTGGGCGCCGTACACTCTGCTCTCGAAGCATTGCTCTCGCGGGCCTTTGCCGTAGCCAAGCGTGTACGCACCGAGACAGCGATTGGCAGTTCCAGCGTTTCCATTTCGGCCGTGGCGGTACAACTAGCGGAGAAGATATTCGGCTCTCTCCGAAACCGGACCGTGTATGTGGTGGGCGCAGGCAAGATGGCCGAACTGGCGGCGCGGCATCTGATTGCTCGCGGAGCCAGCAATATTCTCTTTACCAACCGAACTTACGAACGGGCGGTTCAGATGGCGGAAGCCTTTAGCGGGAAGGCGATTCCGTTCGACCAGCTTTATGATACCGTGGGCCGAGCCGACATTGTGCTTACTTCAACCGGCGCTCCGGAGCCGTTGTTCCGCCGCGAGCACGGGGAGCAACTACTCAGCCGCCGCAAAAACCAGCCCATGTTTTTTATCGATATTGCCGTGCCTCGCAATGTCGATCCGGAGATGAACCGGCTCGATGGCATGTTTGTGTATGACATTGACGATCTCCAGACAGTGGCTGGCAATAACAGCAGCGAGAGGAAAAAAGAAGCGGAGCGAGCAGAAAAGATCATTGAGGTGGAGGTGGAGCGTTTCGCCATCCGCATGAAGTCTCTGGCGGTGGTGCCGACCATCCTCTCACTTCAGGAATATTGCGAGACGATTCGCCAGGCCGAAATCGACCGTATACGCGGCAAAATGGGAGTATTGACCCCGGAACAGGAAGCTGCCATTGAGACCATGACGCGCGGAATCATCAACAAACTGCTGCATACTCCGATCACCACGTTGAAATCCACGGCTGCTGAACCGGAAGCGGCGACCATCCATGAGATAATTCGACGTATCTTTAATCTAAAGAGCAGCAATCCTAATAGCGGGAAATCCAATACATAATGGCGCATCTTCGCATCGGCTCGCGCGGCTCACAGTTGGCGCTCTGGCAAGCCAACCATGTATCCAGTCTGCTCCGCGCCCAGGGGCATACGGTAGATATCGAGATCATCAAGACCACCGGGGACAAAATCACCGAAGTGGCGCTCTCTATGGTAGGAACCAAAGGAATGTTTACCAAAGAGATTGAGGAAGCGCTAGCTGCCAAGCAAGTGGATCTGGCTGTCCACAGCTTGAAGGACGTACCCACTGAATTGCAACCCGAGTTCGAGCTTGCTGCCATCATGAAACGTGAGGATCCACGCGATGCTTTTATCTCAGTGGAGTTCTCCGATCTTCCCGGACTTCCTGGTGGAGCCCGTATCGGCACCAGCAGCTTACGGCGGCAATCGCAATTGCGAGCCTTACGTCCTGATTTGCAGGTGCTGTCGTTGCGAGGCAATGTGGATACGCGCTTGCGCAAGCTTGAGAGTGGCGAATATGACGCTATCATCCTGGCTTCGGCAGGTGTGAATCGACTGGGACTGAACCGGCACGTGCGCTATCGCATTCCTTCGGAGTTGATGTGTCCGGCTGCTGGCCAGGGTGCTTTAGGGATCGAGATACGCAGTGGGGATCAGGCCATGCGTGCTGTCCTGGCGTTCCTCGACGATGCCGATGCCCGCGCCACCACCGCTTGTGAACGGGTCTTGCTTCAAGGTTTAGGCGGAGGATGCCAGGTACCGATTGGCGCATTCGCAGAAAGACACAATGGCAAGTTGCTATTGACGGCGGTTTGCGGTCGTCCGGATGGCAGTGAACTGCTGCGGGAGCACGCGGAAGGCGTCGATCCCGCGGAACTGGGCCGGCAGACGGCGGAAACGTTGCGCAAGAAGGGCGCGGACCGTATCCTTAACGATATCTACGGCGAGCAGGTTGCCGTCCCTCGACAACCATGAAGAACATCTCCGGCAAACCGCTCCAGGGCTGGCGTGTGCTGATTACCCGCGCCAGCAAGCAGGCCGACAGCTTGGCTGAACCCTTGCGCGAACTGGGGGCCCAAGTCATTGAAGTTCCTACGATTGAGATCGAGCCTCCGCGCAGCTATTTGCCTTTGGACCAGGCTTTGCGACAGATCGACCAGTATGACTGGCTCATCCTGACTAGCGTAAATGGCGTGGAAGCCTTGTTTGAGCGACTCAAGAAGCTCAAGCTGTCCAAGGTTCGGTTAAAGCATTTGCAGGTGGCAGCCATTGGTCCGGCGACTCAGAAAGCCATTGAGAGCCAGGGATTGAAGGTTCAAGTAACACCTGAGAAATACATCGCCGAATCCGTGGTTGAGGCCCTGCGGGGCAAGACGAAAGGGAAGCGCATCCTGCTGGTGCGCGCCCGCATCGCCCGCGACGTATTGCCCAACGAATTGAAGAAGTCGGCGGCGGTGGTGGATGTAATCGAAGCCTATGAAACCAAAATTCCCGCAGGAGCACGGCAAAAACTGGAAAAGATTTTTGCTGGAAAGGGAAACCGGCCCGACGTAATTACCTTTACCAGCTCTTCGACAGTGAATAACTTTTTGGGACTTTTGGGAGACAACCCGGAAAAAGTATTGCAAGGCGTACACATGGCGTCGATCGGTCCGGTGACCAGCGGAACGTTGAAGAAGGCAGGTTTCAAGCCTTCAATCGAGGCCCAGGAGTACACCATGCAAGGGCTGGTAGAGGCCATCGTGGAGAAAAAGCGCACGGCTCAGGGGAATCAGCATGCATCACCGTAAATCTGGCTGCCTGTCAGCGGGGCCAGGGGTACTCCACATTTTTTAGGATGATCAAGGACGACTATAAGATTTGGGAAAACATGACTCACTCTAACCGGCGGACTCCAGAAACCATGTCAACCAAACGCCTCTTCGATCACTCTGTTGATTCGTTTGGTTTCCTTGCGTAGATCCTTGAGTTTGCCCATGTGTTGCACCCAGGGTCTGTGGCGAGCTGCCTGGGCCTTCAACTTGTCCTCGACAGCCTCAGTCACAAACTGTCTCAGAGGTATGCCCCGTTCAGCCGCCTTCGATTTCGCTTGGCGGAAGAGTGGGTCGGGGATCTCCAAGGTGGTTTTCATTAATTCAATATATTCCGATATTTATGGGAGCAAGTACACTCCGCAGCCCGAGCGCTCCATAGCCGCTCTTCTGGCTTGAGGTTGGATGTCTTTTCCATTATGCCCATGCCAAACGAAATCTCGGCGAACAAACAATAATAGGCTTGTACGGCAAGATCGGGGGTCGGCTTGGAGCAAATACATTGGTCGAGTAGTTTAACTGCATCTTCGTGCCGGCCTTGCGATGATTTCTGTCCTGCATCGTCAAAGAGGTTTGCGGGAGTAACCATGAGGGTCTATCCTTTGCATGACAGTGAAATACTTTGCACCAATCAGTTCAAATCAGCGTTCATCAGCGTTGAGCTTTTGGTTGTGGCTGCGCCACGCTGTGCCTCCGTGGTGGGTTTTGGTTTTCCTCAGTCATTGATGTTACAACCGCACTTAGCCGGGGGTACGTGCTTTTTCAAGAATTCCCCAACGCGTGAATATGCATCGATTTGGTTTTCGACCTTAGAGAAACCGTGGCCTTCGTTCTCGTAGATTTTTAGTTCTGCTACTCCGTTGCGTTTTTTGACTGCTTTCGCTACCTGCTCTGATTCCGTTGGAGGGCAACGAGGATCGTGCGCGCCAGCCAGGATCAGCAGTGGAGCCTTGATCTGGTCTACGAAGTTGACTGGGGAGCGGTCCATGTAGCGGGCCTTGTCTTGGATTGGATCGCCCATGGTGGCCAGGTCATATTCGCGCAACAGGGGGTCTTCGTTCTCTACCTCCGTAAACCAGTTCACAAAGGGGACAATCGGCACACCAGCCGCCCATAGATCGGGCGCCTTGGTTACGGCCATCATGGTGAGGTATCCACCGTAGCTGCCTCCCATGACCGCGACCTTTTTGGGATCAATAAAGCCAGTCTTCTTCATCCACTCGGCACCGGCGATTACGTCCTGAAGATCGCCTCCGCCCATATCGAAACGATTGGCATCCTGGAATTCTTTGCCGTATCCGCTGGAGCCCCGGTAGTTGGGAGCAATTACGAAATAGCCCTGGTTGACCAGATATTGAATGCTCTTGTTGAAAGTGTTGATGCTCTGGGCGGTGGGACCGCCGTGGATATAAACAATCGCCGCATTCTTTTGATTGCGTTCGGCATTGTAGGGAACATAGACAAAGGCCGAGATTTCCCATTTGCCATCGTTGCTGGGATAGTGCACCAAATAAGGCTCAGCCATATCTTCGCTGCGGATTCCGCCCACCAGGGAATGAGTAAGGTGCTGGGATTTCTGTGTTGCAGAGTCGTAAACCCACAAGTCCTGGGGCGCGTTCGGTCCGTTGTGGTAGTACAAAATCCGCTTTCCATCACGAGTGAACGGCGTTGCATTGCCTCCTAACGTATTCACGCCCTTAGGGAGTGGCAGAGGATGCGCTTGGCGAGTGAGAAGGTCGTAGGCGAAAACATCTTGATTGCCATCGATGTTGGCGGCCCAGGTAACTCGCTTCCCATCGGGAGAAAATTTTCCTGAGGAGATCTCCCATTTATCGTTAGTGAGCCAGATGATTTTTTTTGCGGCAATGTCCAATAGCCCCACATTGTCGTAACCGTTGTGGGCGTTGGAGGTGATGAGCAAAATCTTGCCATCGGGTGAGATGTCGGTTGCGGAAAAAGTTTTCTCGCCTTCATGGGGCGTGAGATTGGTGGCTTTTCCGGTAGCCACTTCGGCAATAAAGATATTTGAGTCTTTGCCGGTTGCGTGTCCCTGGGAGAAGACAATCCACTTGCCATCCGCAGACCAGAAGGGGCTGAAGTTCCCGAGTTCTTTGGGTGTGTTGGTCGTGAGGTGCCGTACCTTTTTCGTTGCGACCTCGATGACATCAATTTCAAAAGTGGAAGAGTCTTTGGGTTTGACCATGTAGGCCAGCATGTTCCCGTCAGGCGACCACATTGGCCCTTCTTCTGAAATCTCTGGAGTGTTGGTGAGGTTGATGACCTTCCCATTGCTGGGTGAAACGATAAACAGGTCCCACTGCTCGTTTCCGTCGTAGTCTGAGGTGTAGGCGATCCAGCGACCGTTTGGCGACCAGGTAATGCTGGTTTGACGCTGATTGCTCACGGTGAGCTGCGTGGGCCATCCACCTTCTGCCGGGACGATCCATAGGTTGTTCCGTCCGGTCATGTTACTGATGAAGGCAACTTGTTTTCCATCAGGTGACCAGTCGCTCTCGCCTACAGTTCGGGTCATGTAGAGCGTTTCCACAGTAAAAGGCTGGACATCGAATTTTTCCTTGCTGCGGATCTGGCTGGGATCGGTGATGAAGCTGTAAGCAGAGGATTGAGAGAGTACGTTAGTAACCATTCCTAATATCACTATAAATGAACTGATAAGAAAGCTGGGACGTCGCATGGCGCTCCTAAGGCTTGGCGGATTTATGGATCTCGACCGTTGACCAAGTTTTGTCGGCTGCATGGCAAATTTTTTCCAGGGTGCATTGCGCGCATTTCGGCCGGCGCGCAATACAGATCGCTCGCCCATGATGAATGATCTGGTGCGAAAACTCGATCCACTTGTTTTGGGGAAGGATCCGCATCAGATCTTGCTCGATGGCTGTAGGCGTATCAGCACGGGTCAGCTCCAGCCGGCGCGAGATGCGGTGGACATGAGTATCAACCACCACTCCCAAAGCTTGCCGAAACCATGAACCCAGGACGACATTGGCGGTTTTGCGCGCCACTCCAGGCAGGGCGAGCAACTTGTCCATCTCGTCGGGGACCTCTCCGCCGAGGTCGGAAACAACCTTCTTGGCTGCGCCAATGATGGACTTGGCCTTGTTTCGAAAGAATCCGGTGCTGCGGATATCAGGCTCGAGCTGTTCCGGGCTCAGGGCGGCAAAATCTTTAGGTGTCGGATATTTCCTGAAGAGTTCCGGGGTCACCATGTTGACCCTAACATCTGTGCATTGGGCCGAGAGGATCGTGGCCACCAGCAGTTCCCAGGCGTTTTCATGTTTTAAGGCGCAGACCACGCCTGGGTACGATTCATCCAAAAGGTGTAAAATTTTTCTGATTCTTTCGGGTGCCGTTGGGTTATAACTGCTTTTCTTCTGCGGCTTGGATTTAGCTTTTTTGGCCGTAGTTTTACGGGTTTTAGTTTGAGCGATAGGCATGAAAGAATCACCTCGGCACGGAGTTTAAAATTGCCGGGATACATCACAATACCAGAGGGAGACAAATGGCATCCACTACCACCCGAGGCGAAGTCCATACATTTACGCGGCCCCTTGCGCCCGTGCCGCTGACCATTGAGGGCTCCAGCGTCCTCCACCAGATGTTCCGCGTCCGCTGGCCGGAATGGCGCAAAGTGGACGCCTCAGAGAAGCACAAGATTCTGCGGGAAGCCTCGGATGTCTTACAGCAGATGGAGCAAAATACGGCCATGCCCAGCGCGCTCTTCTCTCTCCTTGGGCATAAAGGCGATCTGTTGTTCGTCCACTTCCGCAATTCTTTCGAAGAGCTCAAAGCCGCAGAGATGCGCATCGCCGGTTTGCGGCTGAGCGATTACCTGGAGCAGACCACCTCTTATCTATCGGTCGTGGAACTGGGGCTGTATGAGTCCTCGGTTAAGCTCTATCGCACTCTGCAGGAAAAAGGAGTTGAGCCAAATTCACCTGAATGGAATGCTGCCGTCGAAGACACCATCAGACGCCAAAAAGAGGCCATGCATCCACGGCTCTACCCGCAAATACCTCCCGCCAAATATATCTGCTTCTATCCCATGGATCGACGCCGCGGCGAAGACAAAAACTGGTATCAACTTCCCATCGAAGAGCGCCAACGACAGATGGAAGAGCACGGAATGATTGGGCGTCGCTATGCCGGCGTGGTCAAGCAGATCATTACCGGCTCGATCGGATTCGATGATTGGGAGTGGGGCGTCGACTTGTTTGCCGAAGATCCCCTGGAGTTCAAGCGACTGATCTACGAAATGCGCTTCGATGAAGTAAGCGCCGTCTATGCATTGTTTGGCGTGTTCTACATCGGCGTGAAGTGTCCGGCTGCCCAGTTGCCGGAGTTTTTTAATGGCGTCACCGGGCCAAACGATGACAGGGAGAACACCAGGATTTAGGCCCAGGCTCATCGTCAATGCGAACCCAAGCGCGAGCAAGAGCGTAAGCAGTTTAGCTCCAAGGTTCACACACATTGACGTGTTAACTCTTCCCTGAGTACTCTTCTTTCATGGCAGTCAAAGCTATCCAATTGGGCCAAGTGTGGACCAACGATGCAAACGGGAACAACTTTTTGGTGACCAAGGTTTACACCGAGTTGTTCACGCAATATGCCATGCTGCGTCCTGCCGATTTCACCGCTCCTGCTGCGGAGACCACCAGGGTCAAAGTCTCTAAGACACCGGATGGCGTAACCCTTCCTGGCTATACCTTTACGCAAGACTCCCAGGAGTTTTAGTCGATTCCAGAATGCTTGAAAAAATCATCGCCGCGCTCGCCGGCTTCATCATCGCTGTGATTTCCCAGACCGGCTATTTAGGCGTGATTTTGCTGATGGCCATTGAGTCAGCCTGTATCCCCTTGCCCTCAGAGATCATCATGCCGTTTGCGGGCTATCTGGTGTTTGCAGGCAAGTTCAAGCTGCTGGCGGTAGCCACCGCCGGAGCCGTTGGCTGCAATGTCGGGTCTGTGATTGCTTACGAAGTGGGCTATTACGGTGGACGGCCCCTGGTGGAGAAATACGGCTCCTATATCTTGTTGAGCCTCCATGATCTGGGCATGGCCGATCGTTTCTTCCAGCGCTTTGGCTCAGCGGCCGTCTTTGTCGGACGCCTGCTGCCTGTGATTCGTACCTTCATCGCATTGCCGGCGGGGATTGCCCGCATGCCTCGTCTGCGCTTTCATGTTTACACGTTTGTAGGCTCTTGGCCCTGGTGTTTCGCTTTGGCCTGGGTCGGAATGAAATTAGGGGAAAAGTGGAACAAAGATCCCCGGCTGGCGCGCTGGTTGCACCGCCTGGATGCGGTCATCATCGTGCTGATATTGCTGGGTTTGGTTTGGTTTATCCGGTCACATTGGAAGAATCGGATACGGCTGGCCTCTTGAAACTGTTTGTCCCAAGCAGTCCTTGCCAGGTATCAATTCGGATGTATCGATTCGTACCTCGGTTCGCGGGCTCGGTTTACAAAGAAGCGTTCAATACGAGAAGATAACCAGTTTACCTCTCAGCACAGGCATTCGATGGAAATTACTAGGCGTTGACCGCTTAGAAATGCCATCTTCGTCGAGAAACGATTAAGGACGGTTCTTATAAATGGCAGTTACATCATCAAATCCTGGCAGTAAGCAGGGAAGTCACATTGCTCCCGCTAAAGGCAAGCTCGGGGTCATGATCCCGGGTATGGGCGCGGTCGCAACCACTTTTATGGCGGGGGTCGAGGCGATCCGCAAAGGCATTGCTGAACCGATTGGATCGCTGACCCAGATGGGTGCGATACGCCTGGGTAAACGCACGGACGGCCGGTCGCCCAAGATCAAGGATTTCGTCCCTCTGGCCGGATTGAAAGACCTGGTATTCACGGGCTGGGACATCTTCGAAGACGATGCCTATGACTCCGCCGTACATGCCGGGGTGTTGGAGAAAGATCTGCTGAACCAAGTCAAGGGGTTCTTGAAATCGGTAAAGCCACGCAAGGCTGTGTTTGATCGAAATTATGTAAAGAAGCTGGGCGGCAAACATGTAAAAAAGGGCCGCAACAAAATGGATTTGGCGGAGCAACTGCGCGCTGATATCCGCGATTTTAAAAAGAAGTCTGGCGCTGACCGGCTGGTAATGATCTGGTGTGGTTCGACTGAGATATTCCTGACGCAGGGAGAAGTCCATTCCTCGCTGAAAGCCTTTGAACGCGGCCTGCAAAAAAGTGACGAGGCAATTGCGCCCTCCATGGTTTACGCCTACGCCGCGCTCATGGAAGGCGTTCCTTTTGCTAACGGCGCTCCCAATCTCACGGTCGATATACCGGTTATGCTGGAATTATCTCGGCGTAACCGGGCGCCCATCGCCGGCAAAGATTTTAAAACCGGCCAGACCCTGTTGAAGACCATCCTGGCTCCAGGGTTCAAGGCGCGGATGTTAGGGTTGAACGGCTGGTTCTCAACCAACATCCTGGGCAATCGCGATGGGGAAGTGCTCGATGATCCCGGCTCTTTCAAGACCAAGGAAGAATCCAAACTTTCGGTGCTGGAGCAGATTTTACAGCCTGAGCTTTATCCCCAGCTCTACAAGAATTTTTATCACAAGGTCCGCATTAACTATTATCCACCTCGTGGTGATAACAAAGAGGGTTGGGACAACATTGATATCTTTGGCTGGCTCGGATATCCCATGCAGATCAAGGTTGATTTCTTGTGCCGTGACTCAATCCTGGCGGCCCCCATTGTCCTCGATCTAGTCTTGTTCCTGGATCTCGCCCAACGCAGTGAGGAACTGGGTGGGCTGGGGATTCAGGAGTGGCTGAGCTTTTATCTGAAATCGCCTATGACCGTGCCAGGGCTTTACCCGGAGCATGATCTGTTCATCCAGTCGATGAAGCTGAAGAACACGCTGCGGCACCTGCGGGGCGAAGAGATGATCACGCACCTCGGATTGGAGTATTACGACTAAGGTTTCTCAGCGTTTTCGGCATTTCGTTCCGGAAATCGCGAGCCTTGCACGAGGCATCAGAGTGGTTATGGCATCTTGCCGAGCTGCGGTTTTGCTGCTTTTGTTCCTGGGGCTGACTCTGCCTGTTTTGGGCGCAGATGGTATGTTCCAGGGGCGGGTTGTTGATCCTCCTGCGAATCAGCCGGTGGCTAGCGGATGGATTTACGTTCAAGGCCGTAATCATCTTTTGCGGCGCGTTGAAGTGTCCCATGCCGAGGTTGTCTTCAGCAATGACGTGCCTGACAGTCAACGCCACAAGTGCGGCACGGAGTGCCTCATTCCAGGGCAGGAAATCCGGGTGACTGCGGAGCAGGATTCCTCAGGGGAATGGCGGGCCAAGCGCATTGAAATCTTGAAATTAGCTACCCACAAGATTTAAAAGCTCAGCGGTGGCCTCATAGCAACCCTGCTCTGGAACTTAACGTAACTTTACCGCCACAACCGCAACAAATCTCTCTATCTGCGTTCATATTATTGTGGAAAACCGCTATCCGTAATTCTGTATCCAACTTACGGTGGGAAGACATTCATTTGACATAATATGCTGTGTACCAGCCGTAAAAGGGCGTATCCTATTTAGAGGAAGCGGATCCGTTTGACCGGGAGTGTGATCTATGAGGACTCGTGTATTTCTCCTTTCCTTCGTCTTGGTGCTGGGAACTGGTTTGCCCTTGCTTGCCCAGGATGACAACAATCAGGACAAGACACAGGACAAGACATCGGGGGACCAAGCTCAGAGTGACCAGGCAAAAAAAGACCAAAAGGTCAAACATGATGGCGGCAAGAACGATGTAGACGCCATTGGCAACCGCAAAATCGGCGGCATGGATTGGTATTCTCTGGAGAAAGAGGTCCGCATGGGCAAAGAGTTCTCCATGCAGATCGAGCAGAGCATGAGGATGGTCACGGATCCGGTGATCAATGAATACGTCAACAGGATCGGCCAGAACCTGGTTCGGAACTCCGATGCCAAAGTGCCATTCACGATCAAAGTGGTGGACTCGGACGAGGTGAACGCGTTTGCTTTGCCCGGCGGGTTCTTCTACGTAAATTCAGGGCTGATTCTAGCTGCGGACGAAGAGGCTGAACTGGCAGGCGTGATGTCCCACGAGATCGCCCATGTTGCCGCGCGCCATTACACACGCCAAGTGACCCGCGCGCAGCTTGCCAACTTCTTGACCCTTCCGCTGATCTTTGTCGGTGGCGGGGTCGGATATGCAGCATATCAGGCGGCCGGCATCGGTATTCCGCTTACTTTCTTGAAATTCAACCGGAATTTTGAAGCTGAGGCCGATTATCTTGGCATCCAGTACATGTACAAGGCAGGCTACGATCCCAATGCATTTGTGAACTTCTTCGAGAAGCTGGAAGCACAGGAGAAAAAGAAGCCAGGTTCATTGGCCAAGGCCTTCGCTTCGCATCCGCAAACGCCTGATCGCATTCAGAAATCACAGGAAGAGATCGCAAAAATCCTTGAGCCTCGTGACCAGTACATTGTGAGCACCTCGGAATTTGACCAAGTGAAGGCCCGCTTGGCGGCCATTGAGAACCGCCATAAGGTCGATGAAGACAAAACAAACAAACCAACGTTGCGTCGTACGGCCACTAACACCACCTCAAAGGACGGCAACAACGGAAACAATGGCGATGATCGTCCAACCTTGAAGCGTCGCGATCAGTAAGCTTTCGAGCGTTTATCCAGAGGCGGCCTTTCGGGGTCGCCTTTGACTTTTGGGGTGGGATAAATCTACGAGAAGGTAGACGCCAGCTACTGGGCGTTGTCACCTTTTTGCCCGGAGCCAGTACACCTGTGGCTCCTTTCCGCGAGGTCCAAAAGCTTAGGATTTACGCTCGCTGCGATAAAAGCATTGCATCCTGAGCATAGAGACTCGGTAAGCTTTGCGTTTCCAGAACTCACTCTACGGTGAAAGACAGGTGCGCATGTACCGCTGCCTGAGACAGAGCTTGGCCGGTTCAAAAGGATTCTCCAACAACTTTTCTTGGGTTGCGACAAACATATTGCCACAGAAAAGGGGTTGGAAGCGAAGAAAATCTTTACGAAAAGAGCAAAGACCAGCTTCGCGCTTTTGATAGCGAACCAGAGCGCGGTCGATGAACCGCTTTCAGTCGCTTTTTGGGAACCCTATTGACTCGCAGAAAGAGATCTCGCCGAACTATCGCTTTTCCCGTTCGAATTTCGCCCACTCCCGGGCTTCGCGATTGTGCTTGCGAATGATCTCGTGGGCGCGTTCTAAAGCTGCTTGTGCGATAAAGGCGCTGGCGCTCGGAGTGCCAGGCAGGATGAGCCGGGCCTGTTCCACAAACTCGCGCTCGTCCTCGGCAAGATAAACCCACAAACCTCTGCTCTTGGGTGTGGCGCCACGACGACGTCGCGACTGCTGTCCGCTAAGCGGTTTTTCAGCCATAATTTTATGTATCCTCGCGCCGATAAATTTACTATAAGTATTACTAGATGTCTACTACCACGTTCTCAGGTTCTGTTGACAATTGCGGTTCGAGGCTAAACATAAAAACAGCGGTTGATTCGATAGGGGGTGGCCGGAGATTCCTGGTCTGGAAACGGCCTTATTTGCTGCTGCTGGAGTGGAAATAGAGGATCAGGCCGAAATAAATTGAGAGGTGTGATCAGGTTTTTGGCTCTCGATGGTTTTGTCGGGGGAAACAAACTCGCCGGTGGTTAAGGGAACGATGCTACCCAGTTCCACCTGCAATAGAACCATCGAGAGCTTTTTGATTCAGAACTTACACCGCCGAATATGTGTTGCAAAAATCCAAAGGGCCGCTTACTCGCCAACGTATGACTCCGCCGCGCTAGCCGCAAGCGCTTTGGCCCGGTCCGGCTTGCCGCTCATTACCTTCATCTCATGCCAGTCATAGGGGAACTCCTTGCCACACTCCAGGCATACAACGTAGGTTCCGGTGAGGGAAGCAGCGGAAGAACGCCGCTGGCCCCGTTTGTTCGTCAGTGGGAAGCTGTAATTCTTATGCGTGCAACCGAACAGCATATCGAGGATACTTGCCATAGTCACCACACTCCCGGTTTTTGTTACCTTGAGACAGTCACCCTTGTAATCGGAGTACATGAGTACATGGTCTCGTGTACTTAACCCATTAGATTCAGGGTTGCTGGAAAAGGTTCGAAGCAGAGTTGCCGGTTGAACTTTATCTACTTTTGGCATGTAAAAATTACTCGTCTCGTCCAAGGAGGTATTAGTCTTTCTGAAGCTTTGTTTTGTGAGGGTTGCGAGGACCCGGAAAGATTATTGGTTATCGGTTTGAAATAGATTCCAAAACCTGGATAAAGCTTGATAAAAAAATTTGTTTTCCGCGATAGCGAGCGGCGAAGATTATCTAGCATGTGCCCCCGCTGGGGGATTGGGTCCCTGGTCTGACGTTTTCCCCAAGGTTCCACTGCGTTTCACCCCTGGGCTGACTTGTTAGCGCGCCTCCAGGGCTTGGACATTTCAGTATCTGACCTTAGTCGGAACTCTTCCTGACCGGTTTTGTGGATTTACACTTGGTAATGATGGCTTGGTGGAGCTGTTCACGTAGTGTTTCGGGAAGTTCGTAGAGACGATTGTCGCGATAGATCTCAATGGTCTTCTTGGTTGTGTTCAAGACCACATGGCAGTCGCGGCACCAGTGCAGGTGTTCATCCAATTCGGCCCTTACCGATACGCTGATGTTGCCATCCAGATAGTCGGTCAACTCACTCAAAAAGTCTTTGCAATTCACGGTTGGCCGTCTCCGCTTTTTTTGAATTTGAAATACTTTGCCAGACGCTCGCGAAGTTGTAAACGCGCCCGTAACAGCCTGGATTTAACTGCGGGTATGCTCAAGCCTAACATCTCGGCAGTTTCCTCCGTAGAAAGTCCCTCAACGTCCCGCAGCACGAACACAGTCCTGAAACCGGGGGGCAAACCCTGAATGGTTTTTTTCAGAATGTCGCCCAACTCAGATTGTCCGTACAATTGCTCGGGGTTCGGACTCCAATCGGCCACTTCGCGCGGCATGGAGCCTTCTTCAGTTACTACATCTTCATCCAGCGAAACGGTCTTGTCAGAACGCCTGCGCCGCAGCTTCATCAACGCTTCATTGACCGCAATCCTCACCAGCCAGGTATAGAACTTGGAGTTACCCTGAAACTGCTCGAGGTTTTGGTACGCTTTGAGGAATGCTTCCTGGACTACATCTTGGGCATCTTCCTCGTTGTGCGTAATGTGCTGCGCGATGCGGAAGATATTGCGATCATAACGCTTGACCAAATCACTGAAGGCTTCCAGGTCGCCTTTTTTGGCAGCCTGAACCAGCCCCAGTTCGCTGTTTACATCTTCTCCCGCTTTGTTTTGGATGGTTTCCATGTCAAGCCGACTCAAATAATTTACTATGTATTTCGCTCAAAAAGGAATTAAACGCTTCTTTTGTACGCTTTTTATCTCATGGATGGTTTTGTGAATGTTTGTCGGCCAGCGCTTTATTAGCAACCTGAAACAATTTGCTTTCATTTCTCTAATGTTCTGTGATTTCGTGGCCCTGCTCAGCGGATGCAAAGGAAACCAGGAAACCGGGCCAACGGAGCACATCTCCGTGGTGATGAGAAAGTACACCATCGAACCCGCGATTATTAAGGTCAAAAGTGGCAGCAATGTCGATCTGGAAGTGACCAGTGCCGACGTGCAGCACGGTTTTGATGTCCCGCAGCTAGGAATCAAGGAACCAATACAACCTGGAAAGCCGACCCACGTCAAATTCAAGGCTCCAGCGAAGGGGGAGTACCAGGTGATCTGCGGAATCATCTGTGGCCCACACCACGACGATATGGAGGCCAAGCTGGTAGTGGAATAAGCGGCATTGGTTTCAGTGGGACTCCCTTATGCTGTTATCTCAAGAGTTATCCCATTGGTTACCCTCGGACCCAGAGCCGCTGCTCAGGTTAAAATGGTAAATGGGTCATTTCAACTTCAGGAACTTCACTGGTTGACTTGAGGTTGCCAGACCCTATAATCGCCGCAAATCGTAATGCCACGTCCCATACAGATTCAGGCCATTCTTGAAGAGACGGTTGCCGAGCTCTTTGAAGCAGCTCTGCCCCGCCTGCAGCAGGAGATCGTCCGGCGAGCGGTGGAGGAAGTGGAGTCAGCATTGATTCCCGCTCCGGGCAGTTCTCCCACCGATCTGCTGAATGCGGCGCTGGCTTCGATTCAGAATTCCATCTCCCAGTCGGAGATTCTTCGGCACCTTTTAGAAGCCATTGCACGATTCTCCAGCCGGGCGGCTCTGTTTGTCGTAAAGGGCAGCTCTGTGACCGCATGGCAGGGCACAGGTTTCCAGGACAACGATTCAATCAAGCAGTTAAATCTCAACAGTGCCAATGGATTGCTTGCAAAAGCTATTCAGGGAAAAAGTCCGGTCCAGGGTGCGGCCCAGGAATTCGACAGTGCCTTTGAAGTTGGTCCTAATGCGCCTGCCGATGGAAACTGCGTAGTGCTGCCGCTAGTCGTGAAAGAAAAAGTGGCAGCCGTGATTTACGCCGATGGAGGTATTGTTGCCGACAACCCAATTGATCTCGCTGCGCTTAATATCATCTGCCGATTCTCCGCCTTGTGGCTGGAGATAGCGGCCGTTCGCAAAGCAGGGGGCGCCGGGACTGGTGTCGCGCCGGAAGAGCCAGCGCCCCAGGCTCCGACTGTTGTGCCTTCGGAGGCTGTGGCTCAGCCCGCATCTGCGATGGCCACCCCGGTGGAAGATGAGGTCCACAAAAAAGCCAAAAGATTTGCCAAGCTGCTGGTCGATGAGATCAAACTCTACAATCAACCCAAGGTCGCAGAAGGCAGGCAGAACCGAGACCTATACGAACGACTCAAGGAAGATATCGACAAGAGCCGGGCCACCTACGATAAAAGATATGGAGAAAGCTCGGTGGCTGGGTCCGATTATTTTACCCAGGAATTAATTCGCATTTTGGCAGATAATGATGTTTCGCTCATGGGCGGTAGTTTTCCGCATTAAATCTGTGGCAGTCCAACGACTCTCAGTGGTTCTCTCTGTTTTGTTGCTGCTGGTTTTGGGCCAGGTTCCCGCAACGGCCCGTCCCTGGCAAAGCAAGAAGGCAGGGTATTCTTCGAAATCGAGCGCCTCAAAATCGAGCGCCAAGCAGAGCAAGCTCCGGCACATCAACAAGGCATTCGTGGCTTCGGCAGATCTCAAGCCGATGGCCCAGCAGCTTTTGCAGAACCGCACGCCCCAGGCTTATGCCGGAGTCGAAACTTATGCTCGCCAGCACCAGGCTGATGAAGCTGGGCCCCTTGCATGGCTGGTTCTGGGTTATGCCCGTTACCTTGATAATGATTTCCCTAATGCTCTGGCGTCCTGGCAACGGGCTAAAGGAGTTGCCCCGGTCCTGGGTGATTATCTTGCGTTTCTTAGTGCCAGCGCTTATCAAGCTCAGCAGAAGAACCAGGATGTCATAACTACGCTCGCAGACTTCGAGCAAAAGTATCCCGATTCTCTCTTGCTTCACGATGCAGGCTTGATGTACGCGCGCGCCTTGACTTCGAGCGGAGCGCCGCAACGAGCTGCTGCCTATCTTGAAAAGCATCGCCAGCCAGTGCACGCCGATTTTGAATTTGCCTTGGCGCAGGCGGTTCAGACTGCCGGCGAAAAAGATAAGGCGGCGGAAATTTTTCGGCATATCTACTTCGACCTGCCTTTAAGCCTGGAGGCGGAAACAGCATCCTTCGAACTGCGTGCCATGGGCGAAGTGCAACCCATCGGCAGCTTTGATAGTCGAAGGAGCCGGGCTGATTCGCTGCTCAAAGGTAAGCGCTATCAACAGGCGGCCAACGATCTTGGCTCCCTGTTGGAACACGCCCCCAGTTCTGCGCTGACCGAACTCCAGGCGGCGTTTGCCACTTCGCTCTACCGCTTGCACAACAGAGACGATGCGCAACATCTGTTTGAAGGTCTTGTTCAAAGCGCGGCAGCCACGCCTGAGACCAAGGCCCAGGCACTTTATTTCCTGGCCGAAATCGCGCGGGAAAAAAACGACAACGACCATCGGACTGAGTTGATTGTTCAACTGCGTACGCTGGCTCCTGAGAGTCCATGGCTTCAGGAAGCACTGCTTTCGGCCGGCAACATGTATCTCCTCAGGAAAGATTATGAGACGGCTGTACGTTTCTATTCCGAGATTTATCAACGGCAGCGCAACGGAAAACTATCTCCGTATGCCCACTGGAAAGCAGCGTGGCTGACATATCGGCTCGGAAAAAAAGATGATGCCAAGCGCATGTTTGATGAGCAGCTTGATTTCTATCCATCATCGTCGGAAGTGCCGGCGGCCATTTACTGGCGCGGACGCCTGGCCGAGATCGACGGCGATCAGCCGTTGGCTCGGGCTTATTACAGCACGCTATCCACAAAGTTCCGTTATTACTACTACGCAAATTTAGGGCGGGAACGGCTAGACAAGCTCGGTTTTGAAAACGTTGCCGATCCCCCATTGCTGAATAAGCTCGCTCCACCATCTGTGCCGCCCCTGAAATGGGAAGCGCCGCTTGACAATATTCGTGCCCAAAAGGCACAGCTACTTGCTAACGCTGCCTTATTTGATTTCGCAGTCAAAGAATTGCAGGCCGCAGCCAATGGAACGCCCTCGTGGCAGGCCCAGGCCACTGCCCAGATCTATGCCGATGCGGGTTCTTACCATCGAGGAATCGAAGCACTGAAGCGCGCAGTCCCCAATTATTTTTCTGCCAGCATAAACCAGTTGCCTCGTCCGGTCTGGCAGGGCTTGTTTCCCCGGCCTTATTGGGAGGAGTTGAAAAGAGATTCGCTGCAAAATGCACTTGATCCTTTCCTGATTGCCTCGCTGATCCGCCAGGAGTCGGAATTCAATCCTTCGGCTTTGTCGCGCGCCAATGCTTTTGGGCTGATGCAACTTCTGCCAAAGGTGGGCAAAGGCTTGGCAAAAGAGGTCAAGTTAAGGAATTTTTCCACTGACGTTCTCTATACTCCCAATATTAACCTGGAGCTTGGAACGCGCTACTTCAAGCACATGGTGGACCACTACAACGGTCAAATCGAATACGCGCTGGCCGCCTACAATGCCGGTGAAGACCGCGTGGACGACTGGCGCAAGAGCGGCGACTTCAAGGACGTAGAAGAGTTCGT
>DASZEU010000023.1:0-4477 GCA_035940535.1 Candidatus Angelobacter sp.
GAGATCAAAGTCGGGCAGCATCTTATAGCCTGCGCGCGAGTAGTCGTCGCGGTACATCAAGGCAATCGCGAGAAAATGCGGGAACTGCCACAGAAAGAGAATCGAAAAAAGATACCAGGCATGGCGGTCGATGCCGGCGGATGCGCCAGCCCAACCGATCAGCGTCGGCATAGCCCCAGGGAAAGCCCCCAGCAGCGTGCACAGAGGCGTCTTCCTCTTCAACGGCGTATAGATGAGGAGATACGAGAGCAGCGTGGAGACTGCCAGAAATGCCGATAACAGGTTCACTGTAATCGCCAGGTACAGGCCTCCGGCAACGCTCAACAAAATGCCAAACAGAAACGCCTCGCGAGAGCTAAGTCGTCCCGAGGGCAGAGGGCGCGACGCCGTGCGGCGCATTTGACCATCCCAGCCGCGTTCCATCCATTGATTGAGGGTTGCGGTCCCGCTGGCAACCAGCAGCGTACCGACCAGCGTATTGATCAAGCCCAAAACCCTGAATGGCCCACGAGAGGCAAGGTAATAGCCGGCCGACGTGGTCATCAGAATGAGGAGGTTCACTTCGGGCTTGGTCAGAGTGTAATAATCCCGGAGCTTGGCGCTGAGCGTCTGCGGAGCGATAGAATTTGCCATTAGATTAGAGGTCGCCATTTTACCAGTCTTCTGCCGCGGACTCCTCGCGCTTAAACCGATTATTCCTTTTACGCACGATGAAAATCATACCAACGGATCCCAGTGTGGGAGGAATGACCATAACCAAAATACCACTGCGTAAAGCCTCAATCATCCTTGCCCCGGCGGAAGACGCCTGAGTATAGCAAAGCGCACAGTTTTGGGAAAAAGCAGGCAGAGGCAACAGCAGCACGATTAGTCCCGCCACCGCAATGCCTATGAGTCGGATTGAACTCAGAAACTTCATAATCTCTTTCCCCGAAGTGGTCGCCACCGACGTCAATACTTTGAATAATTTGACCAAGGCGCTCCCAGCAACTCGCGGAAGCTGTCCGTCCACCCATATTGCATCGCCAACAGCACGAAGACAGTGAAGACAACCACAAACCACAGAAGTCCATGATTATCCGACAGGTGCATGAAAAACAAAAGTGCCAGCGCGCCTTCGACGACCGCCAGAAACAGCATGCGTGCGAACATCTGCGGCGCAGTGATGTTGGAGTAAGCAATCACGAATTGCAGGAACGCGATGGCAAGAATGCAAATGTAAACAATCACGTACCTGCCCGCGTTACTCTTGTGCCCTTCTGCCATGGCCATTGTTTTGCTCCTGTTCCGTTTTCAGTGCGAAAGGTTCAACAGGTAAACCAGCGGCACGACGAACATCCAAACCAAATCCACGAAGTGCCAGTAAAGACCAGTGATTTCCAGATCGTCAGCATTGTAACGGCCGCCCTGGTAGCGAATGCCAACTACCACGAGCGCAATCACCCCACAGGTAACGTGCAACAGATGCAAGCCGGTGATGCTGAAAAACGCGGCGCCGAACAAGCCGGTGCCCCACGGGTTCTTGAGCAGGGTCATGCCTTCACCGATCAGTCCGAGCCACTCCCGAATGTGCAACAAAGCAAAAAGGGCACCAGCGCCGGCGGTAATCAGCGTCCATTGCAGCGCTTTAGCTTTCTCTCCTGCTTTGGCCGCATCGATTGCAAAAAGCATGGTGAGGCTGCTGGTCACAAGAATGAAGGTCATCAGCGCGACGTTGGTAATGCTGTGGAACGGTCTCGGCCAGTCGGGAGTGGCGTTGCGGAGGAATCCATAGGCAACCAGGCAACCGGCAAAGGTTGCGGTGTCGGCGATGATGAACAGCCACATCGCCATCTTTTTCGCGGGAACCGAAAACGCAGGCTTCTCCATCACTCCTGCGTGCCCTCCCATAGTATCGGCGTGGCTCACGGTGCCTCCTCTTGTTGTCAAGTTTGCTAGAGCTTGATCCACAGCAACAACAGCAGATACACCCACAGCACATCCATGAAATGCCAGTACAGTGAAGTGGCGTCCAACGTACTCTTCCGCAGGATCGATCGATTGAACCTGCTGATAACTCGCACCAGGCCGCCCAAGCCGCCAAGCACATGCAGAGCATGCGCCGCGGTTAGCACATAGAAAAATGAGCTGTTGGGGTTGGTCGCCAGGAACAACCCCTGTGCCCTCAGTTGAAGCCACGCCACATACTGTCCGGCTACGAAGGACAATCCTAAGAACAGCGTTATATAGAGCCAGCGAGCGGGGTTGGCGACGGCATCCCTTCGCCCAGTCATGAAACCGCCAACCTGGCGGCGGGCCACTTCCAGCGTAATGCTGCTGGCGAGGAGGAGAAGGGTGTTGAAGAAAAGGATTCGGGGCAAACTGAGATGCCGCCAGTCCAGTGCCGACCCTTGACGAACGATCAGGGCGCTGGTAAACGCCGCGAAGGTCATCGTAATAGAGGCAAGCACAACCCAGATCCCGGTTGAAGCCGGCGGCGGCGCGTAGTCCTTGACCGCGCGAAAGTCGCCATCAGCCGGGACTAAGTTCCGCCGGCCGCCATTGCCGGAATCGATTCCAAGTCTCGACGGATCGCGTCGTTCCTCAATCTTCGGCGGTTCGGGGACTGTGGTTGCCATAGACTACAAAACTCCCTTTCCCATCACACCCTTGTTCGATTACGCCTCGTCGTGGGCCGACTTCACTTTCTCGGGCGAGGCTTGCATTACGTAATCTCCGGTAGAACTCTCCACCCCGTACTGGTAGGGATCGTGGAAGACCTCCGGCAGTTTGTCGCCAAAGTTGTTGTGCGGCGGTGGTGTCGTGGGCGTGCTCCACTCCAGAGACGTGCCTTCCCATGGGTTGTCGGTTGCAGGTTTACCCCAGAAGCGGCTGTGGAACAAGTTGTAGAGGAAAATCAGCTGGGCCGCTCCTGTCAGCAAAGCAGCGATGGTAATGAAGCGATGTACGGGGATCAGCGGCTGCAGGTAGTCGTCCACAAAAGCCTGGTAGCGCCGAACGTTGCCCGCAATTCCGAGGTAGTGGAAAGGCATGAAGATGCAGTATGCTCCGACGAACGTAAGCCAGAAGTGAACCTTGCCCAAAGTCTCGTTCATCATGCGGCCGAACATTTTCGGGAACCAGAAGTAAGTTCCGCCGAAAATGCCGAAAATGGCCGCAACCGCCATCACCAGGTGGAAGTGTCCCACCACGAAGTAGGTCGCGTGGAGCATGATGTCGATCGACGGCTGCGCCAGGAAGAAGCCGCTCACCCCGCCGCTGATAAACATCGAGACAAAACCCAGCGCGAACAGGGAAGCGGTGTTGATGCGCAATTTCGATCCATAAATGCTACCCATCCAGATGAGCACGATAATCGTGGACGGAATCGTAATGACCAGGGTCGGGAAGGAGAATGCCAGCGACGAAACCGGATTCATGCCGCTGACAAACATGTGATGTCCGTAGACCATGTAGCTGAGGACCGCGAGTGCTCCCATGGAGTAAACCAAGACCCTGTGGCTGAGCATGGGTCGCCGCATGTTAGCGACCAGAATGTGAGACACAATCCCCATGCCGGGGACAATCGCGATGTAGACCTCCGGGTGCCCGAAGAACCAGAACAAGTGCTGCCAGAGTAGAGTCGATCCGCCTGAGTGTGGTTGCAATTGATCGTTGAGAACCAGGCCTGAGGGTACAAAGAAGCTCGTGCCGGCGACGTGATCCAAAATCAGGAGGATGGTCGCGGGCATCAGTACAGCGAAAGCAGTGAGGCCCATCACCGATGTGATGAACCAAGCCCAGGCGCTGAGCGGCAAGCGCCACATGCTCATGCCCTTTGTCCGCATATCGAGCGTAGTAGTGATGAAGTTCAGTGAGCCCAGCAACTGGCCGATGCAGAAAATACAAATGGCTGCCGCCCACAGAACTACACCCGTGCCTTGGCCGGGGCCACTAGCCGATCCGATAGCGCTAAGCGGTGCATACTGCGTCCAGCCGCCAAGGGTGGGCCCGTCGCTCACGAAGAACGAAGACATCAGAACCAGGAAGCCGACGAACGTGACCCAGAACGACATCATGTTGAAGTGCGGAAACGGCATGTCCTCCGCGCCCACCTGGATAGGCAGGAAATAGTTGCCGAAAGCAGCGAAGGGTGCCGTGGTCAGAACGAAGAAGACCATGATCGTAGCGTGCATGGTCATCAGCTGCAGGTAATACTCCGGAGTCATTACATTACCAGGCGCTCCGTTCGCTGAAAGCAAGTGCAGACCAGGGATGGGATAGTTCGTCCAGGCTAAGTGAATGCGCATCAGCCAGGAAAGCACCATCCCAACCAGTACGGCCACAAGGGCCAAGCCGTAATACTGCTTGCCGATCACTTTGTGGTCGAGACTGAAAACGTGCTGACGGATAAAGCTGGTCGGCGCGTGGTGTTCTGCCGCGTGTGCAGACATGTCGTGCATATGCCACCTCGAAAGAGATGTCCCATCCACCCGAA
>DASZEU010000024.1:0-4237 GCA_035940535.1 Candidatus Angelobacter sp.
GTTTCTTTCCCGCCGTTGAAACGGCGGGCTATTTTCATGCGTCCGGCTGGCGCCGGACTGGTACCCATCCGTGGCCATCAGTTCCAATCAGCGTTCATCAGCGTTGAGCTTTTGGCTGCGGCTTGCAGCGCTATGAATACCGGGTTAGGGGTTTAGAGTAGCTGTACGCAAGGAGTTGCCACGGAACACAGGGGATATCAAAACCGTCACTTTCATGTCGCGCACCTACCGCGGAGAGACGACCCTCGCCACACACGCATCTAAAATTGCGTGCTATACTTTCGCCCCGCATTTCTGCGACACGCATAAATGCAACTCGTTTTTCGCACGATTTCCAAAGGAGAACCAATGTCGAACAAGAAAGACGATAGAGTCCTGGGCCGCATGGGCGCTCGAGAATTAACCGAACTGGAAACCGCCGAGGTGTCGGGAGGCATTATTGTTCGCCCCCGCTGCACTCTCGATCCCAAAACCTGCGCCATGGATGGAATTTGCAGTCCGCCACCCGCATGCTAGGTTAGGGTGCGCAAAGATTCAACGCTGTCAACCTCTTACAGGCCGCATATCTTCTATATGCGGCCTGTGCTGGATAGGTCAAGGCAGGCCCCCCTCAATACCAGTGGCAGGCCCTATTTTTTCGAGCCGCCGCGCCGGTTCGGGCATCCAATATTAATTGAGGTTTAACCTAAGAATTGTTGACTTCGGCCTGTTTGGCGGGTACTCTCTCCATCAATGGTACTGCTTCCACGCCCTCGTGGGCGAACAACTCTGCTTCGCAATTCCCGAACAATCTCTTTGCAAATACCATGCGTGCGCAATGGTGCGTCACCGGCCTCAGGAGGAAACGGCCTAACTAGATGAAGAAGAACATAGAACTTGTTCCGAACATCGAAAAACTTTTTGGAACGCGTGATGAAAACCTTCAGATCATGGAGGATGGATTCAACGTAAATATCGACCTTAAGTCGGATTCCGTACAGATCGAGGGCGCTCCCCGCGATGTCGCCCGGGCGGAGCAGATTTTTACTGATTTTGATCACCTGAGCCGTTCCGGCCACGATTTCAAGAATGGCGATCTGGGATCGATGTTGAAGGTAATCACCAAAGATCCCTCGGCCACGTTGCGCGGACTGGCAGAGGCCGGCAAGCAGCGGTCTTTTGGCAAGCGCCAGGTGCAGCCCAAGAGCATCAATCAGCGCTGTTATCTGGATGCCATCGAGAGATACGACATGGTATTCGGCATTGGTCCTGCCGGCACCGGCAAGACCTACCTTGCAGTGGCCATGGCGGTTTGCGCTCTGAACAATAAGTCCATCGAAAGAATTGTCTTGGCGCGCCCCGCGGTCGAGGCGGGTGAGCGGCTGGGGTTTTTGCCGGGCACCTTGCAGGAAAAAGTTGATCCTTATTTGCGTCCGCTGTATGACGCGCTCTACGACCTCATGGATCCTGAACGGGTGGATCGCTGCCTGGAGAAAAACATCATCGAAATCGCGCCCATCGCCTTTATGCGCGGGCGAACTTTGAATGATGCGTTCATTATTTTGGACGAAGCGCAGAACACCACTCCCGAACAGATGAAAATGTTTGTCACCAGAATGGGCTTCAATTCCAAGGCGGTCATTACGGGCGACATCACCCAGATTGACTTGCCCAATGCCCGCCAGAGCGGGCTGCTCGAAGCTATGGAGGTCCTGAAGAGCGTTGATGGTGTGGCCTTCAACTTCTTTGGCGAAGAGGATGTGGTGCGCCATCACCTGGTGCAGCGTATCGTTCGCGCTTATGACGAACGTTCCAGAAGCCAACAGTTATCGCTGGCATTAGCAAAACAACCCCAGCAACCGGAAGACGAGCTGCCAGAGCCGCTTCAACAATAGAATCTAGTAGAATGATGCCGGGAGGGCAACGGAACGCCCTCCCGATTTGTTTTACAAAACACGTGATTGTCGTAGAAAGCACAATACAGGACATAAAAAAGGCCGAGCTGGCCCGTTTTGCCAGGCGTGCGCAGAAACTAGCGGGCGTTCCTGGAGAAATTGCCGTTTTGATCGCGGACAATTGCCGCATTCAGGAATTGAATCGTCGTTTTCGCAAGAAGAACGAGCCAACTGATGTGCTCTCCTTTCCCCGCGCGCGCGGAGGAGATATTGCCATCTCCGCTGAAATCGCTCTGGATAATGCCGGCCTGTATGGACATGCTCCCTTGGACGAGTTCAAGATCCTGGTCCTGCATGGCCTGTTGCATCTTGCCGGCCACGATCATGAAAATGATCAGGGAGAAATGGCGGCGCAGGAATCTTTGTTACGAAAGAAATTAAAGCTGCCGGATTCGCTCATCGATCGTGCCCACTCACTGCGCCGTCCTAACAGGCGCAACCATCAGCCAGCCAGGAAAAAGCGATGAACTTTTTAATCTACGTGGTGCTCCTGCTGCTCTCCGCGCTGCTGACGCTGGTTTCTTATGTGGAGCGCCTTTATACCGAAAGCGGTAAGTTCCTTTCACGTGAATTTCAGGAAAACATTGAAGCTTTTGAAAAGCGGGTTGAGCCAAGGCTCAACGCGATTAGTGGAAGATCAGCGCTGGCCATTGGGGTGCTCGTTCAACTCATTACTGCTGCCATCGCTATGATTCTGAGCTGGTTGGTGTTTACCAACCCCAATTGGAACTGGAAAGAGGTCATCCAGGCCGCTGTGGCCCTGATTGTTGTAGTCATTACCTGCAATCGGCTGCTGCCTTATGTGTTGTTTACCCGAACGCGAGGTATCTGGCTTGTCAGGTTCACTGGTATCCTGCAAATCCTCATTTATCTGATGCTGCCAGTAACACTGGTCCTTGGGTTTGGGCTGTCGGTCGCGGCCCTTGCGGAGTCGCATGAGCCAGAAGAACCCGAACATCCGTCGGAGGCGGTGGATGCCCTTATCGAGGCCGGCCAAGAGGAGGGTATTCTGCAAGAGAGCGACCGCGAGCTGATTCAATCGGTGGTGGAGTTTGGGGAGAAGACCGTTCGCGAGGTCATGACTGCCCGTCCGGAGATCGTCGCTGTCCCGGCGGATACCACTGTGGAACAGTTTACGGCGATGCTGCGGGAACGTCCGCACACGCGCGTGCCTGTCTACGTGTCCAATATTGACGAGATTCAGGGCATGGTGCTGTCCCATGATGTAATCCCGATCCCGGACGACGAAGCCAAGGTCACCATGGTTCGTAAGCTCATGCGTCCGGTGCTTTTTGTGCCAGAGACCAAGAAGACCTCTGAGCTGTTGCGCGAGATGCAGCGCGAAAACATTCACTTGGCCGTGGTAATTGATGAATACGGGTCAGTGGCAGGGATCGTTACCATGGAAGACCTGGTAGAAGAGATCGTCGGCGAAATACGTGATGAACATGAAGACGAAAGCGACGTGGTTCGCGAAGGCGATGACGCTTATGTGATTCGGGGGAATGTTGATATCGATCGCCTCAACGATCTTTTTGACCTGCGGATTGAGCCGCGCGAAGCCACGACGGTTGGCGGCCTGGTGAGCGCCCTGGCCGGAAGAATTCTTCAGCCTGGCGAGGTAGTAGAAGAAAATGGCCTGCGCTTCGAAGTTCTGCAATCGACCCGGCGCAGAATCGAGAAGATAAGGGTGAGCCGGTCCAAGTCCGGCGCTCCTGCACAAGAAAAGTTGGCATAAATATGGCCTTTCGTTCCGGTTTCGTATCGATCATCGGCCGTCCCAACGCAGGCAAGAGTACTCTCCTGAACACGCTGGTGGGGGAGAAGATTGCCATAGTGAGCCAGAAGCCTCAAACCACACGCAACCGCATTCAGGGAATGCTGAATGTAAAAGCTCAGAAAGGACGCCACGCAGGACAGATCATCTTTATCGATACGCCCGGAGTACACAAGGCAGACAGCAGACTCAATCGCAAGATGATGCGGGAGATCCACGAAGCTCTTGAATCCCGCGATCTTGTCCTGCTAGTGGTGGACGCCACCGAAAAGTTTGGGCCTGCCGATGAACAGGTGATCGAGATGGTGAAGAAATCCGCCGGCCCGGTCTTCCTGCTGTTGAACAAAGTGGACAAGGTACAAAAAGAAAGGCTTCTGCCCCTGATGGAGCACTACAGCAAGTTGCATTCATTTCAGGAAATGATTCCCATCTCCGCCATCAAGCAAGATGGCCTTGATGTATTGGTAAACAAAATCATCCGCACTCTGCCGGAAGGGCCACGCTACTTCCCCGAGGACCAGCTTAC
>DASZEU010000025.1:0-3465 GCA_035940535.1 Candidatus Angelobacter sp.
TAAGTGGCAAAATCTTATCCCTTCCCATCTCTACCCGAGTCCGGCAAGGCTCCCACTTCGCGAGTCTTGAAGCGAAGCCCACGATAGCTCATATATAGAGCCTGGGATGGGTATCCTTAGTTCTATTCTGGGACGCGCACAATTACGGGCCACACAGGCCGAGACCATCAAGAATCGAGGGGCCTGAAGGCTTAGGTGATGTCTTCTTTCAGTTCCCGAGGAGAGGCGTGATTGCCCGCCGAGCGCGCTGGCGAGGCTATCTCGAATTTTTCAAAGAGCCAGGTTTCTTCCACTCCCAGGTAGTTTGCCAGCAACTGCCGCTGTTGTTTAGAAGGCTCACGATAGCCATGAATGATTTTGCTCAAGATGCTCTCGTCTATGCCCACTGCGCGCGCGAGAAAGTTCTGGCGCACGGAGCTTCTGAAAAGCTGTAATTTTAGATTTGGATACATCGCTTACCTCAAACCGCCCCTAGCAGGGGTGCATGTCGGGCCCGTCTTCGAAACCAACGGAAACCCTCTTGAAAACTCGCGTTACCTCTTGCCACGTCAAGAACCATGCTCGGAAGCCTCGTAGTCCTTCACCCTGACATCCGTGGCGTTAAATACCACGCCAAGAAGTTTCTTCGTATCGAGCGAGCTCGCCATTTTCCGAAGGGTTTTCCGCTGACCGTGATGTGCTCGTACCAGCATGACAATGCCGTCGCAGGCCGCACTGATCAGCTCGAAATCCGCCAGGGGCTGAATGGGTGGCGTATCGATGAGAATGACTTTGAACATTTCGCCGCATTGACCGAGAAATTCCTTCCAGCGCGTCCCCGTGAAGAGTTCCGGCGAAGGCGAGGAAACTGTGCCGGCCGGAAGGATGAACAGATTTTTCTGATTGGTAGCCACAATGGCTTCGTCGGGGGCCACGTCACCGGAAAGAATTTCTGCAAGTCCCGGAGAGCTCGGGTGGTCGAGCATGGAAGTGAGCCCGCGGGTCCGCATATCACCATCAATCACCAGGACGCGCTGCTGTGGAAGCTGCGCGTAGCACAATCCAAGGTTCATGGTGGTGAGGGTTTTGCCTTCGCCGGGTAAGGAGCTGGTGATCACGATCGAGCGCAAACCGGATTTCGCCTGCGCGTGCATCAGCTTGGTGCGCAATCCACGGTATGTCTCCAAAGCAGCATTCAAAGAGTCGTCCTGGCGGAGAACCAGACGCGCGGCATTTCCATTTCCGAAAGCCACTTGGCGGCAGTGGGCGAGGCGCGCTTCGGCAAGGGGCGCATTGACGGCCGGCCCTCGCTTGAGCGACTCCAAAATCTGTCGGACGTCCAGATCCTGGTTCACCAGCTTTTGCTGCGCCCACTGATGGGCATTTTGCGTTTCATTGAAAAACTTGCTCACTTATAACTCCATTGTGGAACTGCCGCGCAGCTTCATCGCTTGAATCAAAACGTTGACGGCGGATTGAATGACCTGATCGCCGTCAGGATCTTTCCCCTGGTTGGCATTCACCGTCACTGCGACCTGCTCCTTGACGCTCATATCGGGACGAATCTGAATTGCCTCGGGGACAAGAGCACGGCGCCTCTTCATGGCCTGAACCAGTAAATCCAGTGCCGTACAGATGACCGTGTCTCCAGCGACCTCTCTCTCTCCGGCACCGTTTCCAGTCACCACACTTGTTTGCCCTATGACCGGCTCGACACGCTTTTCGTTCAGACCCAGTTCGGCAGCAGCATCCTCCAAAATGTTCAGATCGACAACCGGGCGATGGGCCCTGCAGCCGAGTGCCAGACAAGCATCGCAAAGCAGGTTGATCAACCGGGGAACGCCTTCGGTAAGGCGGAATATGGCCTCGAGGACTGGAGTCGGAAACAGGGAAGTTGCTCCGCGAAATCCTGCAGATTGCAGCCGTTCGGCAACGTAGGCGCGAACTTCCGCAAAGCTGAGTGGCCGGAGTGAGCAAGTGCTGGCCACTCGCTGCCGGAGCGCGCGCAGTTCTGGCTTGGCCAAGATGCCCAAGAGTTCCGGCTGGCCGCACAAAACGATCTGGAGAAGCTTCTCCTGGTAAGTGTCCGCATTGCTCAGCAGGCGAATCTCTTCCAGAAGTTCGGGAGTCAGCAGATGAGCTTCGTCCACGAGGAGGAGCGATGTGCCGCCCTTTCTCTGGGTTTCCAGAAGCATCCGTTGGAGTGCCGAGAGACGCGCTGGCTTGCTCGTCGCGGTGCAGGGAATCTCAAATTCCGTGAGGATCATCTCCAGGAATTCTTCGCGGCTGAGAGTTGGATTGAGAATGAATGCCGAAGAAATGGGATGCCCGGTCGCAGCTCTTTCCGTGAGGATCTGCAGGGCCGTGTGAACAACCGTCGTCTTTCCAGTTCCAATCGGACCCGTGAGCAGAAGGAATCCCTTGCGGCGCATAACCGCCTCGACGAGTGTTGCCAGCGCAGCTGCGTGAGGTTCCGCAAGATGAAAGAACCTGGGATCCGACGTTAGCCGGAAGGGCTCCTCGCGAAGATTGTAATAAGTCGTGTACATTTCGAACTCAAACGACGAGCTTCGAGATTGCGAAGCCAAAAGCCGACGCCACAGCAGCGGTTCCGGCCGTCAAGCTGGCCATGCGCAAGCGCGCCCAGGCCCGTTCCCGCGAGCTGGTGATCTTGGGAATTCCCGCAAGGACCGCCTTTCCAAAAATTTGCGCGGCTTCGCGTTCGTGCCTGACGGATCCATCGCTGATCTCAACGAGGAAGGCACCGCCAATGCCGCAGAGCAGTCCCAGGAGCACGCCTCCAATAATCACGATGGTTCTCTTGGGGCCGCAGGGACTCTCGGGTGGAACCGCAGCGTTCACAATCTTGAACCGTTCGCCGGCGCTCTGCATCTCCAGTTCGCTTGCGATCCGGTTGGAAAGTTTCTTTTCTTGCAACTGACTGTAGTGAACGCGGAGCGAATCGCAGTCGCGGGTGAGTTCAGCAATTTGGTCCTCGAAAGCGGCCATTTGCTGCAATTTGCCAACCTGATATTGAATTTGCTTCTGAAGCTTCGCCTGAGCCTTGGTCTGATCCTCGATATCCTGGTCCAGTTTATTTACTTCTTCCTCCACGCCGGGATTGCGCTTCTGCGGTGCTGGCGTGCCCGCTAGAGGATCCGGTGCATCCCCCACAGATTTTTCGCTCTCGGCTTTGACCTTGAGTTGGTTGATTTCATTGCGCAGCTTGCGAACGTCCAGATAATTTGGACCGTAGCGAACCAGCATGGCTTTCATCTGCGCTTCAAGCTGCTGTAGGCGCGCTTGGGAGGGCCCATTGGGAGCCGAAGACGGAGCCTTGAGTTCAGTGGCGGGTGCAACTTTGACGGCCATGGATTGCAGGTTGGCCTTGGTTTGGCGATCGCGGTCAACCCTTTCTTGGCTGATCCGTAGTTGATTCCGCAAAGCTTTCAAGGCCTTGGGGTAGTATTGCTTCGAATCGGGTAG
>DASZEU010000026.1:0-5098 GCA_035940535.1 Candidatus Angelobacter sp.
TCGCCCCTCTGGGGCTTGTCATTTATCTGTAATCTTTCCCAGCGCTTACGCGCTGGGCTAACTTCTCGCCGCCCCTGCCGGGGCTGATCACCTCAACCCCAAACATGCTGCACTTCCTTAAGTGAACAGTATTGGGGCTACTTCCAGAAACTTTCAGACGTCCCCCCTTTGGGGGACTCACGTGCTCTTTGAGATGCAAAGTCCACCTCCAGACCCAGGCCTTAGGTTCCGCGACTACGGCTCTGGAACCGCATTGAGTTCACCGTGGCCAGATTGGGGATGTTGCTTTTTGCCGTTTGGTCCGGTACCACGCAATTAGAGTATCAAGAGAAACCTTTCCTGGGCCAAAAATCAAGATGAGCAAGGAGGCGAATAAAAACGTATAAGGCGCAGCAGAGTAGAACTTGCTGGGATCGTCGGACAATGCGGTTTTCAGGGCCTCGCGGTCGGCGATGACGAAGGCTGTAATCATGTTGATGGTGAGCGGCAAGGCTATCAATCGCGAGGCCAGGCCGAGAATTAATAGGATGCCTCCGATGGCCTCCACACTCCCAACGAAACGCGCAGTGAACGCCGGATGCGGAACGCCTATGTTGGTAAAGTTTTCAACTGTTTGGCCGATGTTCGAAAGCTTTCCCCATCCTGTCTGCCAGAACTGCCATCCCCAGTACAGCCGGACTGCGAGCAGGAAAGGCGACTGAAGCCAATTCAACACCTTCACATACCAGGAGTAGAGGAGGTCAATGGTTTTCATCGAAACCTATTCTGCTTCAGGCTTGCAGAACCAGCCCAGGGACGACCAGTTGGCAAACCATTCGCGCAATTGCCCGGTGATGTCTTCAACTTTCCCTTGGGTCCAGTTGACTGATTCCTCGATGGCTTGCGAAAGAGTCTTGCCCTGCTGCAGGGCGCGGAGTAAAGCAAAGGCTTCAGGCTCCAGCCTCTTGAAAAAAATGTCTTCGCCTTCCTGGCGGTGGACGGCCAGAAAGATTTTTTCTCGCTTGGGAACCGGCCAACGCTTGCCCCGGAATTCGTGGGTGCGCTCTACAACTACGTTGCTGGCGATATCGGCCTCTTGGGCCTCTTCGAGCCGCCGGATTTCCAAGAGCAGGTCGTCAACCGGATAAGCCAGATCGAGCAGCCGGATGTATGGCTGAAAATGGAAGACCGGGTCTTCTCCCAAACGACTCAAGTCCTCGGCAGTGAGTTTCGGAAGTTCGCCCTGATCGAAGACATCGATATCGGCCCATTCAAGGCGCACCATATCGAGCGCCAGTCGGGGCGATTTGGGAGTGTACTTGGGATTCTTTCGCAGCCACGCTTCAAGCCGCGAGCCAAGATTGCGCAAGGTGAAGGATTCCGAAGGAAGCTCGTAGAGATAGGCAGTAGCAAGCTTCTCAAAGGCCCGGTCGCCGAGAATCGCGCGCAAGCCGGGAAAATCTTCCATAAAAGAAGAGAGAAGCCGAAACCAGTAAACGCGGTTGTAAATTTCCAGGCGCTCAAACGCCGAAAGCCTGTCATTGGGCTTGATTACCTGGTCTACGATTTTTTTTACCGGACGGCCGTCTAAAGTGCGCTTGCGCATTCCCTCCGAAGGCGTGAGAGGTTGCTGGATAACGCCGAGTACAACTTTCTGGATCTCTGCCAAGTCCATTAGGCCCTTGCCTTCTCCGCAGGGCCGAGCGCGGCCATGCCACCCGGAGTTGGGTGGGCGTAAGGCGTGATCAATTCGTGGCCATTCACCGGCTTCTGTTCCGCTTTACTCTTGATGAACTTTTTGGCCTTGAGCGCTTCGTTATGGACTTCATCAAAAGACGGGATGTGATCGTCCCACTCGAGCAAAGTGGCCGTTGGCCCGGCCCGTTCGATGGCCCGCGCGTACAGGTCCCAGACCGGATCAAGCACCGGATGATCGTGAGTATCGAGAATATATTTCTCGAACTTCGAGTGGCCCGCGATATGGATTTGGGCAACTCGCTCCGGATCGATGCTGTTGATGTAGTCGAAGGGATTGAAGCTGTGATTTTGTGACGATACGTAGATATTGTTCACATCCAGCAGCATGCCGCAGTCAGCCTGCTCGACCACTTCATTCAGAAACTCCCACTCGGTCATCTCGGAAACGTGAAATTCGGCGTAGCTGCTTACGTTTTCCACGGCGACTGGAATTTCCAGGAAGTCACGCACCTGGCGGATGTTTTGCGCCGTCTTTCGAGCAGCCTCAAAGGTATAGGGCATGGGAAGCAGGTCGTGGGAATATCTACCATCCACGCTGCCCCAGCACAGGTGGTCAGTGAGCCAAGGAGTCTTGGTGCGTTTGGTCAGAGTTTTCAGCCGCCGCAAGTGCTCCCGGTTCAGGGACTGCGCAGATCCGAAGTACATGGATACGCCATGCTGCACGACGCGATATTGATCGAGAATCTGGTCGAGCACCTTGAGCGGACGCCCACCATCGATCATGAAGTTTTCAGAGATGATTTCGAACCAGTCAACTACCGGTTTCTTTTCGAGAATATGGCGATAATGGGGGATACGAAGCCCGATTCCAACGCCATAGTCCGTGTATCCATTGAACCGATTTGCAGGCATAAGAATATCTTAGGGGATGAGGGCGATTAAGTAAAAAAGGAGGACCAGCGATTGCAGGCGGCCAGTCCTCCGACAATCAAAGAGGACTTAGCCTTTTTTGTCTTCTTTTGGCATGGGGTGCTTCGAATCGGTGGAGCATCCGCCCTTGTGTTCACAGGAGTTCTTGCCTTTGCAGCCGTTGTCGCCAGACTTGCAGCCACCCTTGCCCTTGCAAGAGTTCTGGCCCTTACAGGCATGCTTTTCTTTCTTGCTCTTGCTGGCGCTCTTGCCGGCCTTGGGGGCGTCTTTGCCGGTGTCCTGTGCGACCACAGTTTGACCAGCAACGAATCCTGCCAGGGCTGCGCCCATCATTAATGCTCGAATCGACTTTGTCATGTGAGAAAATCTCCTTTTCTTCAATACGTAATGCTAGAGCTTTTGGATTGTGAGACCTACAGCGAAATTGCCATCCCCAGGTGACCGTTTCCAGAACTTTGGCCGCACCAGGTAACTTGCCTCTCTCCCGAATGAGTCACTGAGGGGAAGTTTCATTTTAGACAGCAACACGCCCAGCGCAGCTTACGCGTCCAAGATGTTAAGCAGTCCAAAATGCGTATGATGATAGCACAAGCACTTATTTGGGTGCTGCAAGCGTGGGGATTTACACCGCAAAGGGCGCTAAGGGCGCAAAGGAAGGTTCATGGTTGCTTTGGATAAGGGTGGTAATCGCGATTAGATATCTCTAATTCTTTTCTTCATCAGTTGGGCTTTAAGATTTTGGGAGAATTTGTGCGTATTGCCCAACCCGACGGCAATATTTTGAAGGCGGTTTTTCTTAACCTCAACGCAGAGACTTCAATTCCTTAAATGAGCAGCGTTGTTCAAGCCGGAGATTCAAAAATTATTCTTACAATACGCAGTAATGATCTACATTTTTGTATGAAACGTCCTGACATGCACGGGATGAATCCTGGGGATCCTTCGCTGCGTCCTCGCTCCTTCGTCGCTCGGACTACACTCAGGATGACAGGGGACGAGTTTTTTATCAGTACGGCGGGAGTTTGTCAGTGCGGTAGGAATTAGGAGAAGATGAAAACTGATAGGCTCGCTGAAGCCCGAACCATAGCCAAGGAACTCAGGGTATTGCTGAGTGGGCCAGCGGCGATTGTCTGAGGAGAATATTGTCCGGGGCTGGCCTGCGTGAACTTACTGTCGCTGGCCGGAATGCGTCGCTAAGCTCGCTTTGAGGAGAAACGCATCTGCCGGCCAGAGGATGAATGAACGGTGCGGCTTTACACTCATAGAGACTCACGGGCGAGCAAAATGTTCCGCTATTTTTATTAATTTCAGTAAAGCTGTTCCCGGAAACGAACCCTCTGAGTCTTTACTTTTGCCGCTGGACTAGGTAACGCGCCAAGTCTTTGAGGGTTTGGGCGCGGGCGCCGAAGGAATCAAGCCAGTTGCAGCCCGTTACTACCAAGGCGTCTGCTCTGCGCAGCGATTCCTCGACTCCAAAGAGCGCGGGATAGGTGGCTTTTTCGGAGGCAGTGTCTTTGCCCGCGGTCTTGCCGAGTTGTTCTGAGGATTGAGTGACGTCGAGTACATCGTCCACGATCTGAAATGCCAAGCCGACCGAGCGGCCAAAGTCGCGCAGGCGTTGGATTTCGGTGGGGGAGCCGCCGGCATGGAGGCCGCCGCTTACCAGGCTGGCGGTAATCAGGGCACCGGTTTTGGAGCGGTGAATATATTCCAGAGTGGCGGCATCCGGTCTCTGGTGCTCGGCTTCGAGGTCTTTGACTTGGCCGCCGATCATGCCGTCCACGGTTCCGGTACCGCGGGCAATCTCTTCAATGATTTTCACTCGGGCTTCCGCAGGACATTTGAGCCGCGAGAGCACCTCGTAGGCCTGGGTCTGGAGCGCGTCTCCGGCGAGGATGGCAAGGGCTTCGCCATAGACCACATGGCAGGTGGGCTTGCCGCGCCGAAGATCGTCATTGTCTAGCGCCGGCAGGTCATCATGAATGAGCGAATAGGTATGCAGCATTTCCAAAGCGCTGCCCAGTTCCTCGATGCCTTCCGGGAGCTTGCCGGAAATCATGCGTGCCGCTTCCATGCACAAGATCGGGCGCAGCCGCTTGCCTCCGGCAAAGACGCTGTGCCGCATGGCCTGATGAATGGATTCCGGCCGCTGTGCCGGTGGGGGCAACAATCTTTCCAGGGCTTGGTCGATTATTTTTTGGCCCTGCAACAGGGTGTCTTTGAGCATCAAGAAACGAGTATAACAATTGGGTAAGTGGGTAATTTGTCACTTTGGGCCTGCGGCCCGCGAAAGCTCATGAAAATCAACTTTGCTATGTTGGAGCGTGGACAAAGTGGACGTTGTGGACAGAGTGGACGTGGTGGACGGAGTGGAGGCGGTGAACGATGTGATTTTCGACCCTAGTAATTGGGTAATTTGGGGGAGGCCGCCGAATTGAGCGATCAGGGCTTCAGGCGGAAACAAAATAATAAAGGGAGCGCGAGTTTTTTT
>DASZEU010000027.1:0-12004 GCA_035940535.1 Candidatus Angelobacter sp.
GCCTGCACCGATGCCCTCGGACGCCTGACCAATGTATGGGAAGACCCGGCTGGCTTGAACTACGAGACGGACTATCAATACGACACTCTTGGAAACCTGCTTCGTGTGGATCAGAAAGGCTCAGCCCCAACCGACAGTACACAATGGCGCACACGGTTGTTTACCTACGATTCGCTCTCCCGGCTGTTGACGGCCTACAATCCGGAATCGGGTCTGATCAGCTACTTCTACGATGCCAACGGCAACCTGACGCAAAAGGTGATGCCCAGTCCGAATCAGACAGGCACAGCCACGCACAGCATCAGCTACTGCTATGACGCTCTGAATCGCATCACCGGCAAAGCCTATTCCTGGCAGAACTGCCAGAATGGGCAGTTGCCGCAAGGCACGGCAGCCGTCAGTTATCGCTACGATGAAGGCACGAACGGCAAAGGACACCTGACCAGCCTGACCGATCAGGCTGGTTCAGCGACCTACACTTATGACATCCTGGGCCGGATGGCGAGCGAGACCCGCACGATTGCCGGTGTGACCAAGAACATGAGTTACACCTACAACCTTGATCGCTCGGTGGCCACGATGACGTATCCGAGTGGCGCGACCATCACATATACACCGGATGCAGCGGGCCGGGTGCTCTCGGCAGTAGATACGACCAACGCCACCAATCCGATCAACTACGTCACCGGAGTAACCTACAACGCTCCTGGCGCGCTCACCGGCTCAACATACGGTCAAACCGCGAGCTTCACAGGCATTGTCAATCAGTTCAGTTTCAACAGCCGCATGCAACCAGTGAACCTGTGGTCGTCCTCGCCCACGCGCACATTGATGAACCTGGTCTACGACTTTCATGTTGGCAACGGTGACAACGGGAATGTCTACGCAATCACCAATAATCGAGATACAAACCGCAGCCAAACTTTCACTTATGACGCGCTGAACCGGCTGCTCTCGGCCCAGAATGCCGGAAGCGATTGCAATCAAAAACTTCCTGATGGGCATACTGAATACTGGGGCAACAGCTATGTCTACGACGCCTGGGGCAACCTCAACCAGAAGCAGGTGACCAAGTGTTCAGCGGAGAGCCTGAGCGTGAGCGTCAGTGCGACTAACCAGTTGCAGGGATATTCGTATGACGCCGCCGGCAACATGACCCAGGACAGTAACGGCACAAGTTATGTTTTTGACGCCGAAAACCGCATCAGCTCAACCTCCACAGGATTCAGCTATGCCTACGACGCCGACGGGAACCGCGTCCAGAAGATCAACGGTAATACCACGCCAGCTACCGGGACGCTCTATTGGTAAATGTCTTCAGGCATCGTGGCTGAGAGTGATCTCTTGGGCAATCTGCAGTCTGAATATGTTTTCTTCGACGGTGAGCGAGTAGCCCGGAAAGATTTCCCCGGCAATGCGGTTTCCTATTACTCCTCCGACCATCTGAAGACGGCCTCCGTGATTACGGATGCCGTCGGCACTCCCAAATCAGAATCGGATTACTACCCATGGGGCGGCGAAATTCAATTCTTGAACGGTGATTCCAACCACTACAAGTTCACCGGCAAAGAACGTGATTCCGAAACCGGGTTGGATTACTTCGGGGCGCGGCATTACTCCAACGGATTGGGGCGATGGATTACTCCTGACTGGTCAGCAACGCCGATACCAGTGCCTTATGCAGACTTCGGTGATCCTCAAACACTGAACTTATATAGCTACGTTCGCAGCCTCCCGACTACAAAAGCAGACCTCGATGGGCATGGTTGGTGGGAAAAATTTAAGAATAGCATGGGCGAAGCGGCGTGCTGGTGTGAAGGTAAAGAGGCCGAAGCCGCTAAAGAGAAGAGACGCAATGAGCTAAGAGTTTGGGCGAATGACGTTGAGGAAATGAAGCATGATCCCAAGCTCCAGCAAAGCATGTTCATGATGGCGCTGTTTGCCACTGGTGGTTTTGTAGAGAACTTGATGGGAGATGCAAGTCCTCTAGAAGCTGAAAGCACATCGGTTCAGGCATATGAGGTTGGCACATATGGAGAACTGAGCAACCGATCGGTAGGAGACGGCCTAAGTATTGATCACATACCGTCAAACGCATCAAATCTAGTACGCGCCGCAGAGCAAAAGGGAGCGCCGTTGACGCCAGCGGAAAAGGCTATGGTGCGAAATCAAGGAACAGAGGTCGCGGTTCCTGATAGCTTACATCGCTCAGCAAGCCCCACCTACGGCGGGAGAAACACTTCTGCGCAAATCCAGGCGGATGCAGCCAACCCTCAAGCGGCTGCGGCGCGCGATACCAAGGCGATGGTCAATGCGGCAACTCCAGAGAAGCGAAATGCTGCACAAGCCGCTGCCAGGGATATACAGCAACGTGCCGCCCAAAAGAAATGAGTATGAACGAACATGAATTTCGAATTCGACAAAATTGTAAAGCTCTTGGGTCGTTCTGAGAACGACCCTGAAGTCAGGAACTTCTTTGGGCGGCAGATGTCCAATATTGAACGCGACGAATTTTACGGGTCGCTCGAGTTCAAGCCTGATGGTGTAGATGTTGTATTTCAAGAGGCGCCCTGGGTCGTGTCGCCAGAAAATGTCACAGATCCCAAGGAGCTATATGTTGCTGCATTCCACTTGCATCGTGAGGGACATGAAGGGTACGCGGGATACTCCAAGCGACTGCCGAATAGCCTCGCTCTCAATGATTCGGAGCCTGAGGTACTTCGCAAAATGGGACAGCCGCTCAAAAAAGGTGGGGGAAACATGAGCGACCTGCTAAAGGGCCCCGTGCCGAGATGGTTTTGGTTCCCGCTGGAGGACGTTATTCTGCACATCCAGTTTGACGCAAATAAGCGCGTGGAAATGGTCACGCCTCGGACACCTGATGTCAATCTTGCGCGTTCAGTAAGCATTTTTGTCCAAAAAAAATGAGCATGAACAAGATGAATTTCGAATTTGACAAACTTGTAAATCTGCTTCGACGCTCCCAGAACGATCCGGAAGTTAGAGAGTACTTTGGACGACACATGTTGAACATCGAACATAATGAATACTATGGGTTCCTGGAGTTTAAACCTCATGGCGTCAGCGTCGTATTTCAAGAAGCTCCGTGGGTTCTTCCAGCGGGGAAGGTCATCGACCTGAAGGAACTTTTTCTCGCCGCCTTTCATTTGCACCGGAAGGATCATGAGGGATATGACGAGTACGCTGGCCAATTACCCAAAGGGATTACATTAGGCGACTCTGAAGCTGAAGTACTCAAGAAAATGGGGCAGCCGAGTCAACGCGGTGGAGGCAACATCAGCCCTATCTTGAAGCAACCGGTGGCTTATTGGTTGCGATACTCCTTGGGTATGCAACTCTACGCTTCCAATTAGATCCGATTGGTCGGATTGAACTGGCTACCCTCTCTGCTCTTGATATTCCAAAGACCTAATGACAACATCGAGATTTGAATTTGACAAACTTGTAAAGCTCTTGGGTCGTTCTGAGAACGACCCCGAGGTGAAGAACTTCTTTGGGCGGCAGATGTCCAATATTGAACGTGCTGAATATTACGGTATGCTGGAGTTCAGGGCGGATGGAGTGGACGTTGTGTTCAAGGAAGCACCCTGGGTAGTATCTTCAGAGAGAATCACTGACCCCAAAGAGCTATACCTAGCTGCTTTTCATCTCTACGGCGAAGGGCATCACCATTTTTTGGAATACACCGGAAATCTCCCGAACGGCATTGTTTTCGGTGATCCTGAGGCCGAGGTTCTCCGTAAACTGGGACAACCCCTCCGCAGAGGTAGCGGTGGTGCAAGCAGTGTGACGAACGAGCCAATACCACGTTGGCTTTCGTTCCCGTTGGGTGACGCTATTCTACACATCCAACTCGATGCGAATGGGCGCGTTGAAATGGTCACGCCTCGGACACGCGACGTCAATTTGGCCCGAACTTCCTAAACCATGAAAGCCGAGGAACTGCGGTAGCTATCCCTGACAACCTGCATCGTTCTTCTAGCCCCAACTACGGCGGGAGAAACGCTCCTGCACAAATCCAGGCAGATGCAGCCAACCCTCAGGCGGCTGCGGCGCGCGACACTCAGGCGACGGTCAATGCTGCAACTCCAGCTAATCGAAATGCTGCCCAAGCTGCCGCCAGGGAAGTACAACAACGCGCCGCCCAAAAAAAACGAGCATGAACAACATGAATTTTCGAATTTGACAAACTTGTAAAGCTACTGCGTCGATCAGAGAACGATCTGGAGGTCAAGGATTTCTTTGGACGACATGCTATTTGGCAGGGCGCAGGGTCTCTTTCTCCAAGCACAGCAATCCAGTACAACGGTTGGCGAAGGAGCGTGTTGGCTGCCTGAGAATTTGTCGCCGGCATGGTCATGAATAAGCTTGTCTCACCTACGCCTCGCAGCTCGGAATTTCTTCGAACTGGCTAGTTATCACCCCCCAGTTCGTCTGATTTGATGCTCACTTCGCCTCCGGTCGCCTCGTCGTACTCAGGTTTGTGGATTCCCTGCAAGTATTTGTCGAACCAGCCGACAATGTGCTCCAGACGCTCGATGCGGTGCCAGGGCTGGCCGGAGCGCGACAACTCGTGGGACTCGCCGGGGAAGCGCACCATGACCACCGGCTTTTTCAGGAACTTGAGGGCACGAAACATCTCCTCTCCACCTGTTTCCGGGGGTGTACGGTAGTCGGCTTCACCCAGGATCAGCATGAGAGGAGTTTTCACGTTTTGTATGTAGGTGATGGGGGAGCGCTTCGTGAAATCTTCGAGGTCCTGGAACGGAGCCCCTTTGAACCATGAAGGGTGAAACAAAGTAAAGTCGGCGCTGTACCACCAAGCTGCCCAACTAGCGATGTCACGCTGGGACACAGCGGCTGCAAAGCGGTCGGTGTGGCCGATAACCCAATTGGTCAGCAACCCGCCGCCGCTGCCTCCGGTAACACCCAGCTTCGCCGTATCTATATAGCCGCGCTTGATTACCTCGTCAACGCCCAGCATCAGGTCGCGGAAATCGTCGCCGGGATAGTGATATTGAATAATATTGCCGAACTCCTGGCCGTAGCTGGTGCTGCCCCTGGGATTGGGATAGAGCACAACGTAACCTTTGGCCGCCATCCACTGGAATTCGTGATCGAAGATGTAGCCGTAGGCAGTATGCGGTCCGCCATGAATGTTCAGGATTAGCGGATATTTCTTGGACGAATCAAAATCAGGGGGCTTCTGGACCCAGGCTTCAATCTTCTTGCCATCGAAGCTGTTGTACCAGATCTCCTCGGGCGCGGAAATGTTGAGTTGAGAAAAAAGCTTGTCATTGATGTGCGTGATCTGCGCGAGCTGGCTGCCGGAATGATCTACTACGAAGAGATCGCCAATATTGGTAGGCGTGGAGATTAGGGCCACAAATTTTGAAGCATCCTTCGTCGCGCGGAAATGCTCTACCGCCTGATTGCCCTTGGTAATCTCCGTCGGCTTTCCGGAAGCAACATCAAATTGCACCAGATTAGCTTTGCCTTCTCTGGCAGTAATTACAATCAGGGCGTTGCTGTCAGGTGTCCAAACCACCCGATCTCCACCGCTAGCCCGAGGCGTACCCTGATCTCCTCCCACGCCGCTGCACACATCAAAGTCGTAATTGGTCGTCAGGTTGCGTGGCTGTGCCCCGGAAGCCAGATCGACCACCCACAGATCAGGCTCAGTATAGGACTGCACTGGCTCGTTCACAGAGGCGCAGAATGCCAGGCGTTTGCCATCGGGGCTGAGCGACTCCTCGCGCATCCCCAGGTTGATACTCAGTACTTTCTCTGGTGTGCCCCCGGTTGCCGCGACAGAATAAATGTCGGTGCGGGGCAGATCATAGGAAGGATCGTGAACACGCGTGGTGTTGAAGTAGATTCTGCTGCTGTCCTTCGACCAGAGAATCCCCGATTCAGAAAACGCTCCGCTGGTAAGCTGCTTTGGTTTCACCGAGTCTTCCGAGCTTCTGGGCGCGGGCAGTACCCAGATATGGGAGGGATGCTTGGGATCAAGATACCCTCCGCCGTTGATGCGATACACGGAATTAGAGATGACCTTTACATCGCTCTCATGCTCAGGCTCGAGTTTGTTGTCAGTTGCCTGCTCCTTGGCTTCCCCAGATTTTTGATCAGCGCCCTCTTTTTTGCCCTTTTGCTTTGCCAGATCTTCAGGAGAAGTGGTGCTGGTAAAAGCGATCATCTTGCCATCGGGCGACCAAACCGGCGCCCCAACCCCTCGGGGCAAATCGGTCACTTTCCAGGATTCACCTCCATTGGTAGGCAGCATATAGAGCTGCGGCCCGGATGGCCGGCTTGGGCCACTCAGAGTGCCAGCGCCCGCAGGTGGAGCGTCGGGAATACGGACGAAGGCTAGCCATTTTCCATCGGGGGACCAACTTGGTGACGAGTCATGGCTGCCATTGCCGATGCGCGTTGGTTGTTCATCACCGCGCATCGAGACACTCCAGATGGACGTATCGTAGCCATCCTTTTTGTCATTTACAGAGACCTTGACAAAGGCGACACGCGATCCGTCCGGCGAAATCTGGGGATCACCGATCCAGTTGAATTGGAACAGGTCTTTCTCAGTGATCGAACGCTTCTGGGCAACCGCGAAAAAAGTTACAAAAATGCAAAGGCTTAAGGTAGTTAGTCGTATGCAACGATGCATGGCAGATCCTCACACATAGGACTGATTGTTATAGCGATTGGTGAGCGTCAATGTCTAGCAGAATCCAGTGATTACAGGAACCAAGTGATCAGCGTGATCACTTCGGCGTGCCGCGGTGCAGGCTACTTCGGTGGCCCTTTTTGTTTCAATTTTGGCAATTACGAATTATGGCAATTATGGCAATTCCTTAGCTGGCCTTCTTCATCTTGTTGTTCAACACTTCGATTGCCCGGCGAAGCTGCTCATCTTCTTTCGACTGCGGTTTCGGGGCCTCTTCCGGATTGGCGCTGTTGTCTTCTTCGTCGGGCAGCACGACATCATCTACAGCCGCAACCTGAATGTTGGGTGTGATTCCTGTCTCCTGGATGATCTTGCCCTGGGGAGTGTAGTACTTGGCAATGGAAAGGATCAGAGCAGAGCCGTCGGGAACTTCGAGCAATTTTTGTACTGATCCGTCGCCAAACGTCTTGTCGCCCAAGACATCTCCACGAGCATTGTCGAGTACCGCAGCGGCGACAATCTCAGCCGCGCCGGCGGTCCCACGATTGACCAGCACCACGAGCGGCAGGTCGGTGATCTTTTTGTCTGCCTCGGCGTTGTAGGTCACCTTGGTGAACTTCTGCCCCTGGAGATAGGCAATCAATCCTTTGCTCAAGAAAAGGTTGGCTGTTGCCACTCCCTCTTCTTCATCTCCCTCAGCCGTATTGCGCAGATCCAAGACCAGCTTTTTGGCTCCCTCTTTCTGCAGAGACTTTATCTTGTCGGCAATCTCCTGGGATTTGCCCTTGGTAAGCACCAGGGTCTTGATGTAACCGGTGTTATCGGCGAGCATTTGGGACTTAACTGCCGGGGGGCTCACAACTTCACGGATGATCGTGAGTTTTTGGGGCTCGACCTTGCGGGCGCGGATGATGGAGCATTCCACACGCGATCCCACCTCTCCTACCAGGCGGCTCTTTATCTCCGCCAATGACAGGTCGTGCGAATTCTGGCCGTCGATGGTCTCAATGATGTCGCCACTACTGATGTTGGCTTTGTCCGCCGGACCGCCAGGAATCACCGAAACCACAGCGGCGTAGCCAAAGCGCTTGGAAACCACAGCGCCGATGCTGGCTTTGCCTTCCGCCTTCTTCTGTTTGAAGATCTTGTACTCCGCGGGGCTCAGGTAGCTGGAATTGGCGTCCAGAGACTCCAGCAGGCCATGAAGAGCGCCGCTGGTCACCGTAGTCATATTCGGCTCTTCCACATATTCGGTACGGATGCGGTAAAGCACCTCGCTGTAGACCTGCATGTGGGTGTATGCGCCGTCGTTATTGCTGGCAGTGGAAGCATGAACTCCAAGACCGCCAACTATGGCAAACACGATGATGACAAGGGAGCTGGTGAGAAGGAAAACTTGCAGTTTTTTGGACATTGAATACCTTTACCACCTAAGACGAATCAAACGCCAAAAGGTGAGCTTGTACCATTATAGCCACTTTTTTGGATGCCGCTCACATTTCCGAAGAGGTAAGCAGCCGTGGGATTCCTCAGGACTTTACAAAAGATTGCAATGTAACTTTTTCCTTGCATGTAGGGGGAAAACATGTAAGGGGAAAAAATTGCAGCAGGAGCAAATCGCTTTAAATGGACATATTCGACCTGTGGACGAAACCGCAATTCCGATCTCTCGATGCTGCTATCCAACTTCCTTTCGCTTCACAGAGAGTAACCCCAGAATCTCCCGGAGTCCCTGCCGCAACTGTTTGATCTGGCTGATGCGGTCGTCTGATGCGGGAACGAAGGGCAAAGGGTTCTGCTTCTTTTTGACCTCAGCGCGCAGATGCTGTCGCGCGCCAGCGATGGTAAAGCCCTCTTCATAGAGAAGCTTCTTGACCCGCAAGACGTTTTCTACATCCAGCCGGCGGTACATGCGCTGGCCCGTGCTGCTCTTGGTGGGCTTCAGTTGGGGGAACTCGGTCTCCCAGAAACGCAGCACATAACTGGGGAGGCCACATAAGCGGCTGACCTCGCCGATGCGGAAGTAAAGTTTGTCGGGAATCATGACTTCTACAGAAGCCGTCTTGCGTACAGGTTTCTTGGCAGTTTTATGCATGGACGTCCGTGTGGACGAAGTGGCTGAGCGGATATTATTTCGCCCGGGAGAGAGGCGTCAACTGATTAAACGTGCTACGAAGCCGCAAACCCGGATCATCAGCAACAAAAAAGGGTGTTCGATTGAACACCCGTCATAACTATTTTCCCTTGAAATTACGGAGACTTGGCTCCGCTCCATTGTTACTTCTTTTTCTTCTTGGCAGCTTTCTTTGCCGGTTTCTTTTTCGCTGATGGCATCTGAAAAATCCTCCTTGAAGAATTTGATTCCTTTGGGGCCCATTTTCAAACCAGTTAGCCCAAGTACTAGATAAGCAAACTGGCTACATACAAGATATTGAGGTAGCAACGTTTGTGTTGTCAACAGAATTCGGGCTTAACTGAAAACTTTTTTTACCGGCTTGAATTCCAAAATGCTTGCTTTAACTCTAATCGAGATTCTCTTGAACGAATTTCAAGGTGTCTTTTTGCACCTCAAGTTCAAATCCAAAGCCTGAAATCCAGTGAACGTCCGGTTCGCGCCTGAACCAAGTCATTTGCCTCTTGGCATAGTTGCGGTGGCCCTGTTGAGCCAATGTGATGGCCTGGTCCAGCGTGAGTTCCCCTTGCAGATATTGCATCGTCTGTTTGTAGCCGAGCGAATTCAGGGCATTGGCAGAACCGCCGTAACGTTCCAGAAGAGCGCGCGTTTCTTCCACTAAGCCATTTTGAAACATCTGCTGCGCCCGGAGATTGATCCGCTCATAAAGCGCTTCGCGATTGGGGTTCAATCCCAGGCGCAGGATGCGGAACCCTTCAAGGGGCGCCCGGCCCTGCTGCCACAGATCGGTCATGCGCTGGCGGGAACTGAGGCAGATCTCCAGTGCGCGTACTGTCTTGGCCACGTCGTTACAATGGATCGCCCCGGCCGCCGCAGGATCGAGCTTCTGCAACATCTTGTGCAAATATTCGGGGCCGCGTTCTGCTGCGCGCTCCCGCAGGCGCTGCCGCAACTCTTGTGAGCGCGGAGGCCCGGCAAAGAGACCCTCGAATAGCGCGCGAAGATAAAGCCCGGTGCCTCCAACGACAATGGGCAAATGTTGCCGGGAGCGAATCTCCTCTAGCGCCCCACGGGCCAAGCGCGAATAATCGCCAGCCGTGAAGACCTCGTTGGGCGAGACTATATCCAGCATGGAGTGAGGCGCCCGTTGTCTCTCTTCGTGCGAAGGCTTGGCGGCCCCGATCTCGAATTCCCGGTAAACCGCCACCGAATCACAACTGATAATTTCTCCCTGTAGCTGTTCAGCAAGGAACAAGGAAAGCGGGGTCTTACCACTGGCCGTGGGGCCAAGGATGGCCACCAGCAAAGGCAGTTTCAAACCGCGCTCCATAGGTGACGCACAATCACAAATAATAAAATCAGCAAGACAATGATGGCCAAACCAATCACGCGCTGACGGTGAACTTCCATTCAGACATTTTAGTGGAGATGAATGTTTAGTCCGTAATTGATCGATCAGCGAAAAATCAGCGGCAAACGTGTGCTTCTTGTAATTTGCGCTATTCCACATTCATTCGCGGCAGTGAGGAGTTGCACGAAAAAATACACTCTGATAAAAACTTACCCAATTCGTATCAACTCGCGTTATCATCCAATTTATTGAAGGACGAATAAAGGGAGAAATATGGCAGATCGAAAACAATTCTTAAACCCTAAACCTGCTGATCCCGAACTGCTGCGCATTTTAGAAGCGTCCAAGAACCAGCAGGTTACGGAAGAGGATTTGCACGAGCAGCGTATTAGCTTCGCGTTCGGCAACGCGCCAGCTTCAAACCTCATCACGAAAGAGACTGTGCGGCGCGCATCAGAAAAAATTAGACTTAGGTAATCCCCATGCGGCCTGCGTAAAGAGCGCGGGCCGTTTAAATCGATTCTTATGTCAGTAAGAGAGAAAGACAATCCAATACTTTTTGCAAGAATCCAAGAACAAAATCTTCTTCGCCAATACGACTTGCTTTCCAATTGTATTGAAATTGGATTGGAAAAGGGCATTGAGGCGTTCGACAAATATACGCTCTGGGCACTCAATTATGCTGCTGTCGCTAATATTTCTCAGTTTGGCGGCCGTTATCGGGAAGAACCAATTTATGTGGGGAATCATAAACCTCCGCACTTCAAAGATGTTCCTAATGAAATGGATCGGTTTTTCTCTGTCATTCATGAAAATTGGACTATCATGGACGACCCGACAACTCTTCCCGCTTATGCGCTTTGGCGGCTCAACTGGATTCATCCATTTGTTGAAGGGAACGGACGCACTGCCAGAGCTGCTTGCTATTACCTGATCTGTCTGCGCCAGGGGAGACTATTGCCAGGGAAGAAAATTGTTCCAGAGAGGATTAGAGAGAACCGTACGCTATACTACGATGCACTACAAGCATCGGATCAAGCTTGGTCTCAGGGCGATTTTGATGTCAATCAACTAGCGGCATATCTCAGTGATTTGCTCAAAGGACAATTGACTGATTCAGTTTGACAACTTGCCTTTGACGGTGGACTTTTGGGCATTTTTTGTCAAGGTCCGTATTTCTCTGGTAGTGGTTTTGCTTTAGGTTGAAGTTTTCACGCGTAATACTTGTAGCTGCCTTCTCCCATGCCCACCGTTCTGAAATACAAATTTGACGACTTCGAGGCCGATCTAAGGGCCGCGGAGCTGCGCCGCAACGGCACTCGATTGAAATTGCAGTTGCAGCCTTTTCAGGTGCTGGTTGCCCTGCTGGAGCGTCCCAAAGAAGTCATCACACGCGAGGAGTTGCGGCAACGTCTTTGGCCGGAAGATACCTTTGTCGACTTTGATCATGGCTTGAATACTGCCATGGTCAAGTTGCGGGATGTCCTGGGGGATTCAGCCAGCAAACCAAAGTATGTTGAGACCATCGCCAAGCGTGGATACCGTTTTTTAGGCGACGCAGAAGCGGTGCTCGAACAACCTAAAGCCGAACAGCCTAAGGTAGAAGAGCTTAAAGAGGCCGTGCCGCCAGCTCAAACTCCTCCGGCAAAACCCACTAGTGATGGAGCGCAAGCCTCTGTCCAAGGGGAATCGCGCCGCAAGTCATGGCTGGAAGTTCCGGAGCCGGAGTTGCCCCGCGCCAGCCGCTCGATGGTCAGGGTCTTGTTTACCCTCTGCCAGGTGATGTATTTAATCTTTTATCTTTCCGCGCTGTTCAATCTTGACCAGC
>DASZEU010000028.1:0-3157 GCA_035940535.1 Candidatus Angelobacter sp.
CAGCGAATACAGCCTCAATCTTTGGAAAAAGGCTTATTTGAGACAACAGGCGCCGGCCCAGATCGACGGGCAGCAAAGAAGTCCGGAGCAGATGGTGGCGGAGATCCGCCGACTTCAGAAGGAAAACGAGTATCTCAAACGCCAGCGCGAGATCCTATCTCTAGTGCTGTCAAACCGTGGATCGCGAATTTGCTGAACTGTTCCCCCCTAGCCGGGATATACAAGGGCCGGCAATGAGGCCCTTGTTCTAGTTCAAATTGAGAGCCGCCAGGCTCTCACTAACATGATGGATTTTTCTTTGGTGCAGGGGCTGTTTTTCTGGATTGATAGGTGCGCGTCTGGACAACTTGAAGCCGCTGTGGAAGATCAGCGATTCCCATCTGTTGGAGCATTCGCCGTTCTCCGGACGAAAGCGCATCGGCCTTGGTGATCGGAGGTAGATTTTCGCTTGAATAAACCTCGTCCAGAGAGGGGATGCTTTGCAAGCGGGTTCCTGGCTCACGGCGCTGCATTGGCAGGCGGAGCTTGGATTTGGAGCGGCGACTACCGGTTGCTTCCACCCGGAAGACCGAGAGCTTACGCTGGGTGGGACCCGGCAAGCTGTAACGGTAGGGTTCGGCATTCTTGAGCATTAAGAATCCAATCGTGACTAGTTTGCGTGCAGTGGCAACCACAGCGATGTTGAAATTCTTTCGTTTATGGATACGGCGGAAGAAGACCCCCAGAGGACCAGGATGTTGGGCCACCTGCCTGGCGGCTTGGGTAAGTAACCAGCGAGCCAGAGAGTTGCCAGCCTTGGTGATCGATCCATGATAACAATGATTGGCAGACTGCCGGGTCGAAGGACTCAAACCCAGGTAACTGGCGACGTGAGCTCCATCTTTGAAGCGCTTCCAATCCCCAAGGGCCGCATATAAGGCTTGAGCGCCGGCTGGTCCCACTCCGGGCAGGGTCATCAGTAACCGAATCTGCTCATTGTCGTAGCTTAATTGAGCCAGGGCCTTCTGGAGACCGCTTTCCTCCAACTCAAGTTGATCCAGTACCCTGAGGCAGCTATCGACGCGGACTCGATCTTGAGGGTTGAGCTCGAGATGGGAAAGCCAATTTCTGCCGCATCCATTGAATAGGACCGGTACTGAAACAGGAATCAGTCTTTGAGCCAGCAAACTTTGAATGCGGTTCTTGATGCGTGTTTGATCGGCAGCGAGTCCTGCGCGATGCGCGCACATCTCGCGCAGAAGCCGGGTTGTCTTATCCGGAATCCATACTTCCGGAAGAAAATCGCATCGCAGTAGCTGCGCAAGCACTCCCGCATCGACCTTGTCGGTCTTGATTTTTGATTCAGCGATCGCTTTGACCTTCAGCGGATTAGCAATCGCGACTTTGGCGACCTGAGGCAGAATCAAGTTGGCCACTTCCCAGGTGTTGGTAGTGGTCTCCATTACGACGTGATCGGAAGGCTGAAGGCACTTAGCAACGAATGTTTGGATACTTTCCCGTGTAACGGGCACGCGACACCGATGGAGCTGCTTTCCCTGCTCATCAATAAAACAAGCTTCAATGAACTGTTTGTGGACGTCGAGTCCTACATACCTTGGCATAGTCGTTCTATTTCCTTTCTATGGCGGATTTTGAACCGTAAGCCATGGGCCATCTGACAACTATCTCTTCGAGCTCGAAGCTCAGCCGGGTGGGTCGTAACGGGGAGCCAGATAAAAAAGCGGGCTCGGAGCCCAAGAATCTCGTCGGCCAGCCCCAGAATGAACGGCTTGTTGGTCGGTTCCGGAAGTTTTTTCATCCTGCCCGCGTCCCGGTCTGTTGCTACCTTCCAACGACCCATCGGCACAGAGCAAGTTGACGTTGCATCCACGAAAAACCTCACCACGCTGGCACTATACCCGGTAAAAAAAGCGATGAGCATCCTGGGGGAGGAACCGAATCCCGGTATGCGATGATTAAGGAGTTATCGGTGGATTTTGACGTTAAGGAATGTTGCCAAGCGCTGAGGGTTTCGCGCAGTGGTTACTATCGGTGGCAAAAGGCAGCGCCTGGTCGGCGCGAGAAAGAGAATGCTGAATTGCTCGAGCAGATCAAGGAGGTCTTTGCCGCCAACAAAAGCCGTTATGGCAGCCCCCGGATTACCAGGGAGCTGCGCCAGCAAGGCCTGAAGTGCGGGAAGAACCGCATCGCTCGCTTGATGCGGGAAAACAAACTGAGCGCTCGTGGCAAGAAGCCCTTTCGACCCCGTACGACAGTACCGGGCAACGACGCGGCGCCTAATCTGATCAAGGGCTTGGAGCCCGATGGAGTAAATCAGATTTGGGTCAGCGATATTACCTATATTGCGACCCTGGAGGGCTGGCTTTATTTGGCGGTCATTCTGGATCTGTTCAGCCGCAAAGTGGTGGGCTGGAAACTGGGAGAAAGCTTGGAAGCCGAATTGGTCGTGACAGCTCTGCAAAACGCCTTAGCGATGCGTACCCCGGATCGGGGACTCTATTTCCATTCCGATCGCGGGAGCCAGTACTGCAGCCAGGCCGTGCGCAAGCCCTTGAGGGTGATCGGAGCCAATTTAAGTATGAGTGGCTTGGGCAACTGCTACGATAACGCGAAGGCGGAGGCGTTCTTTAGCACGCTTAAAAGCGAATGTCTGCCCGCTACTCAGGTTTTTGATTCCAAAGTGGTTGCACGTCGCGAATTGTTTGAGTATATCGAAATCTACTACAATAACAAACGTCTTCACAGCGCGTTGGGTTATCAATCCCCTCGGCAATTCGAGGTGGAGCATTGCAAAAAAGGAAATAACTTTTTCGAAGAAAATGTTTCGGCGACTCCGTTTCAGAAGCGCAGCGAAGTTCAAGAGAGTAAACGGAATAAATGGAAGGGGCCCTCGCGCAGCGTGGGAAGCAGTCCGTTTATGCCGGATTACGACCTTGAACGTAGTGAAGTCTTCTGAGCCAATCTGATTTAACGTACATTAAACACTTTTCGTGTCCATTTTTTCGGGGGAACTACAAAATTCCGTGTAGGGACAAGCCGCTTCGGCGCCGCCCCAGGGCGCGCCGTTATCGCACAAGATCCGATTGGGCAATCCATAGCGTGCAAATACCCGCCCAAGCCGCTCTTTGACCGTCCAGCCTTGCTGGTTTTGGCAAGC
>DASZEU010000029.1:0-2467 GCA_035940535.1 Candidatus Angelobacter sp.
CTGGTGGAGGCCCAATGAACGTCGTCTTTGCCGCGTCTGAGTGTGTGCCTTATTCGAAAACCGGCGGGCTTGCCGATGTCGTAGGCGCGCTGCCCAAGGCGCTGGTCGAACTCGGCCACTCGGTCGCCGTTTACCTTCCCAAATATAAGCAGACAAAACTGGGCGAAACTAAAGTGCTTCTCCGCAGCATTACCATCCCTTTCGACGACCAGTACCGGTTCTGCAGCGTCCTGGATGGAGGCCAACACTCCGGCGTGCAATTTTACTTTATAGATTATCCGCCTTTCTTCGACCGGGCGAGCCTGTACGGAACTCCAGCGGGTGATTACCCTGACAATGCCGAACGCTTTGCTTTGTATTCCAGGGCTGTGCTGGAAGCGTCGAAGATTCTGGGCGTTCCCCAGATATTCCATTGCCATGACTGGCAGGCAGCCTTAGTTCCCGTCCTGCTGCGCACCAGCTATGCGGATGATCCGTTGTTTCACAATACGGCGACCTTGTTTACCATTCACAACATGGGGTACCAGGGGCTGTTCCCGCCCGATACCTTGCCGTTGCTCATGCTGCCCTGGGACCTCTTCACCATCGACAAGATGGAGTTCTTCGGAAAGGTCAACTTCCTGAAAGGGGCGCTGGTCTTCTCCGACTTCATCAACACCGTCAGCAGAAGATATAGCCACGAGATCCAGACCGCAGAATACGGATTCGGTCTCGAAGGCGTGCTGCGCGAGCGCGCGTCCACGGTCACCGGCATTCTCAATGGCGTGGACTACAATGAGTGGAGCCCAGAATGCGACAAGTTGATTGCCCGCCAGTATTCCATCAGCGACCTCGAGGGCAAAAGAGAATGCAAGCGCGATCTTCTGGAGCAATTCGGTATTGCCAATGCCAACCCGGAGCTTCCGGTGGTGGGCATCGTCTCCCGGTTCGCTGCGCAAAAAGGTTTTGACCTGATCGCGCAGATTGCCAACGACTTGGCCCGCCTGCCCATCATCTTAACTGTGCTCGGAAGCGGCGATAAAGAATATGAAGAGCTGTTTCGCCGCTTGCAGCGTCAGTTTCCGGAGAAGTTTGCAGTCAAGGTTGCCTACGATAATGCCATTGCGCACAAGATCGAGGCCGGCGCAGACATGTTCCTGATGCCCTCACGCTACGAGCCTTGCGGCCTGAACCAGATCTACAGCTTGAAATATGGAACGGTACCCATTGTCCGCGCCACCGGCGGACTCGACGACACGATCGAACCATGGAACCCGGTAACCGAAAAGGGAACGGGATTCAAGTTCACTCCTTATTCCGGTGATGCGCTCCTGGCAAGCATTCATGAGGCATTGGCGGCGTTTCAGGACAAAGTCAAATGGAAGAAACTCATGATCAACGGCATGAGCAAGGATTTTTCGTGGTCAGCTTCGGCCAGGGAATATGCAAGGCTTTACGAAAGGCTGTTGGCGTCACGACCAGCGAGCGCGGCTTGAAAACCGTAGGCAGGGGAAATGGCCGCTAGGAAGAAGCTCTTTCATTGCTCTCAAACCCCGCTTCGTTGTAAGCCAACTCTGCTTTCAGAAGCTCGGCAGAATTTCTCAAGAGCATGATGGCCGAGTGCATCACGCCCAATGAGTGCTCAAACCGTATATGCATTGCGCCCGGATACACGTAATTGGTCCAAGCCAGTTGCCGGATTCGGCGAAGACGCTGGAACGGAGGTTGAGCAATTACATTCCACTCCCAATCATTGAGGCGTACGAAGCCATGCGCTGGGCAGCGGATCTCATACGTTCTGTGCGCGTCGGTCATTTATCTCATATCTCAGAAATGACCCGGATATTAATTCCAGGAGCGCCATTCCTAATGAAGGTTCACTGAATCGGCCTCCAGTTTTTGGGATTAAATCCCCCAAAATTCCAATTGACAAAGGCTCTGTAATTTTGCTATACCGATGCCAGCACGTTAAGTGAGCCCTGATTTTCGTTTTCCGGTCTTAATTCATAATATCGGTTTTGACAGAAGATTTGGCTCAGAGGACAACAAGGGGTGTTCTCTGGGCCATATTTTATTTTTACGACATTAAATTTACATAAGAAAGATCAAATCACCCCTCCAGGTCTCACATCCGGCTAGCTCAAGTTGAAGGCGGGCGCTTGCCGGCTAACCTGCTGATCCACTAAAGCCTGATTTCAACCCTTTTCCTTGCCCGCGCCGACGCACGTCTGGACGCGGAGCAAGAGTGCTTGTATGGGTGGTGTGGTGATGAGGTGGAAATCCTTAGTTGTTGATTCTATTGGTCTTTTTTGCATAGCTAAAACTACGAAAGCTGCATCGGACACCGGTGTCCGGCGAATTCGGCAGGCTGTGGCGCCGGTATTGGCGCTGGCCCTGCTGATGTTCGCTTTGGTGCCAGCGTTTGCGGCGGACTTTACCGAGCCGACGAACATCTTCAGGAAACGCTGTTCGGCGTGCCATACCTTTG
>DASZEU010000030.1:0-20621 GCA_035940535.1 Candidatus Angelobacter sp.
TCCGCGATCGCACCGGCAGCACCGACGGCAATATTGCCGCTCATTTGCTCAAGCTGGAGCAGGCGGGCTATATCTCCGTGGAAAAGACCTTCTTGAATCGCAAGCCGATGAGTATCTATCGCATTACCGAGAGTGGGCGGATGGCTTTGGCCACTTACATACGCAATTTGAAGAAGCTGCTCGGTGGCGAGTTCAACAAGGTGAAGTAAAAAATTTTGGCTATTAACTCTGAAATATAGAGTACTTTAAAGGAGAAACAACATGAAACGTCAATTATGCGGAAACCCAATTATCGTGCTGGCCGTGGCCCTGTCCTTGGCTTTGCCAACGGCAATGCAGGCGCAAAACAACAATGGCTCCGGGCAAAAAACTGCGAGCAAGACAAGCAGCAATCCGGCCAACAACCTGGGGCAACTGGAACTCTCGATGCAACAGAACATCGGAAAGGATGGAAAAGCTTTTGGACGCGCGCAAGGTGAATATTGGAGCATTATCGAATCGCAGAACGATTTCCCGCGCGCGTACAACTTCTTTTCTAACCTGGCAGCGGCCCATCCTTCTTCTCCCGATGTGCTGGGCCTGGAAGGCAGCGCCATTGGCGGCTACATTGGCTGGCTGTATTCACCGGCCTCAGGCAAGCCGGTGGACGAACAACTCGTGATCGCCCTCGATAGCAAAGCGCACACCGCCTTTGACAAAGCCTTGCAGATCGATCCCAGCAATTTCTATGCTTTGTTCGGTTATGCAATCTATGAGAGCTACAACCCCACCGGAGCGGAACATTCCAAAGAACTGTTTGCCAAATTGGAAGGGTTAAGGTCAAGCCATCCAGACTATCCCTGGAACGTCGTGGAGGAATTCAAGAAGCAGCGCACTGCCGGAAAATAATGCATTACAAGATTGGTCGGGGGAAATTTGGTACCGGTCTGAATCGACCGGTACCTATTTTTCGTGAGTTATGGAAACCAGGATTGAAAACGTACCAGCGGAGCTCGCAGAGTAGAGGAACCACAGCGAAAACCAAACCTACCACAGAGGCCACAGCGTAGCGGAGCCACAACCAAAAACCAAAATCCACCACGGAGACGCGGACGCACGGAGAAAATCAAAAACCTTTACCGCTGATTTTCGCTGATAAACACTGATCCACATCATCTCTGCCAGCGAACGCGACTTCGCAGTTCAGAAACAGGCAAAAGAAAAGCGATGAAAATTTGCGCAGAAAATGGGGAAATTTCGGATTAGTACTACGGAGGAACACGGAGGAAGGCCAAAATCAAAGATCCAACTGCAGGTCGTACAGAGAAAGCAGAGCGATGCAGAGGGCAATTGGGTTGGTTTGGGTTCAAAGCACGGTGTATTAAATAGCTGGTAGACTGCGGCTTCTACATTACCTCAGGGTGTCTAAATCGCAGGTGTGGGAAATGGTTAGGGGTTCATCATGGCATTGGTTTATCTGGTTCGGCATGGCAAGGCAGCGGGGAGTTGGGAGAGCGATCTTGATCCTGGGCTCGATGACGTTGGCCGGGAACAAGCGGAGGCGATGGCTGCAACATTGACGGCGCAAGGACCATTGCCTCTGGTGACCAGTCCGCTTCGCCGTACTCGCGAGACCGCGGCTGCACTCGAGCGGCATTGGGGCGTAGCCAAGGTAGATCCACGAATTGGCGAAATTCCATCACCGCCAATTGCTGTGTCGCGTCGGGGAGAATGGTTAAGAAACATACTCCAGAGCCGCTGGTCAGAGCTGGACCAATCTATAGGGTTTTGGCGGGCTCAAGTATTGAATGCGCTAGGGGAGTTAATTCAGGATACAGTCGTGGTTTCGCACTTTGTCGCCATCAATGTAGCCGTGGGGCACACGCTAAAAGATGATCGAGTGACTTGCTTTCGTCCAGAGAACTGCTCTTGCACTGTCCTCAATATTCAAGACGAGCATTGGAAGATCGTCGTGCTAGGGGTCGAGGGGGAAAGCAGGATTTTTTAGATCCAGCGCTTTTCCGTGTTCTTATTGACAGTCCTTTACTTGCCTCTTGAAAAAGAAAGCTGTAGTCTTGCCCCGCTAGTTTTCAAACAGCCGGAGGCAAACGATGAACCCTTCTTCGAGTTCCCGCGGCAGAGTATTTGTGATCGCCGCAATCCTGATGTGCCTGCTTGTAGGAAATGTTTTCGCTCTACAAAAAGCAAAAGGAGGAACAGCCTCCGCTCCTGCTCCGTCCGCCTCTCAGCCGGACTACGAAGCCATTTTGAAGCAGTTGCATTTTCGGGAGATTGGTCCGGCTTCCATGGGCGGACGCATCGATGATTTTGCCGTGGTGGAGAGCAATCCGGACATTATCTATGTAGGCGCGGCTTCCGGCGGTGTATTCAAGACCACAAACGGCGGAACAACATGGACGCCTGTCTTCGACAACGAAGTTACCTCAACCATCGGCGATGTCACAGTTGCGCCCTCTGACCCCTCGATTGTGTGGGTTGGAACAGGTGAGGCCAACAACCGCCAGAGTTCTTCCTGGGGCAACGGGGTCTACAAATCCACCGATGGCGGCAAGACCTGGCAGAACATGGGCTTGGCCGAGACCCACCATATCGCCCGCATCGTGATCCATCCGACCGATCCAAATGTCTTGTATGTAGCGGCGGTGGGCAGGTTGTGGGGACCATCGAAGGAGCGCGGCGTCTACAAGTCCACCGATGGCGGCAAGACCTGGAGCAATGTACTGTTCATCAATGAAGATACGGGTGTGACCGATATCGCGATGGACCACCAAAGCCCAGGAACGCTGATTGCGGCTGCTTATCAGCGGCGTCGCACCGCGTTTGGTTTCAACGGGAGCGGCCCCGGCAGCGGCTTATATAAGACCACCGATGGAGGAGTCACCTGGAAGAAATTAGAAAAGGGACTGCCTTGGGATCCCAGCCCTCGTCCGGCGGCGCTGCCCTTTGGAGGTGGCTTCGGTGGGGGAGGAGGAGGTGGCGGCGGAGGTGGTGGCGCTGCTCTTCGCGCCGCGCAACAGCAGGCCGAGGCGACTGCGGCTCCTCCTGATCCCGCAGCCATAAAAGAGACCGGCCGCATCGGAGTCAGCTTCTATCGCCGGGACACCAACATTGTCTATGCGCTGATTGAACATGCAGGTGGTGGCATTTTCCGCAGTGAAGATAAAGGCGAGACGTGGACCAAGATGTCGGACACCAACCCGCGCGCCATTTACTACAGCCAGGTGCATATCGATCCTAATAATGATCAGCGACTCTGGGTGCATGGCGCGCAGATGTACTACTCCGATGATGGCGGGCGCACCTTCCACCAGAACCTGGTGCAGCGCATCCATGGTGACTACCACGCCATGTGGATTGATCCGCAGGACTCGAACCATATCATTACCGGCTCCGACGGCGGCATCTACATGAGCCACGACCGGGGACGCACCTGGGACTTTGTAAATACCATTCCCCTGGCCCAGTTCTATGAAGTCGGCCTCGATATGGCCAAGCCTTACCACATCTGTGGTGGCTTACAGGACAACAACGTCTGGTGCGGGCCCAGCGCCACGCTGGATTCGCGTGGCATCTCCAACGCCGAGTGGTTCACAGTAAGCGGCGGTGATGGTTTCTACGCGCAGATTGATCCTACGGATCCGAACATCGTTTATGCTGAGTCGCAGGATGGAGGCGTGCTGCGGCGCGACCTGAGGACGCACGAATCGCGGTCGATCCGTCCGCCGGCGCCGGAAGGCGAGCGCTACCGCTTCCAGTGGAATTCGCCCATTGTGATCTCGTCTTTCGATCCCAAGACGATTTACTACGGCGGCAACTACCTGTTCAAATCTCCCGACCGAGGAGATGGGTGGACCCGTCTCGGCCCCGACCTCACTTCCGGGCAGGAACGTGACAAGCTTCCCATCATGGGCAAGGTCCCGGACAAGTACACGCTCTCTCGGCACGATGGCGTGCAGGCATGGCCCGCCATCACCACGATCAGCGAGTCACCCATGAATAAAGACTTGCTGTGGGTGGGCACCGACGATGGCAATCTCCAGGTCTCGCGCGATGGTGGCAAGAATTGGAAGAATGTCTTTGACAAAGTAAAGGGCGTGCCCAAGGGAACTTATGTGAGCCGTGTAGTTGCCTCGCGCCATGCCGAGGGTACTGCATACGCGACCTTCGATGGACATCGCAGCAACGACTTCGGCGTCTATGTCTACATTACGACCGACTACGGTGAGAACTGGAAGGCCATCCGCAACGGGCTGCCCGATGATAATGGCACCATCCACGTAATTCGCGAGCATCACCGCAACCCCAAGCTGTTGTTTGTGGGCACGGAGCATGGGTTGTATTTCTCCCTGGACCAAGGAGCGCGCTGGCATCGGTTGAAGCTGAACTTACCTACGGTGCCGGTGGATGACATCGCCATTCATCCGCGCGACAACGATTTAGTGTTGGGTACACATGGCCGCTCGATCTGGATACTCGATGACGTTACTCCTTTGGAGCAGATGAGTGACTCGGTGACCGGCGAAGATATGCATCTCTTCGACTTGCGGCCGGCCACAAGCTGGCGCATCGCCAACCGCGGCGGATCAACCGGCCACAAGATTTTCTTGGGCCCCAATCCGCCCAATGGCGCGCTCATTCAGTATTACCTTAAGACCAAGCCTGATGAGAAAGAGCGTGTGCGTATTACCATCACCGACAAGGATGGCAAGACGGTGCGCGAAGTGCCCGGCACTAAAGAGGCCGGACTCAATCGCGTGGTGTGGGACCTGCGTGCGCGTACTATCGTTCCGCCTGCGCCCGGAAGAGAAAGCGGTGAAGCTGCCCCTGGCGCTGCCGCCGGAGAAGCTGCTGAAGCTGGTGAGCAGGCCGCAGCCTTCGGGTTTGGCTTTGGTGGAGGATTTGGCGGAGGCGCGGCTTCATTGCGCGTTGAACCTGGTGAATACACTGCCAAGGTCGCCATTGGAAAGATGGAACAATCCACGAAGATCGTGGTGGAAGAGGATCCGCGCATCACCATCTCCACCGAAGACCGTGCGGCACGGCGACAGGCGCTTACACAGCTTTCGCAGATGGCCAGCACGGCGCTGGTTGCGCAGCGCTCCATGACTGGTTTGCACACCTCGCTCAACACGTATATTGAAACCTGGAAGAGGCCAGGAGCAGCCAAGCCGCCAGAGAACGTACAAAAAGCGGCAGAAGATCTCTTGAAAAAAGTGGAAGAGACCTGCCGCAAATTCGCCAATCCCGTCCAATGCGGCGAACGCGGGCCGGGTCAGGGCACCGCTGGTCCGCCGCTGGTCTACACGCCACCCGCAATCACTCAGCGGGTCGGACAGTTATTAGGTGGTATCGAAAGCTACACGGCAGCGCCTACTGCATGGCAGCTTGACCAAATCAAGTTGCTGCAAGGAATGCTGAGCGAGGCCAACACTGCAGCCCGCAAGCTTAGCCAGGAAGACGTGGCAGCGCTTAATAAGATGATGAACGACGCTGGTGTCCCCCACATCGTCGTTCCAGGAGGCGGACGGCAAGGGGCCGGGGCCGCGCCGGGTGATGAGGATGAGCCGTAAAGGCTTTACCGCAAAGGACGCTAAGGGGCGCAAGGGAAAACCGTATTGCCGCTGATTTCGCTGATGAACGCGAGATAAAACGAAATGCAGATCGCGAGTTTCGGAATATTTCAGAGAGAACCAAGATCTATAAAGATCAGCGTTCCTCTGCGCAAATCAGCGGCAAGAAACATCGCAGTCACCTCATTGAGGCTTTCTAAAGCCTAATAACATTCGCATGGCCTTTCGTCCCATCCGCGTGAGCGAGCTTGCGCGTTGCAAAAATGGGAATGCTTCTTGATCCATTTCGGGCAGAAACAGTGAGCCTCGGCCGCTTCCGAACTGATAGACCGGATAGGCGATCAGGCTGAGCAGGCTGGAAACCTCGTTGTGATAAGGGTTTTTCCATTCCGCGATCGGCTCATTGCATCCGATCAGCTCGGTGGAGCCCGATGGGTCCCCGAACCAATGCATGGCTGCCCGCAAGAAGTTTCCCTTCCGCGGCTGCGCCAGACCAATGTGCGACGCAGCGACGATGTCCACGGCCAGAGTGTCAGAGCCTGCATAGAAACGGCGAGGATGGAGAGGGCGAGGCGATCCAATAATTCCCAGGATGCGGTCGGGCGTATTCTCGAAAGCATCGAGGATCGCGTAGTCAGGCGGGAAATCGGTCAGCAGCATCATGACTGCTGTTTCGCGATGGGCCTGGCGCTCGGCAAACAGGAACTCGTCATTACGCGTACCTGTACCCTCTATGTTTCCTAAGCATAGATAGACCATCTCCACCGGATGGCTGCGCATTTTTCCAAAGGTGATTCGGAAGTCAGCGTTCCTCCAGGTTTCTGCGACGGTGGAACTGCCAAATCCACGAGCATACTCGTGAGGCGTCTGCTCCCCGGTGAAATCTACAACCCGGTAGTGCGGAGATTTGAAATTGAAGTAAGAAGCCACATTACAGACGGTGCGATTGCCGTAAAAATTGTCGTAGAGATTTCGGCCTTCGCCCACGGCGATGTCGCCACATCCACGTGCGCGCAAGAAGATCGCCAGTTCTTCGAGTAATTGCGGGTCCGTCAAAGGGGAAAGGTCCGCTCGATGGTAGCCCAGCATGAATGCAGCCTTGATCGCAACTGTGAGCTCCCCTTTGATTTTTCGGCGTTCGTTTCTACGCTGGTCGAGCATCTGCGCGAGATTGGTACTTTCAAGAAACTGGCGGAAGACCTGACGTTTATCGGCATTGGATGGGACTTTCTCCACCCAGACTTTTCCACCCTTGCCTAGCGGACTGGTACGGACGCGTTCGGTGTGCGGCACAAAGAATTCGCCCACTGCAGAGATCTTTTGCACGAGGGTGGCGGCAGATTCTTCGGGGCACAGATTGTCCTGATCGTCCAGTGCTTCGGCCACGATGCTGAAGATTTGCTCATGGTTTAGCTCATCCTGCTGGACGCGGCGAAAATCGTCAGCCGAGCGTGGTGGAAGCTCCGGGACCTCCTTGGCGAGTGCAACCATGCTCTTCCAACAAGCTGTAGCAGTTCGCTCGGCATCTACATTGAACAGGCAAAAGCTGCGGAACGGTCCATAGTCCAGAAACTTTTTTACATCTTCAGGAACTTGTCCGGTGACCGAGCCAAGGGCGGTAAGAGTGGAGGCCAGCAAGCGCGACACGGGAGCTTCTCTCCAGCGAAGATGCTGCAACACAGAGCTGGACCATCCGCCCAGCGCTCCGGCAAATTGCTTGGCAAAAGCAGTGGCGCGCAGCCTGCGGCTACCGAGCCGGAAGATGGCCCCGCGAATGTAAATGGCATGCATCTCTTCATCTTTCCATGCCCACATCAGAGCGTGGCGGATGGTGCGGCGAACGTCGTCGGGCAGGGGCATCTTGGCGAGCCGGGCAGCAATGTGCTCTTCGCGATAGGCAATGGAGACCAGTTCTTCGCGCTCCAAGGCAAGCAGGCACAGCCGGACCATGTGGTCCCTGGGACGTCCGGCATACTTCTGCTCCCAAACGGCGAGTTGTCTTACAAACTCATCAAAGACTGCGCCCATATTTCACGGATTTGGTAATTGGTAATTTCTAAATTCTAATTTTAAAAAGTCACCAGCCGAAGAAAATCTCGCAATTGGCTATTGCCTGGCGAAAAGTGGGTCTATATGATCATGTTTTCAAGATGAAAAGCACCGACCTATTCGAGCAATGGCGCAGCTTGAAAGAGACGTATTCGATCATGAGCGAAGACGAACTCCAGGCCGTGGCCAATGATGCTTGTAACCTGACTGACATTGCCAAACAAGTCTTACAATCCGAGATTTCCGGGCGGGGGCTCAGCATTCAATTGAAAGATAAGCCCTCTGCGCCACATTCTACAGTTCGACGGCGGGAGCCGGATGCACCGGAAATGACTGCCATACGGCGAGCCTGGGATTTATCCGAGGCACGCGAGGTGCAGGGCGTTCAGCAGGTGGACGGTATTCCATCCTATCTTGGCCCCGATCCATCAGAACAATGGCGTCGCTTCAAAGAAACGTATTCGCGAATGAGTGAAGATGAACTCCAGGTCGTGGCGAATGACGCCTATGATCTAATTGAAATTGCCAGAGAAGCCTTGCGGGATGAGATTTCAGGGCGTGGGTTGAACATTCGACTGAAAAATACGCCCTCTCCGCAACGCAGCAGGGCTCCCGCGACGACCACTGGTTTAGACTCCGCAGATTCTGTTGTTGTATTCGTGCGTCGAGTGTCGGGATTGCCTGAGGCCCGCAGGGTTCAGTCCATTCTCGAGGCGTCCAATATTCCGTCGTGCCTGGGGCCCGACAATCTTGAGAACGCAGACGCATTCGAGCCGGGCTTCGAAGGCGAAGTGGACGTGAAAGTCTGCGACATTGACCTGAGGCGCGCCAAGAAAGTGCTTGATCGATACCTGCCGCCGGAGCGGGAGTCGGACGAACCGGAGGAGCAGGAAAGCGCTGATTGGGTAGCAAAGTGCCCAAAGTGCCATTCGACCGAAATCTTTCTTCAAGGAACCGACGAGGAATCGGCAAACGATGCAGATTCCATCCCGAAATCAGGCTGGAGTTGTGATACCTGCGGACACCAATGGAATGACGACGACATTGAAGTCGAAAGTTAATGAGGCTCTGCTCTACATGTGAAATCTTACTGTGACTGTGTTCTCAACCTCGACCGGCTGGCCATCTTGAAGGTAGGGCACATATTTCCACTGCTTGACGGCTGTCGTCTGTCAATTCACTATATCTTTATTATTCTTAATCAGCGTACATCTGCACAAATCCGCGGCAAAGGTTTGTTCCTGGTCCAGATGTGCAGTTCGCTATTGAATCTTTACCACAAATGAAACCGTTCCAGTCTGGCTTGGACTTAGCGTTCCGGTGAATGTCCACTGAATTGCGCCGGTTTGGCCAACTGAGGGCGCGGTGATGGAGCAGCCGGTAAGGTTGTTGGGTAAGGGGCTGCCGCAGGCTGCGCTAACGAAGGTTGTATAGGCTGGCGTGCTGTCGTTGATCTTTAGGTTCGAGATGGGCGAAGCGCTGTCGTTAGTGAAGGTGGCCGTATAAGTCAGGTTGGCTCCGGGCAGGGCAGTGGCCTTGTCGACTGTTTTTTCTAACCGCAGGCCGGCATTCGTTCCCGTGCCCACCGTAGTCAGATCATTCAAAATGTAGCTGGCGGAGAGTGCTGGGTTCGCATTGGTGTAAGCAAAGCTTGCGGTAATGGCAGTGTTGTCTGTGGCGTTGAACGGAGCGCCCTGGGGAATGGTGACCTTCATGATGATGCATAGGTTGGTCCCAGCTACCGTTGTCACTGGCCCGGTGATCGCTGGCTCACCTGCATCAAGAAGGCCGTTGCAATTGATGTCCTGATAAAGGATATGACCAAACGAGACATTGCTGGGTGCAGGCGTTGAAGCCAGGGAGAATGTCACCTGACCAGCCGTGCCCGGAGCAAAGGTGTGCGCGTAGAACAGTACGTTGCCGGGCAATCCCTGTTGGGCGCCATTGTTCTGGAAGGTATTCTGGGGAACATCGCCGAAATTTACGCCGGTAAAGATGCCCTCACCTGCTTTGGTGAAGGTCGTGGTATCGGTAGCGCGATTGTAGGCGCCGCTTGTGGTTCCGACTGACGCTCCGGTGGAAATGTAATTTGCCAAGTTCGTTTCGATGATGGCGACAGTTGTGGCTCCTGGTGTGATGAACAGCGTGTAAGTACCATCGCTGGCGGTCTGTTCGGTGTCGTAGGTGGTGGCTCCGCCATTGGTGGCGCGGACGGTCACGCCCGGAATTCCTTGCTCGCCGCCATCCAGGATTCCATTGTTGGCCGTGCCTCCGCTGGCGCCGTTGTCTTTGAACACTGTGCCTGATACCAGGCTGCCGTGGAACAATCCAAAATTCTGATTGGTAATGGAGCCGTTCGAAGCATTGATCTGTAATGTTCCATTGGTGGGATTCACAAACGCGAAGCCTGAGGGAACTACGGCGGTTGTGGCCGTGGCATTGTTTGTAACCACGATGGAATAGTTTCCGCTGGTGACGTTATTAAAGATATATGAGCCGGTTCCAGCCGGAACGCTCACCGACTGCACGACTACTCCACCGCTGACCAGATTCACAAAGACAGGCGTTCCACTGGTCCAATCCTCACCGCTATCGACGGTTCCGTTGTGGTTGGTATCCACATAGACCTTACCGGAGATATCGGTAGAAAGCGCAACCGTAACATTACCGCTGAATTCAGAGGTCGCTCCCGCCAAGGTTGCGGTGGAGGTCAGAACCGTGCCAATTGAAACTCCTGAGGGAACGGCAATCACAAACTTGAATCGATTCGTGGTGTCTGTTCCCTGGGCGATGCCATTGATGGCTCCTGGACCATACGTTCCGGTAGTAGCATCAAGGTCCGCACCTGAGCCTTCGGTTAAAGAGGTCAAGTAGGTTTTCCCTTGTCCGAAGCCCGATGGGTCGGGCGAAGCAATGAATAGCTCGATCACCGATCCCGGCCTGGCAAAGCCGGTCAGAGTGAGCTGGCCGTTGCTGATGGTGGCTGTCTGAAGAATAGGGAAATTCAATAGCCCGTTGCCGCCGGTGTCCGCGTCGCCTGAGTCATTCAAGGTAACGAAGGGCAAGGTTCCCAGGCTGGCATTATCAGTTGCGCTCAGGAGATCGATGCCAATCTCGTGAGTGACGCTACCCACGGTGCCGTTGGCAAAGATCGAGTTCTTGGTAATTACCGTCGTGGAAGCTGCGGAGGTTACTAACACGCCGGCGCCAACATTGGCGTTGATAATGTTCCGGTCTACGATATTACTGCTGCCAAAAATGCGAATACCCGGATCGACCAGACTGCCACCGCTGCCGGTACCATTTCCAGTGACAGTGTTGTTGACGATGTTGTTGGAGCCGCTGCTGGCAGATGAATCAATACCAGGTCCGAGCGAGGCGACCACCAGGTTTCCCTGAATGGTGGCCGTGGAGCCTGTGCCGATATTCACGCCGCCAAAGCCGGGGTTGTTGATTCCGTTGTTGCGGATCTCGTTGTTCTGGATCGACCAGCCAGTGGAGGTGCTCTCCAGTGCGATGCCTTTGCCCTGGGCAAAACCAATCAGGTTGTTGGAGATGGTTCCGGTTTTGCCGCCAACGGAGCGCATATTGTCTCCCACCGAGCGGGTTGCAGCCCCGGGATCGGCAAAGGTGGTGGCGGTTGTGCCCAGCACGTTCTGCTGAATCAGGGCACCAGTAAACCCATTCTCGATCTCGATGTTAGCGCTGCCGTTGGTATTGGCGGCCGTTCCAAATCCGTAAATCGCCAATCCGCGAACGGTGGTGCTGTTGGCCTGAATTTGCAGACCCAAGCCAATCGTGCCTTGGGCGGCGCTCAATTGGACCTCGGGTTTATTGACCGTAGAGAGCGACAAAGCTCCCACTCCGACGGTTCCACCTGTGCCTGATGATCCTGGATTGGTAGCGCCAACGTTAGTCGTCTGCAATGTTCCATCGATCGCAGTATTCGCGTCGGTGATCGCGGGAAGCTGCGAAGTCACCACAATCTGCGCGACCCCGCCCGTTAATTGATTCGTCAGGCCAGCACGCAATCCTGGGACTGCGGTGCCGTTGGAAATCATAAAGATGCTGGCTTCCGCACCCGCGGTCTGCCCAACCTGTGCCAGGCCAGCATTGGTGAGCGTGTTGCTGTTGGTAATGAACTGCCGCAATGATCCCTGGCCGGAATTGGCAATATTGACTATCGTGTCGAAGTTGAATCCAAAATCAATCCCGGTAACGCTGCTGGTTCCCAGCGTGATGCTGTCGATGGATTGCGGCGTTGCAGTGCCAGTCGTAAGAGCTGCCAATGTGGTGCTGCCATTGCCGGCGTCGATCTTGGTCGGGTCTTCGCCTCCTACGCGGTTGGTATCTGCCGTCCCGGTTGTGCCGGTCAAATTACTGGTGCGGAAGGTCTGCACTCCAATCAGGGTGCCAACCGATCCAGGACGAGAAGAGGTCACGCTGGAGTTCACCACGCGGATGGTATAGGTCTGTCCGGCGGCGCCGCTTAGCGTGTAGTTGCCGGAAGCGTCGGTTACGGTGGAGGTAATGAAGTTTCCCGCAGTATCATAAAGCTCCACACGGGCGTTGGGCCTGCCAACTCCTCCTGAACTGGCGAAGCTGCGGCCTGTTCCGCCGCCGTAATTCACATCCTCAAAAACTTTGCCGGAGATCTGCACACGGGGCGCGCTGGCCAGATCGCCCTGGCTGGTGGTCATGGTGCCGGTGAACGCGGTCGCAACGCGTGAAGGCAAAGCCACCGAGTAGAGTTGGGCTGGGTTCTGATCATCTTCCACCAGCATGCGTCCACTGGCATCGAAGGTCATTCCGACGATCGCAGTCGCACCTCCGGAAAGCCCGCTAATAGTGCCCAAACTGGTACACGCACCACCGCCAAGAGGAACGGTATAGATCGTGGTGCCTGCAACCATGTAGAGCGTGCCGTCGGGGGCAAAGCCGATGTCGCCTCCGAGCCCTGTCGGCACGCCGGACAATGCGCCTACGGACGTTGCAGCTCCCGTAGCCTGATTAATGGTGTAAAGATTTGTGGTGTCGGTATCCACAGCGTACAGCACACCGCTGGCAGAAAATGCCAGTCGCGGAATGTAGGGGATGGCAGCGCCAGTGGTGCCGATCTGTACAGGGGCAGTAGCGGGAGTCGCGGGATTCCAGGTGAAAACCGCGCCGTTCGCCACCTGAGTAATAAAGAAGACTATTCCGTCGCTGGCCCGCACCGCCATGGCGGCCGAAGAGGTGCCGGTGTAATTAGTGAACAGGTTGGTGACTGTTCCGTTGGCGTTGACCAGGTAGATGTTTCGTGTGGCAAGGCCGACGGAATAGACATTATCTTGGGTGCCAGCAGTTGCGGTGGCGGTGAAGCTGGCGATGAAGAGGATCGCAAGAAGCAAGCGAATCGGGTGGAGCACGCGCATTAGATTTGTATCAGGGCACGACTTTAGTGCTGGGCTACTATCGCCCGTCCCTGCCGGGACTTGTTCTCCTTCGTATTCCTTCGTGACCTCTGTGGTTTGTTTTAGTTGCTCCTCTGCTACTGGTATATCTCCGTGGCGGGTCTTGATCGCACACTTCGGCCTCATGTTCCCAACCGAATGAGAACATTGCCGTTCAGGCCGAAATTTCTCGCCTTGCATCAATGCTTGCTCCCACTTCTGGGCGAGAAGATGTTTTCATCGAATTTGAATCTCATGCGGATGAAAGCACCTTTCCGCGTAACGTCTTCTCCTGTTAGATCGGGATTGCGGAATCCCATAAGGTTGTAGCCGGTCGAAATCCAAAGATTCCCAAAAAGCTGATAACCGAGTTCAGCTCCCATGCCGTATTGCTGTGAAGAGACCCCCAGGCTGTAGGTGGTGCTTGCAGCCACACCAATATCCCACTTGCGCGTGAGGTCCCAGGTCGCGCGGCCTCCCAACAACTGCGTGTTGGCGGAACTGGAAAGAATGTTGTCCGCAGAGATGCTCCACTTGGCTGCATACCGGCCGGAAAGCGTGAATGGTGCGCTCACCTGGTAATTCGCCGTGGTAGCAAAGATTCCAACCGTGCTGCGCAACGGAGTGGCCGGTTGAGAGTTGTCATGATCGGCCTTCAACTCAAACAGGCTAAGGGCGTTCCAGCGGTTTCTCGATGTATCGCGCAGGGCAAAGCCGAACTGCAAGCGGTCTTGAAGATGAGTGCCGCCGATGGCTCCCTTAGTTGTGGTGGTCGATAAAACATCACGGCCCAGGAATGTCCAGCTATCGGTGAGACGCGCCGCGAAGCCCAGGGTGCCAAGGATGCCGTTGGTCGTAGAGTTGCCACGCCATTCCATACGAGCTGAGGTCTTCCAGTTCTCATGCGCGGTGTATTCCAAAGCTCCGGTAAGGGCCAACGTATTGTTTGTGGCGCCATTCAAGGTGCGAATGCTTTCCACGGTAGTATTGGCCACCAGTCCCTCTGCCAGATGCCAATTGTTGCGCAACCCCAGCGCAGCTTCAGCTTCGCGGCCATTGCTAAGGTCGCGAATGCGATATTCGCTGAAGATGTGCGCATCTTTGTAATAGGTGCTGTCAACACCGATCTGTGTGGTATTGCGGCGTTGCAGATTGTTGAGCGAATAAACATCGCCGAGCGAGGAGATCAACTCTTGCCGGAAGTAGACCTTGCCTTTGCTCCACAACTGATAGGTACCGCCCAGCGCCATTACATGCTTGCTCATGTCGGAGATGTCCTGCTCGTACTCGGCGCTGGCGGTCATCTTGCTCCAATGGGGAATCGGCAGGCTGATTTTGCTCAGGAGGGTATTGATGTTGTTCGGCGTCGCTCCGATATTGAAGCTGTTCGCCGGATTGGTACTGCTCTCCGCATGGCGGAAGCCAAAGATGGTCTGGATATTTCCAGGCAAGCTCTTTTCCAGTCCAATCGTGCCGCCCTGCTGAGTTCCGTTGTTAAGCACATCCTGAGTGCGGATGAATTCGCCCAGCAGCCGCGTGGTCCCATTGAAGGCGTAGCTGGCCTTGAGTCCAGACTCTCCGCGCCCTTTGTTGAGCATCGAAGTCGGATTATCGAAGTTGGCGTCAGTGCGCGTAAAGTAGGCTTTGCCCTTCAGTCGGTCGCCATCATGCTGGAGTTCGAAACGATAGCCGAAACCTGTACCGAAAGTTTGTATGCCGGGCGTGGTACCTAGAGGCTGGGCGCCGCCCAACCCTTGATGCTGCGTGCCGGCAAACTCTGCAATGAAAGAAGTCTTGCCCGGCAACTTCAAGCCAGTGGAGACGGCGAACAGCTTATTAGGATCTTGCGGGTTGGTGTCGTCCACAAAAGTGCCGCCGATCTGGAGTGATTTATTCAGCTTGACCGATGCCGTCCCGCCTCCCAACCAGAAGCGTTGTCCACCTTGGTTGACCTCATAAGTGATCCGCAGCGAAACGGGATTCAGATTAAAGTCCAGCGATGGAATGGGGGCCTTCAACAACAACTGTCCGGTAAAAGGTTCAAATTCATAATCGGCAAATCGGCTCAATTGCTTGATGTCGAGAATCACCGCAGGCTGGTTGCGCGACCGGATCAGCACTTCAACCTTTTCGCTGTTCTCCACACCGTTCGGGTTCGAGAGTGTGAACGGCCCTGATGTGCCATTGGCCGGAAGCTCATCCACAACCTGCCGGAGAGAATCGTAGCTGGCAAAGCCAGTAAGGCTCACTCGATCATTCTCAAAGTGTTCCTTGGTTCCAGTCATGCTGCGGCTGTAGTTGCCGAGGCTATTTCCAATGCCAGGCTCCGAGGTAAGGTAATCGCCATACAGCACGTAGGTACGGCCATGGTCAATGCGGACGTAAGCCTTGCTGGTAGACTGCGCATCATAGCCCCGGACAGAAGAGTCACCATACACCGGATAGTACTGGTCGGGCTGGATGTCCCTGAAAAGCCTCTGACCGGAGATTTTGTCCGAGTCATAAGCCATGGTCAGCAAAGTTTCACCTTTAATTTTTCCCTTCAACAGCAGGGCTGCATGACCACCGGAAGCAATGGAGGCATCTCCGCTCTGCGTAGAGAGCAATTGCAATTGGTGCTCAAATCCATCGTTGAGTGAAGGCTGAATCGCGTTGTGGCCTAAGTTGCCGAAGTTTACCTGGTATTCAACGAGTCCGGCCGCCATCATGGGACGCAGCTCTGGAACAAACACGATTTTCGATTCAGAACTTACGCCACCGCTGCTGACCCGGACCATGCTCTCGCCTGCCTCGATGGGCGGCATCAGGTCAAACTCCGCGTGACCACCCTCAATGAACACCTGGGTGCCTGGCTCCTTGGGATTCAGATCTTTTACCAGCCAGACTCCGTTGGTGGTTTCCAGCGTGATGGGTGTGCGAACAGTTACCGGCACATCGTTGGCGTCGGTAAGCCGGACGGTCACCTTGACCGGAGTCTTGCCATCAGCCGCGTAGGTTTTTCCAGAGGTCACAATCCTCAGCTTGCCCAGCTTGCTGGGGGCCACAACCTCGATTTTTTCCGTGCCGCGATCGTTTCCATAAGGATCAACCTGGGTGACCTGGATGATATTGTTTCCGGGTTGCAGGTTAACTCCGATGAACTCCCAGATTTCCATTTGCTTGTTGGCAACCGTGGTTTTTGTGCCGACCTGTTTGGACGAAAGCTCTTTGCCGTTGACCTGCACTTTGAAGCTGTTCCCCATCATGCCCTTAACGCGAATCGCAGTTTGAGCAAAGGGCAGGACATCATGATCATGAAGGTCTGGGAAACCAAGATTATTGTCCATCTTGGCAAAATCGGCGGAGGCGTCAGCTTTGTCGGCTCCGGTTTCGATGGGAAGCGCAACCGGAGCTTTGGTTTCTGTCTTTGTAATCCCGGAAGCTGGCAATGCATCGCCTGAAGGCTGTGATGGTCCACTCACATAGCCGCTGGCAGAGAGCGCTTTTATCTCAGCCGCGCCCTTCTCGATGGGTTGCACGTTGAACTGGGTCTTTACAGTGCGGGCCAGTTCTTCGGGATTCTTGCTGAGTTTTTGTTTGCGCAGGCTGATCTCACTAGCCATGCCCGCGGAACAATCATGGATGGCAAAATCAGCCTTCTGCATCTCTCCGAATTTCAAGTCAATGAAGCGGCTGCCGCCGTCGCCCGCGTTGCGGCTGGAAAGAGGCGCGAGTTCTGCGCCGAGGGGCAGGCTAGAGCGATCAACTTTCAGAACATGGGTACGGCCAAGCACGCCGTACATGCTGTATTTGCCCTGCTCGTCAGTAATAGCAAAAGTGCCGTCGTCGAGATAGAGGCGCACACCAGGAATCCCTAGCTCGCCAGGCTCCTGCATGCGGTTGCCATTGCAGTCTTGAAAGACCTTGCCTACGATAAATCCGTTGTCGCTGAAGATACCTGCCTGTATGGTCACACGCGCCGTGGCCGTGTTGGATTGCAACGAACCGCTGAAGGCCACAGCCTTGTTCAAAGCGTCGGCAATGCCCGACCCTGGGCCGACCAGGACGCGGTAAGTGAGCTTTACATCAGCATTGGGATCTAGGTTCCCAATGTTGAACGTAAGCACTGGCCCTTTGCCCCCTGCCGGATCGGCGATCACGGCGCCGTTCAGCCGGGCGCTTTTCGGTTGATAGGCAAATCCAGGCGGGAGCGTGTCTTTCACCTGAACATTCGGCAGAACAGCGGCAAGAAGGTTCTTGATCTCGATGGTGTAGTTGATGAATTCGCCCTGCTCGACGGTTCCGCGGTCTACTGTCTTTTGGATAAAGATTGGAGTGCTGGCTGAAGTATCCAGCGGAACATCGAATACCACGATGCCGCTGCTGGCGTTCACTACGAATTGCTTATTGTAAGAGGCAGCCGGATCGATGCGGCGTCCAGGCGGAAGCTGGCCAGGAGGCACGGTCGAAGGGAAGGTGTAGGTTTTTGGTGGTTTAACGTCGATTCTGTAAGTGCTGGGCAGTACCTGCGGAAATTGGAACTGTCCGTCGGCGCCGGTAACCACGATATTTGGGGCTGGGGTTGTGCCGTCAAATTGGAATACGGAAGCCGGAGAATTTGGATGACCACCGTTGCCGCCTCCGGTAACATCAATCAGCGTAACGCTTGCCCCGGCCAACACCACGTTGCTATGACTGTCAAAGACCACGCCTAACGGATCGATCAAGACCACTGCGGTCACGTTAGCTGCTCCACAACCCGCGAGTGAGGCAGTCAATTGGTCGTTAATCAATACTTCCATGATCTTGTTGCCGGAGACGACCGGGTTCACGCGAGCATCGCGCATAGGAACCGGTGGCAGCACGCGGAACATACCGGTGTTGGGACCGGTCTCAGTGGCGATAAAGCTCTCTGTATCGCCCGTCAACGCCGATTTGAGCGTGATCGGACGGCTCTCGACGGTAAGGGGATCGAGATTGCAGGCTGCGGCATTCACCTGAATCCAAAGCGGAGAACTGATGGCGGTGGCGCTAATGGTCTTGGCAAATGTGCCGTCAAAGTAATAGGAAATGCCAGGCGGCGGACCGTTCACGGCTACATCCACTTCATTCGAAACCGCCGAGGTATCGCTGCCGTTGTTGAAGAATGCGGTGGCAGTGTTGCGTATCGTGCCACTGGCATTGCTGTTGATGGTAACCAGGAAGCTGTAGCTTGCGCTCGTCCCGGAAGCAAAGGTGTCGGTGGCGAAGGCAATCGCATCCACCGTGGCAAGATTAGAAGGCGCTGCGCTCACGTAGCTTTGAGCCGGCGCATTGAATATGTGATAAAGCGGAGTGGCTGTGCCAACGCTTCCAAATCCTGAAAATACAGTGTTGCCGGGAATGATGTCGCGGAGAACAATCTTAAGGGCGCCTACTCCATCAATGACCACCGCCACAGGCGCTGCATCGCCGGTGCCAGTGTTAGAAGCGTTCAGGGTAAAGGTAAGCTGGTCGCCCGGATTGGCCGTGGGTTTGGATACCGACTTGTTCACCGCCAATACTGCGCCGGTCGCAGAACCTTGAGCGATTACATGCACGACGTTGGAACTCGCAGAGGTAAAAGGGCCGGAAGACGACTGATACGACGCGGTGGCCTGATTGTCAATCGAGGTCCCAGGAGGGACACTCCCGCCTGAAGCTGCAGTGGTGAAACCTGCCAGCAACAGACAGAGACACACGAAAATTGAACCCGCCTTCTTCATCGGAACCATGCTCTCGATTGCCATTTGGACACGCCGGGCCAGGGCTTGTTTTTCCCATGCCCGGTGTGTACGTCAAATGAAGAGAGGCGTTTTTACACGCCTCTCTGCTTGAGCTTCCCTACTGGATCTTCACCGCGAAAATGATGACTGCTGACTGCGTAGGAGTCAGGGTCCCCACTGTCGCGCTGATGGTCCCAGCGGTCCCGTTTGCGGGCGCTACGATCGATCCAACCGTCGTGCTGGCGGGTGGAACGTTGCGATAGACCGTAAAGGCCGGTGTCGCATCACTGACAACTATGCTGGTAATGTTCGAAGTACCGGCGTTGGTTGCGGTGATACGGTAAATGATGCACGCTCCGGGTACCGCTCCGGCAGTGATGTTCGCTTGTCCGAAGGTACCGGCAACTCCCGTGCATCCAGCATCGAGCGTCTGCTCTTTGAGCAAACGCAGTTCGCCCGCGATGACAGTCGTCGTGTCTTGGGCGGTGGCAAAGGTGGCGTTGTACCCTGCGCGAGTGGTCGTGGTGTCGACTGCTCCCACAGCGGCGCCGGCAGGCGCTGTGACTTTTACAAACATCACGACGCTTTGTCCGGGTGTTAAGTTGAATGTGGTTGACGTCGTGACCGCCTGGTCTGCGGCGTCGAGCACACCGTTCGAGTTGGTGTCCTGATAGAAGACCGACGTCCAACTGGCAAGATTGTCAGAGGTTATCGGGTTGGTAAAGGTTATCGCTTCGGTCACGTTACCGTTGTTGGTAAGGTTCTTGGTGTAAACCACAGAGCCGCCTGGGAAGATCTGGTTCGAGCCGTTGGGCGTCAATGTGACGTTGTGGATGGTGTTGACGGTGACCTGATCGTGGATCTGGTCCAGAGCGCCGGATGTAGGTGACTTCGACTGGAAGTAAACAGCTTGCGCGCCAGCCGCATAGTTGGCGGGAACGCTGATCACGGCGCAAACCAGTTTTGCCGCACCACCATTCACTACGCCGGTGTTGCTGATCACGCTTCCCAAGTTGCCGGCCGTACAATCGGCGCCGTTGCTGGCGCGGAAAGTCACAGACCAGCCTGCGGGCAGAGTGTTGGAGGACGTGAAGGTTGTAGTGCTCGATGCCAGCAAGTCATAAGAATCAGCCACGTTGGCTGCGCTGGTATTGTTCACGTACAACGTAAACGTAGTCGTGGTTCCAGGGTTGGTTGCGTTGTTCACTACCGCCGAGACTTCAGGACCAGGGCCGGTACCCAGGACGCCCGGGCCGCCGATCGCAGCGTTGTTGGTCAAATCAACGGTGCTTGCGGTAATGGCTACCAAGCGATCCGTCATGCTGGCATTTGCGCCTGCATTCAATGCGCCAGAAACCGTGGATGTTGCGGTCACTGTGGCATTAAACGGACCTCCGGTTGAGCCTGCCGGCAGAGCAGCTTTCACGATAACCGTGTAACTTGCTCCAGCCGCCAGTGGACCAGTATCAGGAATGCTGTTGCCTGTGGTATCGATCAAAGGCGTTACGCCGTCGCTCTTATAAAGAGTGAAGACGGTGCCCGCCGGGAAAGTGTTGGATGGAATGGTGATGTCGAACGAATCGGTTCCGTTTCCGGTGTTCGTTACCACATCAGTAAAGGTGACGGTACCACCTTGTGGGGCGGAATTGATGGTGTCAATCCCGTTGATGGTTGCGTCGTTGTCATTGGCGGCAACTCCGGTATCACTGATGGTTACGGCAGCGCTCTGACGGACGGTGAAGTTGTAGTTGTTGCTGGTTCCGTTCACCGTGGCGCCTGAACCGTCGTTGTAAGAGAGAGTTGCGGTGTTGGTCAGCACACCGGGTGCTACTCCGGCAGCGATATTC
>DASZEU010000031.1:0-9168 GCA_035940535.1 Candidatus Angelobacter sp.
CGGACGCCTGAGCGACCGCCGCTCCAAGGCGACCATTGCTGCTGTCGGTTACCTGATTTTTGCTGTGACCTATTACACCTTTGCGGCAGCCCCCAACCACGCAATGCTGTGGATCATGATGGGTTGTTATGGAATGTATTATGCGCTGACCAGTCCGGTGCTGCGAGCCCTGGTGGTTGAAACTGTTCCCAACGACTCGCGCGGACGCGCCTTCGGCATCTTCTATTTCTCCACCAGTATCGCTACGCTGCTCTCCAGCTTGCTCACGGGAGAGTTGTGGAAACACTTTGGCGGGGCACTGCCGTTTTATGTCTCCGCTGGCCTGGCTGTGGTTGCGGCGCTCATGTTGTTTGCTTCGAAAAGCACTCAGCAGTCAGCACTCAGCACTCAGCATTCAGCCAAATCAAGTTTTTGGCAGAAAGCAAAGTTCCAATTAGGGAATTGCACAAAGACCAATCACTAGATACTAATGGCTAAGTACTAACGGCTAAGTACTATTTGGCTGGGTGCTGAATGCTCTCCCCCGTAAAGGTCGCAATCACGATCTGCACGAACATGGCGCCCATCATATCGAGCAACACGTCGTGGGGGCTGGCGGTGCGGGAAGGGACGAAGCTCTGATGAAATTCATCGAGCGAGGCTGCGAGAAGAGTAAGAGCCAGGGCCAAGCCGCTCCATTTGAAAGTCCAACGTCGGCGTCCGGGTAAAGAGGCGCGCCAGGAATAAAAGGCGAGGCCGCTCAGAGTTCCATAGACCGTGAAATGGGCGGCTTTGCGGATGTATGCATGGAGCAGAGCGAAGGCATGAGGCGATATTGGTCCATAGATGGCGTGAATGATCTTCATCAAGATCTGGCCGGTGTGAGCCGACGAGAAAAGATCAGTCGAAAAGCTAGCAATTGTGGCCAGCCACAGGGCTGTTGGGAGCCAGGCGAGAAATGTCCTGCGGAAGAGCGTAGCAGAGGGTTTCGGCAGAGCAGAGGAGGACAAGATGCTTAATTACTCCAGCCTGTAGTTGGGAGCTTCGCGCGTGATAATCACGTCATGAACATGGCTTTCTCGCAGGCCAGCCCCGCTGATGCGGATGAAGCGGGCTTTCTGCTGTAGCTCAGCAATGGTTTTGGTTCCGCACATCCCCATTCCCGAACGCAGACCACCCACTAGTTGATACACCATGGCCGACAATGGTCCGCGATAAGGCACGCGCCCCTCAATGCCCTCCGGAACAAGTTTGTTGAGGCGATTCCCGCTGTCGCCATCTTCCATGCCGATGGGGGTTGAAGAATCATCTGTATTCTGCGCATAACGTTCGCTCGAACCCGCAGCCATGGCCGAAAGCGATCCCATGCCCCGGTAGGACTTAAAGGACCTGCCTTGGTAGAGAATGGTTTCTCCCGGGCTCTCATCAGTCCCGGCAAACAAAGAGCCAATCATCACCACACTCGCGCCGGCAGCAATTGCCTTGGTAACGTCTCCGGAGTACTTGATACCGCCATCGGCAATTATGGGAATATTGGCGTCGCGGCAGGCCCGCGCCGCCTCGGCAATCGCGGTGATCTGCGGGACGCCGGTGCCCGTAACAATGCGGGTTGTGCAGATCGATCCCGGACCAATGCCGACTTTGACTGCATCTGCTCCGGCCCTAACCAAAGCACATGCGCCTTCATGAGTACCAACGTTACCCGCCATCAAGTCGATCTCCGAGAACTTCGACTTAATCACCTTGATTGCTTCGAGCACCCGCGTCGTGTGTCCGTGGGCGCTGTCAATGGCCAGCACATCAACTTTGGCCTTCACCATTTCCTGAGCGCGTTCCAGGAAGTCCCCAGTGGCTCCAATGGCGGCTCCCACGCGCAAGCGGCCATGCTCGTCTTTAGCGGCGTTGGGGTACTTGAGCTTCTTCTGGATGTCCTTCACCGTGATCAGGCCCTTGAGGTTGTATTTATCATCCACAACCAAAAGCTTCTCCACGCGGTGCTCATGCAGGATTTTCTCGGCTTCTTCCAAAGTTGTTCCCACGGGAACGGTAATGAGGTTGTCCTTGGTCATGATCTTGCTGATGAGAATGTCCGTGCGGGTTTCGAAGCGGAGGTCGCGGTTGGTGAGAATGCCTACAAGCTTCTTGTTCTTGGTGACCGGAACGCCGGAAATCTTATAGCGGCGCATCAAGTCCAGCGCGTCGGCAATCTTATGGTCGGGCGAGAGCGTGATGGGATCCATGATCATTCCGCTCTCGGAGCGCTTTACCTTGTCTACCTCGTCCGACTGCTGTTCAATGGACAGGTTCCGGTGGATGATGCCCAGGCCGCCTTGCTGGGCAATGGCAATGGCCAGCCGCGACTCGGTCACCGTATCCATCGATGCGCTAATGAATGGAATGTTGAGCCGAATATTGCGCGAGAGCTGCGTCTGGGTGTTGGCATCGGCCGGAACGAGATCGGAATGCGCGGGCAAAAGCAACACGTCGTCAAAGGTCAGTGCCTCTGGTACAGGGAAATGAATCATGTTGTTATCTCGGTGGGCGGGTCTAAGCTTGTATTGTAAATGGTTTGGATTTAATTCGGCTTCTCTTTCTTTTTTCCGGTGATGCGCTCATCAATGGGCTTGCGTCCGCGGAAACCCTCTTCCAGACCATGCCAAAATTCAATCTTCTCTTCTCCATATTTCCAGCACAGCAGCACAACCTGGTCATCCACTATGCAAGGAAAATCCAGCAGCCCCATGTCGAGGTCTTTAATCTGGACGCCTATGGCCTCCACTTCCGCCATGGCATCTTTGGTATTCTGTATAGCTTTGTCGCGTTCCGCTCGCCGACGCGCAACCCTGGGAATGTCCACAAAAAGCCCGCCGCTCAGAAGAATACGGTGGTTCAGCTCTTGTAATTCTTTTTCGACCTGCTCAATCACCTGTTTGCCGTCCATGGCGCGCTTGAGCAGCGACTTCAATACGGGGAGCAACCGCTGCGCCTCTGGCAGCGTGAAGGTCTTCATCTTTGCCATAATGGTTCCGGTGGGGCCTGCTCCTGATTGTAACGTATGTTTCCGATGCAAAACTCTGCGGTTCGCTTCGGATCTTTAAAATTACAACTTACAAATTTTGAATTTCAAATTCTTCACTGTATTTCCAGCATACGATCCAGCGCGACCCTTGACCAATGCTTTACGCCGGCGGGAACTTGAATCCGGTTGACCACATTGCCTTCTAACAGGTTTTCCAGGGCCCAGCAGAGGTGCTGGGGAGAGATGCGAAACATGGTGGTGCACAGGCAGCCCGAATCGTCGAGGGTGATCACCATTTTTTTATCTTTGGCAAATTCTTTGCCCATTCGATTGACGAGATGAATTTCGGTGCCTACGGCAAACTGAGTACCGGCGGGGGCGTCGTTGATGATCTTGATCAGCCGTTCGGTGGAGCCGATGCCATCGGCCTTTTGGCAGACCTCCCAGCGGCATTCAGGATGGACAATCACCTTGATGTCCGGATATTTTGCGCGAGCTTTGTCAACATGTTCCGGAAGAAAACGCTGGTGAACCGAGCAGTGCCCCTTCCAGAGAATGACCTTGGCTTGCCGCAGTCTCTCTGGCATAACGCCGCCCATGATCATGTAGGGGTCCCAAACCACACATTGCTCCAGGGGAATTCCCATGGCGTAAGCTGTATTGCGCCCCAGATGCTGGTCGGGAAGGAAAAGAATTTTTTCGTTGCGCTGTAGCGCCCAGGTAAATGCTCCAGCGGCGTTGGAGGATGTGCATACCAACCCTCCGCGCTCACCGCAAAAAGCTTTAATCGCAGCGGTTGAATTCATGTAGGTGAGAGGGGTGATTCCGTGGCCTTCCGGGTCGGTCAGCCCCAAGGATACTAATTGGTCCCAGCAACTCTCCACCTGACCAATCTCAGCCATGTCAGCCATGGAGCAGCCGGCATTCAAGTCGGGCAAGATCACCTGCTGTCCGTCGTGGGCCAGCACATCTGCGCTTTCCGCCATGAAATGGACACCGCAGAAGATGATATGGTTGGCCTGGGTGTGAGCCGCCTCCTGGGCCAGTTTGTAAGAATCGCCGCGAAAATCGGCAAAGCGAATGACTTCATCGCGCTGGTAGTGATGTCCCAGAATTACAACATCGCTGCCCAGGGCACGCCTGACTGAGGCAATGCGCTCATCCATGCTATGGTCGGGAAGGACAAGGTAGTTATCAAGTGAGCAGCTTTCGGGCCGCTCAATAGCCGGCGCAATCGCAATTGACATTTTTATATTCCGCCTTCAGTTCCAAGGCACGAAGCCCGGAACGGGGATGTTGAAAGCATCCGCTGGCTCCAGCAGGTCCACATGTTCCTGACCTGCGGGGTTGTTGAAGCCCGCGTCTTACATACTATTGATGCGATCCAAAGAACTTCGACTCAAAAAACAAGCGTGCAAGGCCCTTGAACATCAAGAACTTATTGTGCCACTTCGACCGTATCTTGTGCAAACACTCTAGATCGCATTTCCTGGAACCTCAATGGCAGCCGTGCCGTAATTAGGATTGGGCAGCGTGTCTATCCGACTGATGCCTGCATCAGTAGAATGCGTTTAAGAAGGGTGAAAACAATAGCATGACGCGAAGGAGGATGGGCTGATGTTGTCTGATTTCCGCTATGTGCTTCGGTCCTTGATCAAGAGCCCGGCATTTGCGCTTACGGCGCTGGCCGCGCTCGCGCTGGGAATCGGGGCCAATACTGCCGTTTTCAGCGTCTTCAACGGATTGATGTTGCATCCAGCGGGAGTCTCACAACCGGACCGCCTGGTCGTAGCTCAGGTAAAGTACGACAAACTGAACCTAAAAAGCATTCCGCTCTCTGCGCCCGATTTTGCCGATGTGCGTGACGGCAAGCAGGTGTTCTCATCGGCTTCGGCAATGATGCAGGACGATTTCAACTACACCGGTGGCGATTGGCCAGAAAGGCTGCAGGGAGCCAAGGTCACATGGCAATGGTTTGAGGTGTTTGGCGCCAGCCCACAACTCGGGCGCGTATTTCATCCGGAAGAGGACCAAGCCAAAGCAGATCATGAAGTGGTGCTGGCCCATAGCGTCTGGAAGCGGGTGTTTGGCGGTGATCCAAAGATCGTGGGCAAATCCATCCAGCTCAATCGGCAGTCGTATCTCGTAGTCGGTGTTATGGGGCCGGAGTTTTTGTGGCCTGCTCAGGCTGACCTGTGGACGCCTCTCGGATTGCCGCCGGAACGATATTCTCCGCAGAACCGTTTCAACGAAAACCTGTTTGTTGCAGCGCGGATGAAGCCGGATGCGACCTTTACGCAGGCCGACGCGTTCGTGAAGCTGGCTGCCCGCCGCGTGGCGGAACAGCAGGACCGGGCAGGCACTTATGCAAGAGATTCGGCCTGGGGCATGTTCGCCGTTCCGCTCACCGAGTTTGTGTTTGGCAATGTGAAGAGCCAAGTGCTGGTTTTGCTGGGCGCAGTCGCGCTGGTGTTGCTGATCGCGTGTTCGAACATTGCGGGCCTCATGCTGGTGAGGTCTTCCACGCGCAGCCGGGAGATTGCCTTGCGCGCGGCGCTGGGCGCAAGCCGATGGCATTTGGTCCGCCAGGTTCTCGCCGAGAGTATTCTGCTGACTGGTGCAGGAACTCTGTTGGGACTCATTGCAGCTTACGGCGGAGTCCGTCTGTTGTTGTATTTCGCTCCGGAGAGTGTCGCGGCCGGTGTTGCTGTCCATTTGGACCGGTACGTTCTCTTATTCACCTGTGGCATCGGAGTTCTATCTGCTCTTCTGTTTGGACTTGCACCGGCGTGGCAAATCTCGAGTATGGGACGCTATGAGTCGCTGAAGGAAGGCGGACACACCGGCAGCACAGGACGCGGCCGCCAACGACTGCGTTCTGCGCTGGTCGTGGGCGAACTGGCTGTGGCCCTGGCTTTGCTCGTGGGCTCCGGCCTGTTTATCAAGAGCCTGGCACGCGCCCAGGAAGTGGACACCGGTTTCAGGCCCCAAGGCGTGATGAGCGCGGCCTTAGGTTTGCCTGAAACGCAATATAACAATGAAGACAAGCAGGTCGCCTTTTATCAAAGCGTCATCGAGCGTTTGCAAGCTACACCTGGGGTGCAAGCGGCGGGCGTGGCAACGCCTATACCTTTTGGAGGTGACGACTCGTCAGCTTCCTTTGCCATCGAGGGCAGGCCAGCCGGACCCGGTGACCCCGGTCCACATGGAAACATTCGCAATGTGACTCCAGGGTATTTCGCCGCCTTCAGCATTCCAGTTCGGGAAGGCCGGGTGTTCACCGAGCAGGACAGAAAAGGAACGGAACCGGTAGTGGTGATCGATGAGAATCTCGCGCACCTGTATTGGCCCAACCAGGACCCTGTGGGAAGGCGGATGCATGTTGGCCAAAACTCTCCGTGGGCAACGATTGTGGGAATCGTGGGCCACGTAAAGCATTCCGCGCTGGTTGGCGATTCCGATAAGGGCGTTTACTACTACCCGATTTCTCAGTCCCCGGCCGCACAGGCATACCTTGTCGCCAAGACCAGCGGAAACCCGGCAAGCTTGGCCACCGCGTTCCGCGAGGCCGTGCATTCGGTGGATAGCAGCCAACCGGTCTTCGATTTGGCCTCCATGGAACAGCGGGTTGCCAAATCTCTAGGACCACGGCGCTTTGCCGTACGGCTGCTGGGATTCTTTGCGGCTGTGGCGCTGCTAATGGCAGCGTTGGGGCTATACGGTGTAATCAGTTATTCGGTGACACAAAGAACCCAGGAGATTGGCATCCGCATGGCGCTGGGCGCTGAACGAAAACAGGTCCTGGCATTGATCATTGGGCACGCCTTGCGGCTGGGGATTGCCGGCGCCATCGCGGGAGTTTTACTGGCGGGCATTATGGCTAAACTGCTCGCCAGCCAACTTTTCCACGTGAGCGCTTTCGATCCGCTGACCTTCTTGCTGATGGCGGCCGGACTCATCCTGGTGGCGATGATTGCCAGTTATGGTCCGGCAAGAAGGGCAACCCGGGTTGATCCGCTGGTGGCGCTCCGCTACGAATAGCGGAACGCCTCCCCCCAAAGCACACTCTTCACTTCTTTTTGTCTGCGGTTCGATAGGGTGTAGCCAGTCTTACGAACTGATAGATCGCAGGTGAAACCGGCATCAATTGCCCCTAACCTCGGGGTAACCCAATAAGTAGTTTGTTATCAGCAGGCTGCCCAGGATATCCACCAAAAATGTTAGTATTCCGTGACACGCTTTCTTCTATTCAATGAATTCGTCTATTCAATGAAGATGTTTGGCAATGTTCCGAACTGGTGGCTGTATCGTTGTCCGCGCAAGCGCAAGCTTCGGTCTGCCCGAACCTTTACAGTGTTGTGTGGCCTGCTCCTGGCAGCGGGTGCTCTAACAGATTTTTTCTGCTCTACTGCGCGGGCGCAGCAGGCTGGTCCGGTGGCCCCTGTAGTAGTTCAGCCGGGTGCTCCAGGTAAGCCGAGCAAGAGGCTGCCGCCCTCCGCAACAGCGAAGCTGCCGCCATGGTCGCAAGCGGAAGTAGAGTTCATGCGAGGCATGATCATGCATCACTCGCAAGCGGTGGAGATGACGGCACTGATTTCGTCGCATACGGAAAACAAGGAGCTGCGGTTGCTGGGGGCGCGCATCAGTAGCTCGCAGTCGGACGAGATCAAGTTGATGAGGCGCTGGTTGGCAGCCCGTGGAGAACCAGTTTCCATGACGATGCCGGGAATGCGGAACATGGATATGGCGCACCATCCGATGGCCCTTATGCCCGGTATGCTGACACCGGAACAGATGGAGGTGCTACGGAAGGCCAAGGACGCCGAGTTCGACCATTTATTCTTGACAGGAATGATGCAGCACCACAATGGCGCTTTGAGAATGGTAAAGGATTTGTTCGACACCGCCGGCGCAGGGCAGGATGCCGAGCTCTTCGACTTCGCGACGGATGCGGACAATACTCAACGAGCCGAGATCAGGATCATGCAGACAATGTTGGAGAAAAAGAATCCAGAGGAGAAACAATGAACCGAGTGCATAGTGTTGCGTTTTGCGTGGCGGTAGCTGCGATCATTTTGTTTTTCGGTGTGAGCCGGACGCAGGCGCAGACGACTGCGCCTAAACCGCCCGCGCAGGAATCAGCGGAAGAAGAACGGGATCCGTTTGCTCCGGAGCCCGCTTCTGCGCTACCACCGGGCATGACCGGGTCGGATGTAAACGATCCGCGCGCAAAGCTGGCGCCGGGCCTCTTTGACGCGGGGGAAGCATCGATGGGTATGAAACACCTTATGCTTCTCAAGAAGCCTGACGCATTTCAACTCGGGACCGATAATCCCGATGATCCAAAGGTGCAGAAGTTGCTGGGTCAACTCGGCGTGAGTGATACCTCGAAAATTGCGAAGCCCATGCAGTTGGTACGCGCGCAGCTTGCTTTCGCGAACTCGGATTTTGCCTTCCAGGGCAACCACCTGTTTCAGGGGAATTTCTATGGCGTGAGTATCTATGACATTTCCGATCCAGCGCATACCAAGTTGCTGACGTCGTTGGTATGCCCTGGCGGGCAGGGTGATGTGTCGGTGTATAAAAACCTGCTGTTCATGTCGGTGGAGGTGCCGAATGGACGTCTGGATTGCGGCACGCAGGGCTTTCCGCCGGAACCACCGCCCGCGGGCGATGAAAAAGAAAAAAAACATCAATCGCCGGCCGCACAAAAGGACCGTTTCCGAGGCGTGAGAATCTTCGACATTTCCGACATCAGGAATCCGAAGCAAGTTGCGGCAGTGCAGACGTGCCGTGGCTCTCACACCCATACCTTGGTGATCGATCCGAACGACAAAGACAATGTTTATATATACGTATCGGGCACGTCGTTTGTGCGTCAGCCGGAAGAACTGGCTGGATGCTCCGGGGAAAAGCCTGACAAAGACCCGACTACAGCGCTGTTTCGTATCGAAGTGATCAAGGTTCCAGTGGCTGCGCCGGAGGAGGCGAAAGTGGTGTCCAGCCCGCGAGTATTTATTGATCCGCGAACGGGCGCGCTGAACGGCTTGAACAACGGCGGCACTCATGGCAAGAAGGGCCAGGAGAAGCCATCGGACACAAACCAGTGCCACGACATCACGGTGTATTCGGCGATCGGGCTGGCGGCGGGTGCGTGCTCTGGAAATGGA
>DASZEU010000032.1:0-3684 GCA_035940535.1 Candidatus Angelobacter sp.
ACATTAGGCGTCAATTTGACACCAACGGTCATTCCTGATCCCGGGCATGTACATGCGACCCAGGTTTTCTATCAAATGATGACGATGTGCCCATGGCTTAAGCTGAATACGATCAAATTTCCCTGTACTCCTGCCGGCAACAGTTGCCCGACGGTGGTCAATGTTGGAGATGGAGCAGACTGCAAAGTTCCCCAAATGATGCTCACACCAACATTGCCCGGCCAAAGGCGTGGGAAAGCAACGAAGTAGTAATTACCGAAAGGAATACTTATGACCCAGAAGCTGCCAGTACTTCGACACACTTTTTGCCTGTCTATGCTGATTTGCGTATGCGCAGTTGGTGCTTACAGCCAAACACCCAAAATGCCCACGCTCACACCGTTACCGGGAACGGGCAACTTGTCTGCTCCAGTGAATCCTGCGAAATTCACCATTGTGATTGCGGGAGACAACCGTCCGGCCAAGGCGAGTGACCCACAAGGATCTACGCCTAAGAAAATATTTGCCGATGCTCAAAAAATTGCTCCAGCATTTGTGATGTGGACTGGCGACACCATCTACGGCAAACACCCCGATCCCAACCTCTTAAACAAGGAATACACCGAGTTTCTGGCCATCGCCAAGACAGCGGGCGTTCCGGTGTTCAATGCTCCTGGCAATCATGAGTTGGACGATTCGAACGACGTGCCCAACCCCAACATGCTGCAGTACTACACTTCCAACATGGGGCCAGCCTACGGAGCGTTCACTTACGGCAATTCCCGCTTCATTGCGCTGGATAGCGAGGCGGAGCCTCCTTCAGGAATCACTGGAACGTGCTCGTCGGAAAGCGGCGAGAGCAACACAGCAAAGAGCAGCAGTAAAAAGAAGCACAAGAAAGACCATCCGAACGCGCCAGGTTACATCGACCCGGCACAAATGACTCTGTTGCAGCAAGACTTGGAAAACAACAAGAATCTGGCCCATATCCTCATCTTCATGCACCATCCGGTCAAAGCACTGAAATGCAAGGATTCGCTCGCACAAGAAAGCGTACAGGCGCTGGAAAAGCTCTTCCAGAACTATTCGAACGTCTCCTATGTAATTTCAGGCCATGAGCATTTGTATTACAACCCTCAGAGCAAAGATAAACATGGCCTGGATCAGCCACCCAACCGCACCGATCCGGCGCAGCCTCCTTACTACCTGGTCACTGGAGGAGCAGGCGCGCCTTTAAGAGAGCCTCCGAATGGCTTCTACAATTACCTGGTATTCAACTTTGACGGAGCCAACATTTCGGCAAAGATGATCAAAGTGAAAGAGTGAAAGGCATTGGGGTTTTAAAATTACAACTTACAAATTATAAATTTCAAAATTCCTGGGAGAACCATGAGCCGCCTTTTCGTAGTCAGACACGGTCAAGCCTCCTTTATGGAGCAGGACTACGACAAGCTTTCCACAGTCGGCGAGACACAGGCCCGTCTGCTGGGGGAATACTGGGCCCACCGCCGGGTTTTATTTGATCGTGTTTATTCCGGTCCTCGTGTGCGGCAAATTGAGACAGCCCGGATTGTCAGTGAGTCCTACACAAAACTTGACCTGCCGTGGCCTGAACCAGTGATCATGCCGGAGTTTGATGAGTATCACGGCGAGAGCGTGATGGATGCCTGCCTGCCACAACTGGTGGAATCCAATTCTATGATTCGCGAGTTGCATGAGGCTTTCAGGAATTCCCACGACCTTAAGGAACAACACAAGACATTTCAGCGGTTGTTTGAGGTGATCATTGGCAAGTGGGTTGATCAAGAGATCGTTGTGGACAATATAGAGAGCTGGCAGGAATTTTCGGCGCGCGTGTACCAGGGCCTCTCAAAAATCGCCGCTGTCGATGGCAAAGGACAGCAGGTCGCCATTTTCAGCTCAGGCGGCCCCATCGGGGTGACCGTGCAACGAGCGCTGGAGCTGGCGCCGCAGATGACCCTGAAGATCGCCTGGATGGCCCGAAATTGCTCCTTCACCGAACTCCTGTTTTCGGGCGAACGTTTTACCCTGAGCGGCTTCAACGCCTTCCCCCACCTCGACGATCCCGCAGTGTTGACCTACCGGTGAAGCACTCAGCATGCGAACATTTCAGGCTAAAGAAAAACAAATGGTGGGGCATGGTTGCATGTCCCGGTAACTCGCCGTGCGGCGTCTGGCCGAAATGCTGACTGCCGATCGCCGATTGCTGTAGAATTTCTCGGTTATGGAACAAAACGAGATAATCGCGCCGCCCGCCGAATTCAGCAAGTCAGCCTCTGTTAAATCGATTCAGCAATACGAGGAGATGTACAAGCAAGCCCAGCAGAACCCCGAGCAATTCTGGGGGGAGCAGGCCAGCGCCGTGCATTGGTTTACGCCCTGGTCCAAAATCCTGGACTGGTCCAATCCGCCTTTTTCCAAGTGGTTTGTAGGCGCCAAGACCAATGTGGCTTATAACTGCCTTGATCGTCACCTCACCTCCTGGAAACGCAACAAGGCCGCCATCATCTGGGAGGGCGAGAATCTTGAGCAGCGCATCCTCACCTATCAGGAGCTGTATCGCAAAGTCTGCAAATTCGCCAATGCCCTGAAAGATTTAGGGCTCAAGACCGGGAGCAAAGCCATTATCTACATGCCGATGGTGCCGGAAGCAGCCATCGCCATGCTGGCCTGTGCGCGCTTGGGTGTGACCCATTCGGTGGTCTTTGGGGGATTCTCGGCTGAGGCGCTCAAGACGCGCATTCAAGACCTGGAAGCTGAAATCGTTATTACCGCCAATAGCGGCTTGCGCCGAGGCAAAGAAGTACCTCTGAAGCAAAACGTGGATGACGCGGTAAAGGAATGCCCTACGGTGAAGAACGTAGTGGTGTACAAGCGCCAGGAAATTGCCACCGAGATGAAGCTGGGGCGCGACCACTGGTGGGACGATCTGACCACCGGGCGTCCTGAGGTTTGCCCCGCCGAACACTTGGATAGCGAGCATCCTCTTTACGTGCTTTACACCTCAGGAACCACGGGAAAGCCCAAGGGCGTTGTCCACTCCACCGGCGGTTACTTGACTCAGGTGCTAGCTACCATGAACTGGGTTTTCGATTTGCGCGATGAGGACGTCTACTGGTGTACGGCGGATATCGGCTGGGTCACTGGGCACTCTTACGTGGTCTTTGGACCGCTGGCTGCGGGCGCGACAACTTTCATGTACGAAGGCGCTCCCGACTGGCCCAAGCCCGACCGCTTCTGGCGGCTCATTGAGAAGTATCGCGTGAATATTTTCTATACCTCGCCCACGGCGATCCGCTCGTTTATCCGCCAGGGCGACCATTGGCCCGAGGGACGCGACCTCTCTTCCTTGCGCCTGCTGGGATCGGTGGGCGAGCCGATCAACCCATCGGCCTGGAAGTGGTATTACAAAGTCATTGGCAAAGAGCGTTGTCCCATTGTCGATACCTGGTGGCAGACCGAGACCGGGGCCATCATGATCTCGCCGCTTCCCGGAGCAACACCCACCAAGCCAGGCTCAGCGACGCGTCCGCTGCCCGGTGTCGCGCCCGAGATCGTGGATGACAAGGGCACTCCCATACAAGGCGCAGGCAAAGGCTTCCTGGTACTGACCAAACCCTGGCCTTCGATGTTGCGTACGCTCTACAAAGACCCAGAGCGGTTCAAAGAAAATTACTGGTCGCG
>DASZEU010000033.1:0-13534 GCA_035940535.1 Candidatus Angelobacter sp.
CCGGACCGGAACAGGGTTGAACCGGTGCTCGGTAAACGCCGGATCAACGCGGTTCACAAGGTTTCTGCTCTTGGCGTAATCCTTGATGCAAACCGGGACCGCGCCCCCGCCCGCGCCGGCTGTCGGACCGGCGTCGGCGGATAATTGTATTTTGTCCATGCCACGGATGAGGCTCTCCAGGAGTTTGGTGTCAAGGCTGCTAAGCACGATTTGCACCGTATGGCAGCGAATCTGGGTAAACAAGACATACCAATGCAGATTTGCCTCGGGAGACCAATACGCAAAGAAGGTAAAGGGACGGCCACCGAGGTTCACCTCGGTGGGCTTCATTTCCAACTTATAGCCGGCCTGCAAATGATCCTTGGTAAAACTCGCGACTTCCAGCGCGTTCCTGGCAGGCAGATTGGTGAAGAACATATCATCGGCGGTGATCACGATCGTTCCTTTGCTGGGCCCTTGAAACGAAGGCGAAGGCCGGAGCCGAGCCAGCACATACTGTCCACTCTCAGACGGCGGCGGCGCCTGGAGCTTCTGGTACCAGTCCTGAGGCAGCCCATAGGTGATGCCAAAATATGGGTTGCTAAAGACATTGCCGGACACGCTGCCGCCTTCTGGCACTGGGGTGGCAGAATCACTCGCACTCGCCGAGGGACCATTCACGATGAACAGATCTGTGGGTATTTTCACCGTGGGTTCGGTGGCGCCGGAAAAGTCGCCGCCGCTCTGGGGAACTTCTTGCTTGGGGGGATCCTGCTTAGGGACCTCTTGACCCCACCCCCATAACGACACAGAGAATGCGAGAATGGCCAGACAACGTAACGATCTTTGGTGCATATTCCGCATAAATAGTCCCAGGTGGAATGCCCACGAACCGCGCATCATTTTCCAGTCTTTCGGTCAGAATTGCAAGCTTCCTAAGGTTTATTCTTTTGAGTAAACCAAGGTAAACATGGGCCTATCGCCGCAGAGCCAATTGCTGTAAGATATCGCGGTTTGGCCAGCGCTTTTCACGTGGCGGGCCAACCATTGCCGGTCTTGTATGTCTTCAGGAGAAATCATGTTCCCCTATAAATTTCGGATTGTGGTCGTATTATTTTTGTTTGCCCTCATCCAGGCTGCCCTGGCCCAGACCGCTTCTTCTGCTCCTGGCCAGAAGCCGCCGTGTAAATATGATCTTGATGGCAGAGTCGTTGGAGATGCTTCAGCCTGTACACCCAACACAACCCCGCCTAAAGCATTACCGAGTGGCACGATCCTGGTGAAGGGCGCCTGGTCGAGCGCCAGCGACTCGACCACGCCGGTCCCGGAAGGCGGCAAGATCAACAACGGCGCTTATAACAATCAGTATTTCGGCCTTTCCTATCCAATCTCTTCTGATTGGTACCAGAAATTCGAAGGACCGCCCCCTTCCGACAGTGGGTTGTATGTGCTGGCCCAACTACGGCCATCCGATGCTTTCAAGGGTCCTGCGAAGGGACTCGTCCTGATCACCGCTCAGGATCTTTTCTTCACACCGACTGCTGCCGGTAGTGCCCTGGAGCTCATCAATTTCAACCGGGACCACCTCCGCGAGGGACAAAAACCAGAACATCAGCCGGCCGAGATCAAGATCGCAAGCCGGGCATTCACGCGCTTTGATTATGTGTCCCCTGCGATACCCTTGCATACCTACGTAGTAGCCACCGAAATTCGCTGTCATGTAGTCGAATTCGCCTTCAGCAGCCGGGAACCAGCGTTGCTGGAAAGCCTGATCCAGGAGATGAATAAGATGAAGCTGCCGGCTGAAACCGGCGCTACCGGGGGAGAGGTTCCGATTTGCATCAAAGACTATGCCGCGGGCAACGTGATTCAAAAAGTTGATCCGTTGTTGAGCGATCGCCGCTTCAATGCGATCCCGGTGCGGATCATCATCAGCAAAGAGGGCAAGGTCAAGCACATCCATTTTCTGAGTGCCTTCCCGGAGCAATCCAAGGCCATTAGCGATGCCCTTATGCAATGGCAGTTCAAGCCGTACCTGCGAGATGGAAAGCCTGTAGAAGTGGAGACCGGCATCTTATTTGGGAATTCCCCAGAGCCGAGACCGACGCGCCCGGTGCGTCCGCAGACCCGGCATGGCGGCAGCGTGGCGAATTGATCGCGGTTTGTGAGGCTTCAACGCTTCGATTTATCCTCTGGAGTGTGTCTTAGTGCAACTCCCGCCATTTGCTTGGTGGGTGCTCCCGGCAGAGTCATGATCTTCATTAAATCCCTTTGACTAATTGCGAAACAGTCATCTCGAAACTGTCGGCCAACGTTTTCAATGCCCGCAATCCCGGTTCGATCTTCCCGTTTTCGAGTTTCGAAATGTAAGTTCGTCCCATGCCAGCATGAACAGCAAGATCAATTTGCTTCATGCCCTTTTGTTTCCTGAGACGCTGCAAGCGCCGTCCAAAATGCACACAAATATCGTTGGCCATTCGTCCATGATGCATGTACTCTTTCAGGCATAATGTGCCAACTAAGGCACATGGCCAAAAGAGGAACCATCCATGCCAAATGCTTATACCAGGTTCGGAGGGTACGATCTTCCAAGAAAAATGGGCGAGACCAAGATTCATGTCTCGCCCAGGATTTTTCAGTTCTTTCTTGACAAGGCTCTTACAGCGAGCGCAGGAAGTTCAGCACATCCTGTTGCTGGCTGGCTGAGAGATTCACGTCGAAGATGTTCTCCACCGTGGTGGCTTCGCCGCCGTTGCTCTCATGGGCCTCAATGGCGCACAGCAGATCGGTGCAGCGGCCATCGTGCAGCAGGAAGATCCGCTGTCCCAATCCCCACAGGGGCGCGGTGCGGAACTGGTCGCCGCCAGCGCCGCCCTGCGATACGTTATCCGCCAGCGTTGTTCCCATGTGGTGGATTTCGACATCGCTGAACGAGTTCACCGGGGCATTGCCCAGATTGGCTGTGATATTCGACGGTTGCGTAGTCCCAGGAGTGGGATTGTGGCAGATACCGCAGCCGACCGCAATGAAGGTCGAACGGCCACGGGCAATGGAGGTGCTCTGATTGACTCCGTTGATTATGTTGGAGGTGGGCGGCGGCGCCAAGTCGCGCATGAAGTTGGCAAATGCCGACACGTCGTCCAGAATTGCTGCCCCAGCGCTGCCGGGGTTGCTGGTATCTTCGGGGTAGCCGATCTTGGCCAGATTCAGGCAGTTCGCCGGAAGTCCGGTGCTGTTGCTGCCGCCGTTGCCGTCTTCTCCGGGCAGCGGACGGTCCTGCCCGAACAGCAGGTTGCTGATGCCCATCTCGACGTTGTAGGCCTCACCGGCGAAGATGTGCAGCGATTTGTTCTGCGCCTTCCAACCGAAGCGGGTAATGGTGCCATCGTTACCGTTATGGTTGAACGTTCCACCGATGCCCACACCGTTATTCAGATTGTTCAGCCGGTTGCTCAGTAGAGTTGAGTCGTCCAGGTTTTCGATCAGACCCGCGCCAAACACCGGCGTAGGAATGCGGAAGATGAGGTTACCGGTGGCTGCGGCCTGCGCGAAGCTGGGCTGGGCTATATTGCACGCGCCGGCATCGGCGCGGCCGCTCACCGTGAACAGGTCTTCCACGCCGCCGTTGGGGTTGTTGACGTTGGGATTGCCGTTCGCGTCAAAGAAGAAGGGGAAGCGCGCCTCGCGCGTCGGGCCGTTGGCGGTGATAAAGGCAGGCCGCGTATCCCGGGGCGCCTGCGAACTGCCGGCTATGGGAAACTGAGGGTTGTTGGCTGGACCGGTTCCGCCGATAGCAGGCTGGGAATGGCAGCCGGAACAGGAAAGGAAATTAAATCTCGGTCCTAGACCGACGGCTTGGTTGCTGGGATCGGAAACCCGCTCCACATCCTGGAAGCGAGTTAGACCATCCTGAAAAAAGGCGTTCTGATTTGCATCGGCGGTCACAGACGCTAACGCCGCTCCGGTTCCGCGATTACCGCCCTGCACTCCAGGATCGGTCTGGGCAACTGCCATTCCGCAAAGGAACAGCGCTAATACAGACGTAACAACTGACGCGAGCTTGGCTGTTTTCATTGATTCTCCTAATGGTTGTTTCTTTTAACTTTTGTTCAAGCCCAGTGTTTGCCCCGCCAGTGGCGCCCATCGGCAAATGGCCGGAAATCCCTGGCAGAATCAACACTTCAAATTTCTTTCAAAGCTGAATTCAGAAAATGCCACCTCCCACACAGCATGGAAGCTGTGAATTCAGCAAGCTGAGAAACCAGCCACGCCCAGACTCAGGCAGCTTTGGCTGCTGAGGAGGCGTTGGCCCAGGTGAGATCCTCTTATGTTTCCCTATCAATGCGAAACCAGAGTATCTAAAAGCTGGGGAATATTAACATTTTCAAATTGAAAGTCAAGGTACTTACATAGCGATATATCTATATTTATTTATTATGAATAACATAGGTTAAAACGATGAGAAATATCAGGCGGGAACCCCGAAAAATGAGTGTGTCGTGGGAAATAACGATTCGGAGAAACAGCCAACAGGCGAGATATTGCTGATTTCAAACGACTTGGCAAGGTGAAGTGTAGCCGCCCTATTTCAATTCAATGGCGAAACCCTTGCCGGAGTTTCGCCACTACTGCTAAGGCGTCGGATTTGCCCTTAAACTCTAACGAATGTTAGCGTCTAAGAACGACGTGAATCGTAGCAATAAATGTTAGTTTGTCAAGACTTATTTATATTTGACAACCATAGTTTTTTATTATGGAAGCTATAGTTAATTCTCTTAGAAGGCAGAGAAGTTGGTAATTGGTAATTTGTCACTTTGGGCCTGCGGCCCGCGAAAGCTCATGTAAATCAACTTTGCTATGTTGGAGCATGGACAAAGTGGACGTGGTGGACAGAGTGGACGTGGTGGACGGAGTGGAGGCAAGTGAACGATGTGATTTTCGACCCTGGTAATTGGGTAAATTGAAATCAAATCTGCCTTTGGCGACAGGGCATTTTAAAGGGAGAATTGATGCTCAACCGACGAAAAGTAAGTGACATTTTTGGCTGAAGCCCAGTTGATTTTTAAACGGATTGCGGCACGAGACAGGGCATTTTAGAGGGAGAACTTGCTACTCAACCGAGACAGTACGTTTTAGAGAGAGAAATTGAGATGGTTTTGTTTCGCTCGTCATTTTTTCTGCATCGCCCGTTGCAGGTTCTGATGGAGGGCAGTCTTTGCCGCTTCGTATTCTTCGGCCGAGATGGAGCCTTGCAGCCGGTCATTCTCCAGCCGGAAAAGCTCCTCTTTGAGGGCGTCCAGCAGAGGCAACTGGCCTTGCGCCTTGGGGCTGGCCGTATAGGCTCGAACCACATTTCTGCGCATTCGCCAGAGACCAAATATCCCTGCGGCCAAGATCACGATGATCAGCGAGAGTATCGGCCAGAATTCCTGTTTGGACTGCTCGTTAGCTTGTTGCGGGGCTTGCCCAGGGACGGCACCGGGCCCAGCAGGGGACCTGCTGGGCGCGACAGCGGAAGATGGTGGAGCGGAAGCTTCGGGTGGAGGAGCGCCATTCGACCCTGCCGGCGGAGGTGACGGCGTTCCAGTAGTGGAGACCACGAAGACCGGCACGTCTCTTATCACAGGCTGACTCGTGGCATAAAGCCGGAACCCGTTGGCGGCGCCCACTTTGAATGCTTCAGGCGATGAGGGCTTCAATGACATGGATGGAGGAAGGCTTACTGCGAAATTCCTGATCGGGTAAGCCACCTTGAGATGAAAGGCCGTCGGGCCGCGATAAGGCAGATGATAGCTGAATTTGTAGATCGTATCGCCGGGGAGAAAAGGTACGCTTGCAGCATAGTTCCCGCTGTGTCCTTTGACCGGCAGGGCGGACCGGTTGCTCCAATTTCCAGCTTGGTCCCGGACCTGAAGCCAATCGAGAACAGCAGTTGCCGGAATGGAGATCTCGACATTGGGTCCACCAGCCAGAGTTACCGGCGGAGTGGAGGCATTGGTAATCGAATACATCTCGGTGATTTTCAGCGTGGTCTTGTCCGGCTCGATTTGCGCCATTCCAATGTTCCCGCTCAAGCCTGCAATCTTGGGAACAACATCGAACACCCTGATTTCCAGGGGATTTACCCCAGTGACGTTCTGGTCGTAGCTCACCTTCTGGTGAAGGACTCGGACAACATAAACAGTCTTGGCGTCGGTTTCGCTGAAGGTAAAGACGCCTTGGGGATCAGTTTTGGTCCGCGCCTGGTCCTGCATTCCATCGAGTTTCAGCAGGATGACGTCATCTCCGGCTGCGGGCTGGCCGGTGGTCTGGTTGTGGACCGTGCCGGTGATTGTGTCCGCAGCGGCAGCGACCCCACATAAGCAGCAAAGGATTAGAACTGCAATTCGAAGCAGATGATTGTTGATGATTGCCATAATTGCCAAGATTGCCAAAATCGCCGAAATTGAAGAAAGTAGACATTTTAAATTATGGCAATTTTGGCAGTCATGGCAATTAATTCAGCTTGCCGCTACCCAAATTCTCTTGGCGGCAGAGAAGCCCAATCGCACGGATTGATCGGCAACCAACAGGGTGACTGTGCTGTCGTAGTTCTGCGACTGCACGCTGACTTGGGCGCCGGGCCGGAGGCCTTGTTGGTCAAGAAATTCCAATAGCTTCCGGTCGCGCTCGTAGACGGCGTTAATGCGATATTTTTTCTTTGCCTGGGCCTCATGCAACCGGCACAGACCGCGCTTGCGGCGCTCGGCATCGCTGAGCATATTGAAGCTGTTGCCATGCGGGCAGATATCGTTGGCCCCCAACTTTTCAACCAGTTTCTTCTCAAAGGCCGGGGAGACCGCGTGCTCCAGACGCTCGGCCTCATCATGAACGGCATACCACGGCATGTCGAAGATCTCGGTGAGCATGCGTTCGATCAGGTGGTGGCGAAAAATGGTGCGTTGGGCGATCGCCCGTCCCTGGTCGGTCAGCCGAATACTGCCATCCTTGGTGACCCGCAACAGGCCATCTTTGGCCAGGCGCTTGAGGGCTGCGGTCACGGCCGGCCGAGTGACCCCGAGATCCTGAGCGAGGGCGGCAGGAATAGCCCCTTGGCCCTCAGCCTCGGCCCTTGCAATGGCTTTCAAATAATCTTCTTTTGAGATCGTAATCATGAATGCGCTGCCAAACATCCGGAAAATCGAGAATCTATTTGTGGAGCATCACAAGATTCGCTGCAAAATTCCAGAGTATAGCATAAGAGTTAACCTGAGTTAACGCAGGTAGTAAATGGCCATAAGATAGGGACAGAAGATAAGGGGGAAGAAGAATTTGGTAAGTGGGTAATTTATCACTTTGGGCCTGCGGCCCGCAAAGCTCATGAAAATCAACTTTGCCTTGTTGGAGCGTGGACAAAGTGGACGTTGTGGACGTGGTGGAGGTAGTGAACGATGTGATTTTCGACCCTGGTAATTGGTAATTGAAAACCCGGATATCCCCGGCTGCTGGGGAAATCTGGTTTGATTTTCAAATTACCCACTTACCCACTTACCCACTTACCCAATGCCTTAGGTCTTTCCCACCCATACCCGTGCGGCTGCGGGCGAGCCGAGGCGGACTATGTTGTTTCCAATTGACAGGGTGATGGTGTCGTCGTAGTTGCGCGACTGAACGGACAAGGCGGTCCCGGGACGGATCCCTTCCTCTTCAAAGAATTCCAGCAATTTGCGGTCGCGCTCGTAGACGCTGGCCACGCGGTACTTTTTGCCCTCCTGGGCCTCGCTGAGCAGCATTAGTCCATGCTTGCGGCGCTCGGCATCGCTGCGCATGGTCAGGCCGTTGCCGTGCGGACATACATCTTTCTGACCGAGCTTTTCGACCAGTTTTTTCTCGAACGCCTCGGAAACTGCATGTTCCAGCCGCTCCGCCTCGTCGTGGACTGCGTACCACGGCATTCCGAACACTTCGGTGAGCATCCGCTCAATCATGTGATGGCGGAAGATGGTGCGTTCCGAGACTTCGCGGCCCTCATTGGTGAGTTGCACGCGGCCATCCTTGGCTACGCGGACCAAGCCGTCTTTGGCGAGGCGCTTGAGTGCCGTGGTAACAGCCGGACGAGTAACCGAGAGCCAGTTAGCCAGAGTCGCGGAAATCACTGATTCCCCTTCTGCTTCTGCCTCAGCAATAGCCTTTAGATAGTCTTCTTTAGAAACAGTAATCATTCGTTGAAAACTTGCTTAATTTACCTCTCTCCCGGAAACTTTATCCGTCATCACTGCATGGTTCTAAAGCTTTCCTTATACTTTCCTTATAAATCAGGATAACGCAATTCCAAAAAAAGTAGAACAAGATTTGTAAGCGGTTGAGGGCTGAATGGCACAGCAAACCTTTTTCCGCAAGCTCTCAAGTCATGCCCTCTCTCCAGAAACTCCCTACTTTTTTTAATGCGCTCCGCTTCGCTGCGCGCAAGCCTACGGCGTAAGGAATAAGGTCCCGTTTGTTCTTTACCCCGCACTTACGAGACAGAGTGCGCGCAAGAGACGCGCGCACTCTGTCTCGACGTGACGGGGCTACTCTCATTCGTCCCCTGCCGGGGACTGGACCTTCGGTGTTCCCCGCATCTCCGCATTCCTTGAGTTCCGTATCTATATTCTTAGAGTTTCTGGTTCTCGCAACCATCCCACCAGGGATGGTTGGGGCTGACACATCAACTCTGATAGCCCTTCTTCCGCAAGCTCTAAAGGCATGCCCTATTACTTGTCTTCATCATGGATGAACTCTTTGGCAAGTCGGCAAATCACGTTTCCATCTCACGAACCACAATTGCACCCGACAATCATCGCCAGGCTCCATGTGCTTTAGAGCAGCCGGGATGCAAAGATGATAAGATTCGTGCCGTTCAAGTTGAAGCTCACGACTGAGAGAGGCGTTCCTGCAAAGATGAAAAGACTCATTCTGCTGCTCTTTATCTCACAAACACTGATTGCTCAAAACCCAGCCAACAACCAAACTGAAAAGCCAGAAGCGCATGAGTTCGTAATCTCCAATTTCCATACCGAGAGCGGCGTCACGCTACCGCAGGCGCACGTGGTGTACGGGACCTACGGCCATCTCAACGCCGCCAAGGACAACGTGGTGCTGCTTCCATCGCACTATATGGCAACCTTCCACGGCTACGAGTGGCTCATCGGTACCGATCGCGCTCTGGATCCCTCGAAGCTTTTCCTGGTGGCCACCGAGTTATTTGGTAACGGGCATTCCTCTTCACCGAGCAACACTCCCGAACCCTACCACGGGCCTCGCTTCCCGGTAACCACGATTCGCGACAATGTTGAAGCTGTTCACCGGTTACTGATCGAAGAGCTTAAGGTCACGCACTTGCGCGCCATTGTGGGTTTCTCGATGGGAGCGGAACAGGCCTTCCAATGGGCGGTGAGTTATCCGAATTTCGCCGGCCGCATCGTGGCCACATCGGGTACAGCAAAGTGTTATCCACACGGAGTGGTGCGTCTGGAAGGACAGATTGCGGCAATCACTACCGACGCTGCTTTCCAAAACGGCGACTATACTGCTCCTCCAGCAAAAGGCCTGGACGCTTTTGCAGCGGTGTGGCTAGGGTGGCTGTATTCCCAGGAGTGGTGGCGGCGCGAGTTGTGGCGCGACCGTGCAACTCCCGGGACGACGTTTGAGCAGATGTACCAGAATCGCCGAACACACTTCATCTCCGGCGCCGATGCCAACAACCTTATCCTACAGATGCGTACCTGGGAGAAGCACGATGTAGGCACGACGCCGGGCTTCGGTGGGGATGTGGAGAAGGCGCTTCGTTCAGTTAAAGTCCCAGTACTTTACATGCCCTCGGAAACTGACCTTTACTTCCCCATTGGAGACGCGCGCTATGAAGCAACATTCATACCAGGTGTTTCGCTGACCCCAATTCCTTCGCTTTGGGGACACACAGCCGGCGCAGCCAGCAACCCAGCCGACGCAAAATTTCTGAATGAGAAGATTGGGCAGTTTCTGTCGGACAAGCTCTAAAGGCATTCCATGAACCTTTTCGATTAACAGATTTGTCGGAGAGAGCAAAAGAAACTTGTGTCGCCCCTCTGGGGCTTGTCATTTATCTGTAATCTTTCCCAGCGCTTACGCGCTGGGCTAACTTCTCGCCGCCCCTGCCGGGGCTGATCACCTCAACCCCAAACATGCTGCACTTCCTTAAGTGAACAGTATTGGGCCGTTCTTCCACCGGACCCTTAGCAAAGCAGCTTTGAGCTACTCCAAATTACCCAATTACCAACTTACCCATTTACCCAATCTCCAAGGGAGCGTTCACCGGCAAGGCATTCTTCTTGGGCCGCCGGTTGGCTTGCAGAATCTTTTTGCGAAGACGCAACGAGTGGGGCGTGACCTCCACCATCTCGTCGTCGGCGACGAACTCAATGGCCTGCTCCAGGGTAAGTTGCTTGAACGGCACCAGGCGGATCGCCTCGTCTGCGGTTGAGGCCCGCATGTTGGTGAGCTTTTTTTCGCGAACGGCGTTCACGTCCAAATCGACTTCGCGGGCATTTTCACCGACAATCATGCCTTCGTAGAGTTCAACGCCAGGGCTCACAAACAGGACTCCCCGCTCCTGGAGGCTCCACAATGAATACGAGGTCGAAAGGCCCGCACGATCGGCCACCAAAGCTCCGGTCATGCGGTGCGGAATCTCGCCCAGCCACTCGGTATAGCCATCGAACAAGGAATTCATAATGACGGTGCCACGCGTATCGGTCAGCAATTCCGAGCGCAGGCCGATCATGCCTCGGCTGGGAATGGTGAAGTCCATGCGCACGCGGCCTGAACCGTGGTTGTGCATCTTCATCATTTGGCCCTTGCGCGATCCTAGTTTTTCAATGACCACGCCAATGAAGGCATCCGGAATGTCCACGGTGAGCTTTTCCACCGGCTCCATCAACTTGCCATTGATCCGCTTGGTCACGATCTCCGGTTTGCCGACCATGAGTTCGTATCCCTCGCGCCGCATGGTCTCAATCAGGATGGAGAGTTGCAGCTCACCCCGGCCCAGCACCTTGAAAGAATCGGTGCTGCCTGTCTCCTCGACTCGCAAGGAGACATTGGTCAGCAACTCTTTTTCCAGGCGCTCGCGCAGATTGCGGGAGGTCACATAAGTCCCTTCCCTGCCGGCAAACGGCGAGGTGTTCACCATGAATTGCATGGCAATGGTTGGCTCATCGATGATGATCGACGGCAGCGGGTCGGGATTCTCCACATTGGTAATGGTTTCGCCGATGGCAATGCCTTCAACTCCGGCAATGGCCACGATGTCGCCCATCTCGACCTTATCGATGTCGATTCGCTTGAGTCCACTGAAGGTGAACAGCTTGGTGATCTTGATCTTCTGCAGCGAGCCATCGAGCTTGGCGATGGCTACATCCTCACCGGTGCGCAGGCTGCCGTTAAAGACACGGGCAATTGCGAGCCGCCCAAGATAGTCGCTGTAATCCAGGTTGGCTACCAGCACCTGCAACGCATGTTCCGGACTGCCACTCGGCGGCGGAGTCGCAGCCAGGATCGCATCGAACAGCGGACGCAGGTCTTCGCCCGGCACATCAACAGAATTAGATGCAGTACCAGACTTGGCATTGGTGTACAACACCGGAAAGTCAAGCTGGTCCTCATTGGCATCGAGATCGATGAACAGGTCGTAGAGTTCGTTGAGCACTTCTTGAGCGCGGGCATCCGGGCGATCAATTTTGTTGATCACTACCACCGGGGGCAGACCAGCTTCCAGAGCTTTGCTCAACACATACCGGGTTTGCGGCAGGGGGCCTTCGCTGGCATCGACCAGTAGCATGACTCCATCCACCATTTTCAGCGCGCGTTCCACTTCGCCGCCAAAATCGCTGTGGCCAGGCGTATCCACGATGTTGATTTTGACTTCGTGATACCAGATGGCGGTATTTTTGGCCAAGATGGTGATGCCGCGCTCGCGCTCCAGTTCATTGGAGTCCATCACCCGTTCCATAACGTTTTCGTTCGCGCGAAAAGCGCCGCTCTGGCGCAACATGGCATCTACGAGCGTGGTCTTCCCGTGGTCAACGTGGGCAATAATGGCGATATTACGAATGGCAGTATTCAAACAGGCTCTCTTCTTGTAAGCGTTACTGCTTCTATTCTATCGCGTTGGATCATGCCGGCGTGGAGCGACCGCGATATTTGCCAGAGAAGAAAGCACAAGCTCATACCTCAGTTAAGCTCAAAGGATACCGTTACTGACGCCGACACCCGAGTCTGACCGGCAGATGTTGACGCAGACTTGCGAGCGAAGCCACCTTCTTCGATATAGTTGTTGGCAACACCGTAACCTCTGGATTCAGTCGCCTCTTCGATGGATTGGGCTTTCCCAATTTCCTGGCCCAGCGCGTGTGCCATTGCCTGGGCTTTTTCACGGGCTGCTTTCACGGCAAGTTCGCGCGCCTGGTCGCGGTACTTTCTCAGGTCGCTGGTTTCATATTCGACGGAATCGATTCGGTTTCCTCCGGCCGCGATCAGCTCTTGCAAGAGAGTATCGAGCTTGGATAGATCGCGAACAGTGACGCTCATGGTCTGCTGCGCAACAAAATAAGAAGTCCTTACTTTTTTGTTATAGCTGGACTGTGGCCGGAGCGACAGATAAGTCGTCTGGATATCCTTCTCGTCGACTCCGTTGGCATGAAGACTTTCTAATATTCTACGTGCTACAGCATCTGCGGACTGTTTCGCCACGCTGGCGCTGGCGTTCTGTCTTTCTACACCCAATTCAATCACTGCCCGGTCAGGAATTACTTTGACTTCCGCCGTGCCAGCCACCCGCACAAAATTTGATGGAGCCTTATCCTCAGCAAAGATAAGACCGGTAAGAAGAACAACTGCTACCGCAATGGTGAAACGCTTCATAGTTTCTCCTCCTGGAGATGAGACACACTCATCCATATCCAGAACGCTTGCGTCAGCCGTTCTTGCGCCTGATTCGATTGATACGTTTTTAGAAATAATGTCCCTGCGACATGATTTACCTTTCTGCGATGGCCTTCAAGTTGGAAAGACCAGCCTCAAAGTCCTTGCCGATCATCTTGTCCATGTTCAAGAATGTTTGCATCAGCTTCCCGGCACGTTTGGATAAACCGGGGCTAAACAGGCCGCTGAAAAAAGGCCCTTTTCGCGAGCTTTGTGTCAGGGCACGAGTTCACTCGCGCCCTGGAATTTCTACATTTCGGAGGTACTTTGGAATCTGTGATAGAGTCCCGCAGGGACGTTTGGCAGTAGCCCAGCATGGTCGGCGCTGTCAGGCGCCGAACCCAATGCTGGGTTACCTTCCAATCCAATGGGAGTCCTGTTAGGGACGGCTGAATTCTATGTCTCACAGCTATTTGTGCTTGGCAGGAGGGATATGCAGCATTCTCTATCGGAGCGTCCAATGAGACGAGAGGATATCCTACATCCGGCGACCACTAGAACATCACGAGCGGATCAGCTTGGGTGCGCGACACGAAAGTGGAAAAGCCCGGGCGAAATTCAGTAACCCGTCGCCATG
>DASZEU010000034.1:0-3507 GCA_035940535.1 Candidatus Angelobacter sp.
ACCAGCCCTGCAAGGGCGGAAGAGAGTAGCCCAGCACGTAAGTGCTGGGAAAGGTTAGGGATAAATGACAAGCCCCGTAGGGGCGACAGACGTTTTTATTTATCTCTCCGTAGAATCTTGTTAATCGAGAAGGTTCACGAAGGCTTAAGTGAACGGTATTGCGGCTAAGTACTAAAGGCTAAAGGCTATGAACTGGAAGCCAAGTAGCAGGCACGATGTAGTGTAAGATTCACTCAACCCATGTCCAATCAGGGCAAAAAGCAAAACGGGCACGAGCGGCCTGTCAGCCTGAAATTCCTGGCAAAGTATCTGGATTTGTCCCCGGCCACAATTTCCGTCGTCCTCAACGATTCACCCACGGCCCAGGAGATTCCGCAGCGGACCAAAGACCGCGTCCTGGCCGCGGTCAGTAAATTCAAATATCGTCCTAATGTTTGGGCGCGCTCATTGCGGCGGAAACGCAGCCATACCATCGGAGTGCTGGTTCATGAAATCAGTGAAGGGTATGGCGCCCTGCTTTTAAATGCTCTGGATGATTACCTGTTGCAGGAAGGCTACTTCTATTTTGTCGTGAGCCACCGGCGGCGGGCAGATCTTCTGGAAGAGTACCCCAAGATGCTGATGGAGCGGTCGGTAGAAGGCTTCATCGTGATCGACACGGTGTTGGATAAGAGTTTGCCGCTACCGGCAGTCAATATTTCCGGCCACACCAGATTACCGGGGGTGACGAACGTAGTCCTTGATCATCAGTTGGCGGCCAAGCTGGCGCTACAGCACTTGGTGAGTCTTGGCCATCAACGCATCGCATTCATCAAGGGCCAGCCGTTCAGTTCGGATTCTGAAGTCCGATGGAAGGCAATTCAGGAAGTGGCCCACAGCTTATCTGTTCCCATACTGCCCAAGCTTACCGTGCAACTTGAGGCCAATACATACTCGCCTGTGGTCGGATATCCTGTGACCCAGGAGCTTCTGTCTCGTACCACTCCTTTCACTGCACTCTTGGCTTACAACGATCTCTCCGCCATTGGAGCAATTCGCGCTATTCGGGAACACGGACTGCGCGTGCCTGAAGATGTCTCCGTAGTGGGCTTTGACGATATTGCCAGCGCAGCTTTTCAGAACCCCAGCCTCACCACCGTCCGCCAGCCGTTGCAGAGAATGGGCGCAACCGCCGCCCGTATTTTGTTGGAACGACTCAACGGCGGCAAAGACCCCGGAGAAGTCATTTTGGAACCCGAATTTGTGGTTCGCGAATCTACCGCGCCCGCCAGGGACGGTTCACTTAAGGAATTCAAAGTTGTAAGGGACTCAGATGGTCAGCGCCGGAGGCGCACTAAGAAGTTAGCCCAGCGCGTAAGCGCTGGGAAAGATTACAGATAAATGACAAGCCCCAGAGGGGCGACACAGGTTTTCTTTTGCTCTCTCCGACAAAGCTGTTGATCGAAAAGGTTCATCAAAAGCTTAACTGAACCGTATTGACAGTAGCCCAGCATGATTCGGCGCTGTCAGGCGCCGAATCCAATGCTGGGTTACCTTGTCAATGAAACAAGAGTCCCCTTTAGGGGACGGCTGAATCTTTGATGTCCCCACCGGCGAATCAGTTTTGCCGATGCATTCAAGAAACTGCTGGCGGCGTATGGAATTCAGGACTCATGTTTGTTTGCCATGCAACCCAGCATTGCTCGTCTTCTCTATCATTCCTGCCGTTGAAACGGCGGGCTGAGTCAGTCGTCACCTTAGGGCGACTCCGCCCAGCCTCTCCGATTTCCACGTTTACTCAAACGATTTAGTCATGTACAATCTCGCCGTTTCTGGTTTTCTGCTTGCCTCACATTGCTGGAAAGGAGCATCCCCCATGGAAGACCACAGAATCTCGCGACGGCAGCTTGCCAAATTCGGCCTCGGTATGGCGGCAGTGGCCGGCATTACCTCTTTGCCTGGTCTACACACTGTTCCCGCGGCGCGCGCCCAAGAAACGCTATTGGATGACGCGCACTTCAATGATGCATCCGAGTTTGCGGGCGCTTTAGACAACGCCTATTCCTTCCTGAACGTCATGATGGACGCCTACGCGCAGGGCGCAACCGTGCGTCTCTCGCAGAGTTACACCGATCAACAAGGGCTCCAGAGCACCGGTTTTGTCTATGACAACTCGCTGGTCATCAATGCTCATCTCCTTCGCGGCCAGCCCGAGGACATTGCTCGGGCGATTGTGCTCGGTAAGGCTCTGCTACACGCCCAGCAAGTTGACTCAATCGGTGATGGCCGAGTTCGCCAAGCCTACTTTGTGGACCAGCCGGATGCTCAAGGAGTGTTCGTTCGGCCCGCACTGTTTCCATTTTTCTTTTTGGGTTCGGCGGTCGGAGACATGGCCTGGACTGGAATTGGACTGGCCCAGCTCTTTAACCGCACCGGTGACCAGCAGTTTTTGGATGGGGCCGTGAAGCTGGGTCATTGGATTGTGAATAATACCTTTGATACGCGAGGGGCGGGCGGCTTCAATTTCGGCGTCGATAACGGCAATAATAAATTGTTGTTCAAGTCAACCGAGCACAACATAGATTGCATTGCCCTGTTTACCATGCTGGCAAGTTTGACCGGCGACGGCAGTTGGCTGGGCCAGGCCGAACATGCGCGCACCTTCGTGAACGCCATGTTCGATTCTACCGATGGAGGTTTTTTCTTTACCGGAACAGCGCCCGACGGAGTCAGCGTCAATCCTAATTTAAGCCAGAACAATATTCCCGAAGACGTGCAAACATGGTCTTTCCTGGCGACGCTGGACCAGACCCATGCCCAGTCCATCGATTGGGCTAAGACGAATCTGGCGGCTACAGACACGCCCCAGACCATCCATAGCAGGTTGAAAGGCAATGAGCGCGTCTCGGGAGTGAGTTTCGCAAGCCAGAGCATGCGCGCCCTTAACCCATCGGACCAGTTCTCTGCCCCGCCAAGTCCCAATGCCGTGTGGCTGGAAGGAACTGGCCATCTGGCCGCGGCTCTGCTAGCCCGCAGATTGCCGGCCAGGCGCGATCTTCCCGGTTTCCACGGAGACGTAAACACCGCACGGACGCTCCTCGACAACATTCGCGCTTCTCAGGAAACCTTAGCCAAGGGCCAGACAGTTGGAGGAAAGCCAATACCTGATGGACAGGGCGTTGTGGCCGCTTCCAGCGTCTTGAATACCGGATTCGGCTTTTCCTTCAATCCGAACCGTCATATCGCGGCAACATCATGGTTCGCAATGGCCGGGCAAGCCGGTAATCCGTTCCAACTTGGGTTGCACACAGTTAGACAGGATGAGGAGGACTATAATGCTTAAATCAAGATCGCCAAGTTGAGAATATTTTAACTTATAGCTGTACAGGGGACGTTAAGCATCTCCATGGCAACCGCTAAGAAGATTTATCGCGTCCTCGTGGCCGATGACCAGCCTTCTGTCCTGGAAGCCCTGAAGATATTGCTTCGCTCGGAGGGCTTTGAGGTCGAAGTGGTTCGGTCCCCGGA
>DASZEU010000035.1:0-8132 GCA_035940535.1 Candidatus Angelobacter sp.
GGTAACGGGCTTAACCAGCCTGTGTACAGCAACCTTTTCCGGGTCACGGTTCCCAATGCCGCAAGCCCGCCTTCCACGGTCTTCGTGACCAGCTCGTTTGCTCCTCCGAGCGGCACCTCTCCCACGTTGATACCCATCGACACCAGCACCGCGACCGCTGGAACCGCTATCACGCTTCCGGGTGTGCCCAATTCGATTGTGATTGGCACCGGAGGAGTTCGCGGCTTTCTTGGTACCGATGCCGGATTGGTTTCACTCGATCCTGCGGCCAAAACAGTTGCCCTGGTCGCGCCCGGTATCTTAGGAAAAGTGCTGGCCGTCTCAGCCAACGGAAACAAAGCCATAGTTTCCAATGCAGCCAACAATCCCAGTACCGGCACGCCCATCGAACCCAATCCCGCCAATCAGCGGCTGTGGGTCTTTGACCAGCCGTCGAATAGCCTGCAAAGCTTCATTGTCCCGGGCGCGGTGGCAGCGGCCTTTGACAACGATGGATTCAAAGCCTTTATTGCCGCCGGCCCTGGCAATGGCGGCACGGTTTATGTATTCTCGCCGGCGCTTGCCTTGCAAACTTTGACTGGCATAGGTGGTTCTCCGAAAGATGTTGCGGCCCTTTCGTCGGATCCTTTTGTCTTCATGGCAAATAGCAGCGCCGTGAATGTTTTTTCCACCTGCAATAACGCTCAGCAGCCCGATCTCGCTACCACTAGCGCTCCCCAGTTTGTGCAGCCCATCCTGAACAGCGACACGATCGTGGTGGCAAATGCCAGCGGGCTTGATGTGGAGACAGTGACCGTTACACCAAACACTCCTCCCACAAGCACATTCTGTACTACGACCGCTGCCAATGCGACCTTCAGCAATAACTTCATCGATTTCGGGCTGGGCGCATTCACAGCGCGTCAATTGATCGTGGGATCATTTGGCGTTCGCGCCATTGTCCTGCCGATGGGCATCAACAAGGTGCTGGTAGGCCAGCTTCAGGGGGGGCCACCCGTACTGATCTCGTTGCCTGCGGGAGCAACGGAACCTCTGGCCGGAGCCATAGTGAATGACGTAAATACGCTATGGGTAAGCGTCGCCGGAACCAATACCGTAGACAAGATTGATTTGATTGGTAACACCGACATCGCCCAGATACCGACTACATTCAAGAAATCGGACAGCACGGCTGCTCCCCCGAATCTGCTGGCCTTGCGGCTGAGATAGATTGTTGCAATTTTGCAGGCAGTCGAGCCCTTGAAACTTGAAAGAAGATCCACCTGGGGTGCCCCATCCTTCGCGTTTTTTGCGAGGGGTGGGAGGATATATTCCAATGCACTTTGTCTATGCCTAACACCCGTTTCGACGTAGGGTTTATCGGGACCGGCAGCATGGGAGGCATGTTGGTCCGCGCCTTCCTGGGTTCCGAAGTCGTCCCGACCGAACATATCTGGCTGGCAAATCGCAGCCGCAAAAAACTGGAATTGCTAGCTTCCGAGTTTCCTGGTGTGCACTGTGGACCCTCAGAGCGCGTGGCGCAACAATCGGAGATTTTGTTCATCGCCGTGAAGCCCAGCGACACAGCGAATGTACTTACGACTATTGAGCACAATCTGCGTGCTGATCACCTTTGCGTTTTCCTTACCAACGTTTTCTCCTTTGCACAGCTTGAGCAACGGCTTCCTTGCGCTGTGGCAAAACTCATTCCAACTGTGACCCAGCAGATCAACCAAGGGGCAGCCCTGGTTGGCTATGGATCGCGGACAACTCCGGAACATGCCCGACGGCTGGAACAACTCCTGGCCCCCACTTGTAGGCTTTTGCATGTCGAAGAGCATCAGATACGCTTGTTCGGCGACATAACCTCCTGCGGCCCCGCATTTCTGGCGCTGTGCATCGATGAACTTTGCCGCCAGGCTTCGGCGATCGCTCCCAGCCTTTCGGGTCCGGAGCTAGCTACCGCGTGTATCGAAACTTTGGCAGCGACAACCAATCTATTGCGCACAGGCATGAAACCTAGAGAGCTGATTTGCGAAGTTGCCGTACCCGGTGGCATGACCGAAGCGGGAATGAACGTTCTTCGCCAATTATTGCCTCCACTCTTCGCCTCACTATTTTCAGCAACCCGCCAAGCAGAACAACAGAAGCGAGAGGCGCTTCCCCTGTAATATCCATGAAATTCTAATAGGAACCAATAGTTTCCTCCTGGTGTCTACAAAGCACAGGAAAAACCATGAGACTGATTCACCGCTTGTCGCTGACCGTCACATTCGTTTTTTGCGCTTGCATGGCTGGCTGGTCGCAAGCCGGCACTCCTGAAGCCGCGCTCGAAGAAATAGCAACGGCCACGAAAATCGAGGATGTTGAAAAGCATTTTCCGGCCAAATTTCTGCAAATGATCGACGATCTTTCGTCCAAAGAAAGGGCTGAATTACGACAGGAAATGGGACAGGAGATATTGATTAGCCAACATCTCAAAAGGTCGGGGCTGCTACTCCGCAAGACTAGTGACGGACACACATGGGAGGTGGCACAAAACGACGGTGAGGTGAAGGGCACGATCGCGATAAAGAACTCGTTCATCTCCGGCGTTGATGCCTTCGTGCTCTTGCAAGCCACAGACCACGAAAGCCACGATCAATCTATGACATTTGCTATTTCCATGCGCCTCGAAGATGGCGAGTGGCGAATCATCGGGGGAGGTAATTTTCGTGAACTTGATCTTGAATCCGAAGAATTTTTCAGCAGGTTTCATCATGGTCCCAAGAATGCCGATGTCGGAGCTGCCGCTCTCCTAAGAACCTTGAATACCAGCCTGATGGCCTATTCCTCAACGTATCCAGCCATCGGGTTCCCTGCCAGACTTAATGCGCTTGTTGGCGAAGAGAGCACCGAACCATCTTCGGACCACGCCCAGATACTTCCACCCGGTTTTGCGGGTGATCCCCTTATCAAGGATGGCTTTGAATTTCATTACACCCTCGTTGAACCCGGAAACATCGAAGGCAAGCCAGGAAAATACCGCATCACGGCGCGTCCGGTGGAATTCGGCAAGACAGGTACCATGAGCTTCTTTACCGACGAGTCCGCAGTAGTTCGGTCTACAACAGAAAACCGCGAAGCCAGTGAAAATGATCCACCGATGTAAAGCGAGCAAATTAGAAATTACAAATTGGAAATTCTGTCGCGCGCCTGACAACCAAAATCCAAGACTTGCATCTATGTGCCTGAAATTGATCGCACCAAGAATCGTGAGTTATCAGGAGGACCAATGCTGGCCAAATGCGCGAACCCCACCTGCTCGACTCCGTTGATTTATTTGCGGGAAGGTAAAGTTTTCATGGTCGAGAACCCCGCTGAACCGAAAACTCGCCCGCAAGGCCCCATGCTGGCCAAACCTAAGCCAGCCGGTCGCGTGGAACATTTCTGGCTTTGCGGCCCCTGCTCAGCAGAAATGACGCTGGCTTATGACCCTGCACGAGGTTTGACGGTAACGCCCAAAATCAAGAAACGGGCAACCGCTGCCTCTTGAACCTGTTTTGACTTTGGTTTTTCTCCGCGGTGAACCATGACTAGCTTAGCGCCCTTTACCGTGGGCCGCCGCATCATACTTACCGGTCCACGACCACCACCGCACCTTCAGGACCTCGAAGCCCATGCGAATTCCGTCTCGAATGGGATGCATCTTGGAACGGTCGTCATGGCCCCATCTTACGGCGACTTCTGCAACCTTCAGCCCCATTTTGTGCGCCAGAAAGATCAATTCCACGTCGAACGCCCAGCGATGGATTTGTTGCAAGGGGAAAATCGCTTGTGCAGCTTCTCGCGTGAAAGCTTTGAAACCGCATTGGGTATCGTAGAAATTCAGGCCCATTACAATCTTCAGAAAAAGATTGAAAGTACGCGAATAAATCCGTCTCAATAAGGGCTGGCGCTCGAACTGCAGCGAACGATCCATCCATCGGGAGCCAATCGCAACATCCGCCCCGCCTTCGAGCGCTGCAAAAAGCTTGTGGGCCTCCACAATGGGAGATGAGAGATCGGCGTCGGTAAACAGCAGAAACTTTCCTTTGGCATTGAGCATTCCGTTGCGAACAGAATAACCCTTGCCCTGATTTCCAGGATTGCGAATGAGCTGAACCTCGGGATTCTCGGCGGCAAAGCGGCCGATGATTTCTGTGGTCTCATCCTTGGATCCGTCGTCTACTACTAACAGCTCGGCGCTCCATTTTTGCTCGCGCAAATACTCGACAACACGCTCCAGCGTGCTGCCAATCCGCCGGCTCTCGTTATAGGCGGGAATAATGATGCTGTAAGTAGGTTGTGCCAGACTGAGATTGGAACTATACCAAGGGAAGTCCCGGATTGCCACACTCATGCAGCCTGCTCCTGTAGCCTTAGCATGTGAAAGAATTCATCGACCAGATGAGGGTCCCATCGTCCGGCGGCAGCCTCCTGACGCATGGTTCTTTCTGACTCATCATGGTCCAGCGCCGGCTTGTACGGACGCTCTGTGCGCAGAGCGTCGTACACGTCCACGGTCTGCAAGACGCGGGCCAGCAATGGAATATCCGTGCCCGCCAGCCCATCCGGATATCCGCTCCCGTTCCAGTGTTCGTGATGATGGCGAATAATGGGCAACACATTGCGGAACGACTGCAAGGGACGACAAATGGATTCTCCAATCACCGGATGCTGCTTCATGACCGCCCACTCTTCCGGCGTGAGCCGCGCCCCTTTTTTCAGGATCTCATCGGGGATGGAAACCTTTCCCAGATCGTGTAGATAGCCACCCCGCTTGAGCGCAACAATGCTATCGCCATCCAGACGAAGATAGTGTCCCAGGGCAGCAGCGTATCCCGCCAGCCGTTCACAATGGTTCCCGGTATACGGATCACGAGACTCAATGCCCAGGGCCAGGGCAACCAGGACCGCCTCGGCATTTTCTAGCTCGTCTGTGAACTCCTTAAGCTTCAGGAGCGATTTGACCCGCGCAAACAGCTCTTCAGGATAAAGCGGCTTGCTCAAGAAATCATCGGCTCCCGCCTCGATGCCTCGTACACGGTCTTCGCGATCGCTCAACCCGGTAATCATGACGATTGGAATAAGACGCGTCCGGCGGTCTTCCTTGAGTTCGCGACAAACCTCATACCCTGACTTGCCCGGCATGACTACATCCAGCAGGATGAGGTCGGGATTTTCGGATTGAACGATCTGTTTGACTTCATCCGCCTCGTTGCTGGTGACCACTTCGTAGCCCCGCGAGGCGAGCAACTCCCGGAGAAGCAGCAAGGTATCAAGCTTGTCGTCAATAATAAGTATCTTGGGCGCTCGCTGCTTGAGGCGGACATGGTTTTCCACAGTCTTCTCCGACACAGCATCCATCGTAAAAGATGAGAAGGGCAGGTGCTCCCGGAGGTTGCATCGCGCTACTCTCATCGACATACCGAAAGTCCAATGCCACTATCTGCCTATCTCTCCCACCGTTGAAACGGCGGGCTATTTTTCATACGTCCGGCTGGAGCCGGACTAGCACCCATCAGCGCCAATCAGTTCAAATCAGCGTTCATCAGCGTTGAGCTTTTGGTTGCGACTATGCTGCACTGCGCCCTCTGACATGCGGTTTGCTTTTCCTTTGCGCCTTTAGCGTCCTTTGCGGTGTAATGGTTCTAGTGAAGACTCTAACCGAATATCTCCAAGACGCCGAAGTGGCCCACGGACACCTTTGCGCCGGCCAAGTCCTGGGCGTTCGCCTGGCCATGCTAGGACTCCGGAAACTGGGAATCGCTGACCCGCAGGGCAAAGACCGCAAGCGCCTGGTAACGTTCGTAGAGATTGATCGCTGCGCCACTGACGCAATCATGGTGGTGACCGGATGCCGCTTGGGAAAGCGGGCCTTGAAATTTCGTGATTGGGGAAAGATGGCAGCCACCTTCATTGACCTGGAAAGCGGCAAAGCGGTACGCGTGGCGGCACGGGAATCGTCAAAAGATCTGGCCCGGAGCCTGCATCCGGAATTAGCGAACAAGAATCAACAGCAAATGCTGGCTTACCAGGAAATTGCGGACGAGCAGTTGTTCTCGACCCAGTGGGTCAAAGTCGCCCTTCCCCCGGAGGAGTTCCCAGGATTCAAAGGCGAACGCATCACCTGCACCGAGTGCGGTGAAGGCATCAACTTTCGCAGGGAAGTAAAGCGCGACGGAAAAATCCTCTGCCGCGCCTGCGCCGGAGAGCGTTACTACGAAGAATCGGATGATCAGTAGACCAAGTGATCGCCGCTCTGGCTAGTAGCTAGAAGCCAGTAGCTAGCAGCTTCTTCTCAGCGCCTGTCATCGCGATCATGATCATTGTGGTGTTTCTTATGTTTGTGATGCCGGTGGTGACGGCGGTCATCCCGGTCTCTGTCATGATCGCGGTCACGATCCCGCAAATGATTTCTGCGGTCATCGCGATCATGGTCTCTGTCTTTTGCAAAGGAAAGTCCACTGAAGATCAGGGACAAGCCCAGAAGAACTATTAAACGTAGTCTGCTCATTTATCACTCCTCAAGCCGTGATCGACAAAAGCAGCGCGCTCTTACACGCAAGGAATATTACCAGACCAGAAGCAGGAACACTCATTTCGATGGTGCATGTCCAAATTCCGATGCCCAGCTTGCCCCATCCTTCACACTTTTTACCCGCTCCCCCACGAACGACACGATCTCTGGAGTCACATAAGGCGGCGGCTCGATCAGAAAGAAGGGGCGTCCGGCGACTGGTTTGAGCGAGACTGAATTCCAGCGGGGAGTCTCATTGGACTTGTGCAGAATCACGGCATCAGCGCGGTCCAGGAACTCGCGGGCCGAGTCTTTAAAATCAGCCGTCTCCGCGTCTAGCACACTGAGATAAAGGTCGGGGCGCAGAAAACGGATCACGCTGTTGGATTCAATAATCACATTTTCAGCCAAGGCAATCTTTTTCCGAATATCGGGCATGGCTTCGGCCAACATACCTTGCCGGGTTCTGACCCAAAGCGAGCGCGCCGCGCCGGCCACTAAGAAACGAGACGTATCGGTTTCACCGCTGCGGTCATGCTCTTCGGTGATGGCGCGAGTGTGATCGTCGGTCACGCAGTCGCAAGGTTCCCCGTCGGCAGAACAAATCCCGTGGCCATATTGCGTGATCTTGAGGGCAGTCCAGTTGCATTCCGGCAACGCAGCAATCAAGCCAGCCACGACGCTCGTCTTGCCCACACTGCGAGAATGCCCTCCGACAACAACCAAGGCCATGTAGTTATTCTCTCACGGGGGAAGCATTTAGCATTTAGCATTCAGCACTCAGCCCGCGAAACATCTTCGACCAACATCGAGAATGCTTTGAACATGACGGCCAGGAAAACGTTTAGCCCGGCGTCCAGCAATTACGACCGCACCGTAAAAAGCTTGCGGAATGATAAGGTGATAGTTCAGGTTAGGAGCCTCTTGGGTTGGCTGAATGCTGAGTGCTGACTGCTGAGTGCTTCCCCGAATGCTAAATGCGACATCGGATTGAATATTTTCCCGTCTGGCTGCTGGCAAAGTTGATCGGGTTGCTCCCGCGGCCACTGGCCAGGGGATTCTGTATGAGCGTGGGACTTCTAGCCTACACTATGCATCCCCGCTTGCGGGTTGTGGGTATGCGTAATCTGGATATCGCTTTTCCGCAAAAAACCAAAAGGGAAAAGAGAAAGATACTGCGTGAGCTTTACAAAAGCTTTGGCAGGCAATTGGCGGAGTTCTGCCTCTTTCCACTCTACTCTGAGAAAAATGTCTCTCAAGTCGCGGTTTATGACGGCTTTCAGAATTTCGCAGAAGCTCAGGCACGGGGCAAAGGAGTGGTCTTTTTGACCGGACATTTCGGAGGATGGGAGATCGGCTCGTTCGTCCATTCTCTGAACGGTCATCCACTAAGAATCGTGATCCGCCCTCTGGATAACCCATATTTGAATGCCATGGTAGACCACTACCGCACACTACATGGCAACCAGACATTTTCCAAGCAAGACTTCGCCCGTGGGCTGCTCAGCGCCCTTAAGAACGGAGAAACCGTCGGCATCTTGATGGACACCAACATGACTCCTCCTCAAGGAGCCTTCGTCGATTTTTTTGGGGTGCCCGCTTACACAGCCAC
>DASZEU010000036.1:0-4234 GCA_035940535.1 Candidatus Angelobacter sp.
TGACAGGAGCAACCACACTGGTGTCGATGCCGCTGATGAAGCTTCTGTTCCGCGAGGATGCCTTGCCGGAAGAAGCATTTATCGAGAGGAGAAAGATTTAATGAATGTCGCCTGGTGGAAAATGCAGGGTGTACTTAAAAGTGCGAGTCACGCCTTGCGGCTAGGCGAGGATCTGGCCCCAAAGAGCCTTCCTGATGGTAATAGCATTCCCGAGTCCCCCGAAAAGGGGACGTATGAAAATTGTGAAAATAGCCCCAATACGGTTCACTTAAGGAATTCGAAGTTGTCAGGGACTCAGATGGTCAGCGCCGGAGGCGCACTAAGAAGTTAGCCCAGCGTATGAACGCTGGGAAAAGATTAGGGATAAATGACAAGCCCCAGCGGGGCGGCACAGATTTTCGGTTGTCTCTGCACTAAAGCTATTGATCGAAAAGGTTCATCAAAAGCTTAAGTGAACCGTATTGAAAATAGCCCAGCATGTTTCGGCGCTGGGCGCTGTACTTTGGCGCCGAACCCAATGCTGGGTTACCTTGTCAATAAAACAAGAGTCCCCTTTAGGGGACGGCTGAATCTTGATGTCCCACCGGCGACAAGAGGAGGCATCATCCACGAATCAGTTTTGCCGATGAATTCCAGAAACTGCTGGCGGCGTATGGAATTCAGGAAGAATGATTCAGCTTTGACTCTCACTTTTAACTACACCCGAAAATGCACGGCCCGGCGTTTTTGTTACTATTCCCGAGTTATGACTGATTGCCTTTTCTGTAAGATCATCGCCGGCAGAATTCCTTCCAAGAAGGTCTATGAAGATGACCGGAGTTTTGCTTTCGAAGACATCAATCCACAAGCCCCCGTCCATGTGCTGATAATCCCCAAAAAGCACATTGTCGGGCTCAAGGAAGCCGAGGATACAGACGCAGAGTTGCTGGGGTATTGCCAGTTGGTCGCGGCGAAGATCGCGCGCGAGCGCGGCATTGAGAATGGTTATCGTACGGTCTATAACGTAGGTCCCGGCGCCGGTCAGTCTGTCTTTCACCTGCACCTGCATTTGCTGGGAGGAAGAGCGTTGGGTTGGCCTCCAGGATAGGCGCTAGCAACTACTGAGCGTATTCCTGTTGGATCTGATGAACGCTTGCGTAACCACTAGAATTCGTTCTCAGTCTTTGGCTTCTTCCAATTGTCCTTGCTCGACTTTTTCCTGGCATTCGATGCAATGGCGGGTCCAGGGCACAGCTTCGAGGCGTTTGGGGTTGATTTCATTGCCGCAGGCATTACATTCTCCAAACGTTCCTTCGCGAATCCGCTGCAACGCGCCTTCCACCATCTGCAGGAGCTGGCGATCATTGTTGCTCTGGGAAAACAGAAACTCTTTGGTATAAGAACTGGCAGCCCGGTCGGCGATGTCCTGCGCGGTGTCCTGGTCGGCAACACGCCCATCTTCCTCCGTGCGGCTTACGGCCTTCCGCAAAGCCTGCTGCCGCTCTTCCAGCCGCTTCTTGAACGCTTCCAGCTTCTTCTTGTCCATGTTCCTCGATAAACTACCAATATTATTCGCCATACTTGTTACCCGTCAATGTCTGCGATTCAAGTAGATTCAAGTATCCTATGATGCCGCTCAGGCATGAATCGTTCTGATCCATTCGAAAGTAAACAGCATTGCAGGATTGCTTTGTTCCCCCAAGAAAAAAGCGGCCCATTGGGCCGCTTTAAAGAGGCAAGGGATGGAGGGAACAAATCAGGGAAGGCGATGCAAGATGAAGTCGGGTCCGAGACCCAGACACTTGAATTGGGGGAATCGACAATTTTGGAAGAGGATTACATCCATTTAATTTACGACCTCTTTTAGGTACTGATACTCACAGCAACTTGGGAACCAAACTCTGTATGCTTCCTCTGGTGTCCGTTCTCAGTAGCTAAAGGTAATCTTTTCAAGGATTTATTAATTAAATCGGCAAATTCGACAAGTGGATCTTTTAAGAATCGAGTGGGATTAGGTGAGCACAAATGTGGTATTCATGTTCCATAGCTAAGCAATAAAATGCTTATGTTGGCCCTTGTTGTGCTCTTCCATGGCTTTCAGCTTGTTTAACAATGCCTTGTAACTGATCTTAAGAATCTTTGCCGCTTGACGGCGATTCCAGCGGGTCTGGGCTAATACTCGTTCAATGGCTTCACGTTCCGCCTGCATGGCCGCCCTGCGTCCGATCTCGAGAAGAGAAGGCATTTCGAACTCGGTTATGCTGCTGCCATTACCTTGGATCGGTGAGACTATGGCAGGCCCGGCAGGGCTGGCCTCCGCGCCTACCGCCGATGGTGCACCCAGAGAAGAAACAATCGGCTTATGGGTGGAGAGCTCACGGATGATCTGGGCTTCGTTGCCCACGATCACGTACCGCTTCACCAGGTTTTCCAGCTCGCGGATATTACCTGGCCATGCGTACTCCATGATGCGGCTCACAGCATACTCGCTGAAATTGGGTGGATGTTTGCCGTACTGCTCGCTGTATTTGGTAAGAAAGAAATCCAGAAAAACGGGAATCTCTTCGCGGCGCTCCCGCAACGGAGGTATATGGATGCTGACGACGTTGAGCCTATAGAAGAGGTCTTCACGAAACACACCTTCCTCTACAGCCCGTTCCAGAGGTTTGTTGGTGGCGGCCAGTACCCGCACGTCAACCTGGATATCACGCTTGCCCCCCAGACGTGAAAATTCGTGGTCCTGGAGAACATGCAGAAGCTTGGCCTGCAAGGCTGGATGCATCTCGCTGATCTCATCCAAAAAAATCGTCCCACCATTGGCTTGTTCAAATTTGCCCAGTTTTTGACGGTTGGCGCCGGTAAATGCACCCGCTTCATAGCCAAACAATTCGCTCTCCAGCAATTCGTGGGGAATGGCGGCGCAATTTACCTTCACAAAGGGCTTATCGCAGCGCGAGGATTCTGAGTGGATCATGCGCGATACGACCTCTTTGCCTGTCCCGCTTTCCCCGCGTATGAGGACGGTCGCAGTGGTGTCGGCAACCTGCTCGATCGTCATTTTGACTTCCATCATCTTGGGGCTGGTCCCAAATAACATGCTGAAGTCAGCCTGCCGGCGCACCTGTTCGCGCAGATGTGTGACCTCGCTGTAGAGGCGCTGGTTGTCGAGAACTTTATTCATCCGAACGTCAAGTTCTTTCGGATCGACAGGCTTGCTGATGTAATCATCTGCCCCCTGCCGGGAAGCCTTAAAAATTGCTTCAGGATCTTTGTTGGCTGAAATAATCATCACTGCGAGCGCAGGTTTTATCTGCTTGAGGCGCTGGAGAATGTCGCTGCCAACCATGCTCTCAATCGACATGTCCAGCAACGCCAACTGTGGATCGAAGGTCCGAAAGACCCGCAAAGCCTCCTGCCCGGTCGGAACCATACTCACTGCAAAGCCGCGCCGAGACAAATGCGAAGCAAGATACTTAGCCATGGCCACATCGTCGTCAATGATCAGCACACGGGTTTTTGGGTTCATTCCGGTCTCCGAGGCAGTTCAGGGAACCGAGGCAGTTGGACACTCCGGCTCAGGCAAAAATACCCGACCAAATTGTACTCCGATTCCATTTTCAGGCATTTAGATGCCAAGTAGCTGCTTGGAGTTGGGTAGAAGAAGTCTACATCTGCCCTGTAATCCGGGGAAGCCGCTTGGATGACCTAACTTGTGGAGGGGTGCTTGCGGAGGGGTGCCCCATCCTTGCGTTCTTTGCAAGGGTGGGAATTATCCTCCTCTTACACGAATGGAAGCATCTCCGGCAAAAGCTAGCAGCCAGAAGCCAGCAGCTCAAAGCGCAATTTTAAGAAGATCGTTTGCTAGGGATGAAATGATACGGGGGCCAAGGACCACTCATGACGACCTCGATTCCCGGCAAATGCCGGCTGGCCATCTGGTAGCGGTTTTGGTATTTCTGCACCTGCTTGTGATCGATGAGATGGGCGATGTCAATCAGCATGTGGCCGGACTGCACTTTGCGGCAGCAGATATCCTGGTCGAGCGGATCAAAAATTTTATTTACTTGGACCGAAAGGGCGCGGGCTTTCGTCTGGCGCTCTCTTTGCCGTGAGGCCTTCTCGCGCAGCTTGGTGAGGTATTCGCTGCCCACGGTAGTCGGCAATTCAATCTCTTCCAACGCCTGCCGAAGAGATCCGTCTTTTACCAGCAGCTTCAAATGCATTTCAGCCTTGCCTTTGAGGCGATTGACGCTCT
>DASZEU010000037.1:0-5575 GCA_035940535.1 Candidatus Angelobacter sp.
ACCAGATCGTAGTCATGCGCTTCCGTGATTTCACAACGATAAAACTCGCCCGGCCCGAGTTCCTGCTGCTCGCCGAAGTCGTTGATGAACAATTTACCGTCAATTTCGGGAGCATGCATGTCTGTGCGTCCTTCCCACAGAAGCTCGGTTTCTTCGGAAGGTCCGAGCGCCAGCACATCAAACTGCCGGCCTACCAACCTGGCTTTCTTCTTTTTGCTGATCTGCCGCTGCACCTGCATCAGCTTCTTCCGGCGGCGTTCGATTTCGCGCCCGGCAACTTTGTTGTCCAGGTGATAAGCTTCCGAGCCTTCTTCATCCGAGTAGCTGAAAACTCCTAGCCAGTCAAACTGGGCAGCCTTCACAAACTCGCATAGCTCTTCGAAATCCTTGTCTGTCTCGCCCGGAAATCCGACGATGAATGAGGTCCTGAGAGTCAGGCCGGGAATCGAGCGGCGCATCTTCTCAATGGATTTCAGGAAAATCTCAGCGCCGGCGCCCCGCTTCATGCGCTTCAATACCGAAGAAGACGCGTGTTGCAGGGGTACATCAATGTACGAGCAGATTTTTTCGTGCGCCGCCATGGTCTCCAGAAGCCTGCCCGTGATTTTGTTTGGATAGGCATAGAGGAAACGCACCCACCGCAGCTCGTCAATTTGCGCAAGACGCTCCAAGAGCAGTGCGAGCCCATCTTTCAGGCCAAGGTCTTCGCCGTAGCACGTCGTATCCTGGCCGATAAGGGTGATCTCCCGCACGCCATTGGCCGCGAGCCGCTCAGCTTCAGCAATCACCGACTCAAAATGGCGGGAGCGAAATTTGCCTCGAAGCTGGGGAATGATGCAAAAACCGCAGGGGTGGTCGCAGCCTTCTGCAATCTTGATGTAGGCCGAAGCCTTAGGCGTGGCCAGCAGACGGGGCGTGTTCTCGTTATAAAGATAGTTAGGCAGGCTGGCGATCGCGCCATCCCATTCGGCGCGAGAAAAACGTCCTTGCGATTCGCGTAACTCACCTTCCGGGCGCGACCGCACGCCCGATTTCAGGGCTTGGCTGGTGGAGGAAGACGCAGAATTGAGGATGACAAAAGGAGAGTTGCTCGTCGCGGGCGCGTCCGGAACTGTAATTCCTGCGGCCGCCAGGATATTCTCTAATTCGCCGGTGCCGACCACGGCATCGACTTCAGGGATGTTCTTCTGAATTTCGTCGCGATAGCGCTCCACCAGGCAGCCAGCCACCACCAGTTTTTGGGCCTTGCCATTGGCCTTATGCTGGGCCATCTCCAGGATGGTATCCACGGACTCCTGCTTCGCATTGTCGATAAACGAACACGTATTGACCACGATGACATCTGCCTCGTCGGCCCGCGATGTGATATGCGCCCCGCCGCTCTGCAACATACCCATCATGACCTCGCTATCCACGAGGTTTTTAGGACACCCCAAGCTCACGAAACCGACCTTGAGAGGCTTAGGGTTGGATTCAGAAACCGGGTGCTCCGGCGCAAACGTCATGGTGGAGTTCTCAACAGGCATGTATCTTCATATTGTATAGAATTGCGGTGCTAGCATGTACAATGCAATCGTCAAAATTCCCCATATCCCCATTGCAAAAATAAGGAGAGGCAGCATGAAAGACAACTTGAGAAATCAGTCCAAAAAAAGAATCTCGGTATGGAAATGGGCGCTACTGGCTGGCGTGATTTCATTGGCCGCTACCGCCGGGGTGGCTAAAGACAAGGCCAAGCCCAAAGCCAAACCCAAAGTTGTCGCTCTGCAAAATGGCCAAGGCCAGAGTGTCGGCACGGCTACTCTTTCGCCAGAGGCCAAGGGAGGAGTGAAGATCAAGCTCAACTTGCAAAACCTCTCGGCTGGTGAACATGCCATTCACGTCCATCAGGTTGCCAAGTGCGAAGGGCCGGATTTTAAGTCTGCCGGGCCGCATTTCAATCCCGACGGAAAACACCACGGCTTGCAGAACCCTGAAGGTCCCCACGCCGGTGACATCCCAAATTTCACCGTAGACGCCAAAGGCAAGACCAAAGGTACAGTGATTGCCCCAAACGTGACCATGGACGATGATCCGCATTCCGTCTTCACCGGTGGCGGGACCGCGCTAGTCGTTCACGCTAAGGCCGACGACGGCAAGACCGATCCTGCCGGCAACGCAGGAGACCGGATCGCCTGCGGCTTGATTACAAAATAGGCAGACAAATGGCCGTTTAAAAGGGCCCAAATATATTCTTGTCACTAGGCCTGTTCCTGATAGGAATGATCCTGATTTTCTACGTTTTTCACAGCAACGGCTGGCACTACGGAGTTTCGCCGTCGGAAATTTGGGGAGGCTTACCGAAGAGCATGAGAGCCGTAGCGGTCGGCGGATTCATTGCCAGCGCCTACGGCTTGGGTGGAATACTGAACAATCTGTTGAGCACGAAGGCGGGTTGACAGGCACAGCACGCTCATCTTTTTATGCCCTAAAAGGGCTAAGTCGCTTAAACTGAAAAGAGCCTTTGCGGGAAGTAGCCGAACAATCGATGCTCACTGGCGGGTAATGGAGACGGTATGAGCGCGACCACTAGAATTAGTTTTGACGAGTTTCTGAAGATGCAAGAATCCAAGGACGCGGTCTGCTATGAGCTTGACGAAGGAGAATTGCTGGTGCCCCCGTCTCCCACGATAGAGCACAATGAGATTCGTTTTCGCATTCATCGTGCTTTGCGTGATTTCTCGAGAAGCCACCAACTTGGATACGTCACCGGTGAGACTGATTTTCTTCTGGGGCCAGACACTGTGCGAAGGCCCGATGTTGCCTTCCTCACCACGGCGCATCTTCAGCGCATTAACATCAAACGCTCACCCGTGGAAGGCGCTCCTGCTCTGGCTGTGGAGGTCATCTCTCCGACCAATCTGGCCCAAGATACTTTTAAGAAAGTTCATCAATATTTGGCTTCGGGAAGTGAGGTCGTTTGGCTAGTCTATCCTCAACTGAAGGTGATCGAGGTACATGATCACACCCGCACTTATGAAGTCAGTCAGGGTCTCTTAAAGGCAGAAAAACTTCTTCCCGGTCTTGACCTTTCCTTGGCCGAAATCTTTGATGAAGATTTACTGAAATAAGCCTGGCAGGGAAGCCCCGCACGGAAACATCTGCCCCGGAATTTTGCTTTCCTCTATGCTTATCGTTCCTTCCCCGCCAGCTCTTCATACAATTCCGGCAATATCTGTGCATCTTGCACCGACTCGTCAAAGCGGGCGCGCTGGTAATGGTCGGTGAAGACCACAACTTCCTGGCGTACTAGCGGATCAGGGATCGTCGCCGCAAATTCGCTCGGCGTCTGGGCTGGAGACTTGCGGATTCCCTTGCGCTCCATCAACTTCAACATGCGCGTATACCAGAAACTGGCGACATGCTTAGGAGCCTGGTGCGGGTTCTTGCGCATTCTTATGCTTTGGAAACTGCGATAGGCGCGAGGCGCAAAGGGCAGCAGCACAATCAACAAAACCAGGACGCCGATCAGCACTACACTCCGGAGCGAGATGTCTCGCATGCTGCCTTGAAAGTGCCGTACGCCGTCCAGAAGCCTTCGGTATTTGCGCCAGAGCCAGGACCGCGTTTCGCCTTGCACGCTGCTGGCTTTGCTGCTCAGTTCGTAACTCAGCCGTACCTGATGTGTGAAGTCGTAGTTAATGATCCATTCACGCCATGTTTCGCGGAGCACATCCATGTAAAGAGCCAAGCGCGCCCAGGTTCCGTTTTGCGACGGGTCAACAGCGCCGCTGCCGGGAGTGGGATCGAATGTTGCCCATCCGTATTCTGGAAAATAAACCTCGACCCAGGAGTGTGCATCTTTCGAGCGCAGGATGTAGGACTTGTTCAGATCGTTAAACTCACCACCGCGAAAGCCGTTGACCACGCGCGATGGTATACCCAAGGTCCGCAGCATGACGGCCATGGAAGAGGCGAAATACTCGCAATGTCCTTGTTTGCGCTCGAAGAGAAAGTTCGCGATCGGGTCGCTTTCCCTGAATCCGGGAAGCTGCAGCGTATAGCCGAAATTTTTCTGTAGATACGATTCAATGGCACGGGCGCGCGCATAGTTCGAGGTGGCGGAGGCCGTGATCTGTTGGGCCAGGGCAGAAATTCGCGGATCGAGCCGCCGCGGGAGCTGCCGGTGCATCAATTCCAGTCCCGGAGGATAGTCGCGTGAATTCGAGTTCTGAATCAACGGCTCGGGATTGCGCGTGTCGGCCTCGCCATAATAGAGTCCGACGGATTTCCCAGTGTCGGAGTAATAGTAAAGCGATCCCTGCTCACTAATAGCCACTCGATCGTAGGGACCGCTGAATCTCACCGGCACCGGGGCAACAAAGAAAATGTAAGAGCCAATAGGCTCCATCACGACCCGGTAGGAAAGAGTCGAGGAACGCGAGGTCGCCACTGTGCTGAACAGAGGCGCAGTGCCTACTCGCAACCGCGAAAGGTCCAGCGGCATGTTGTTAAGGGGATGCAGAACTGCTGGCTCCTGCGGGTTCCACCAGCGCCGGCCATCGAAGTTCACCAGGGCTACGCCACGCCATTTGGGATCGGGAGGAAGTTTGCCGCGCAGCACTTGCACATGCATCACCACACTGTTGCTCTGCTGGATCTGTCCTATGCCTCCCAGTTGGACCTCGGAGCTGAAGCCGGTCACGAAATTGCTCTGGAAGCCAAAATTTCTCAAATATCCGCCGCCGGTACTCATGCGAGGCAGCACGAAGAAGAGAACGGTGGCCCCGGCAAGCGTGGCAAACGTCAATAGCACGGCAACCCCGGAGAGCGACCGGTTGAACTTGCGCTCTTGCTGCGTAGCAACTCCCACCGTTTGGGCAGCACGCTCGGAGCGCCTCATTTCCATGCTGATGAAGGTGGACATGGCCATCAGCAGAAAAAAGCCAAAGGTCAGAAGAAATAAAGTATCGACGGTCAGCACAGCGGCCGCCAGGACCATAAGAAACGACAGAACCGCCAGGTACAGCAAATCCCGGTCACGTTGCACGGAAAAGATCTTCACCACCATGATGAATAGCACCAGATGGACAGTGGCGCTGACAAATCCCTGCGACAACATAAAGTAATCCAGGGCATAAACAACGAAATACAGGATGGTCAGGTAGTTGGTCCAGCGCTCGGCCAGGGCAAAGTTCTTGCCTTTTACCAGATGATAGCCGCGAAGACACAAGGCCGGCGTCACCACTGCCAGCGAAAGAAAATCCAGCTTGCCGGTGCCCGCCAAGGCAGCGAATCCGGTAAGCAGAAGAAGAAAAAGCGACCATTGAAAATATCTCTCGGCGCTGCCTGCGGGCCGGGTTGGAACTGCCAGGGTGGAAGCCACATAGATATTCTCTTTGAATTCCAGGTAGGAAGAAAGCTCTAAGTGGACACGCACCAATGAGGAACGAAAACATACCCGAATCTTGCGCAGGCAAAAGGTGTTAGAATCAGATGCGCCGGGTCCCGCGCGACGCAATCCCGCCAACCCCGCCAGGTCCGGAAGGAAGCAACGGCAACGGGCTAGTGCGTGTGCAGCGGGTTCCCCGGTGCT
>DASZEU010000038.1:0-12445 GCA_035940535.1 Candidatus Angelobacter sp.
GCGGTGGCCATCTGGCTGTTGGTGTTCAGCAAGCCGGAGCCGCCCAGTCCTCTGGCTGGTGTTCCCTTGCCAATGACGCCGGAAGACACTCTTGATCTTTTTAACCGAATCAAGAAACAACTTCAGGAGATTCTGAAAAGATACAACCATGCCCCAAGTGTATGTGCTGTTCTGGCTGTTTCTAATCATGATCATGATGGCGGGCCTTAACATCGCCATGGGCAGGTTGGCTTCTGTTACCGCGCCACCGGATATCACGGATCTCCCTGACCTCTACCGCCATATAAATCCCGAGCGGTTTTTAGAACTTCTAGATTCCCTGATGGACGATGCCAGCCAACCGGTGCTCTCCCGGGACCAATTTTGCATCATGCAGCGCAAGCGCCTGCTCAAGGTAAGGGAGTACCTGCAGAGGCTCAATCACAATGCCATCCTGGTCTTCCAGATTGCCTGGGAGGCCAAGTTGCGGGAAGAAAACCAACCGGCGGAGCAGCGGAACCCGAGGAACCTGCAATGCTTTCAGGAACTGGTCTATGCCTCTTTCGATCTTGGTTGGTATGCCAGAGCAGGGCTACTAAGAATCAAATTCTGGCTGCTGGTCAGGACCCATCCCTGGTCCCCGCTGCCGCCGCCCCGGCTGGCTGATTTAAAGAAAATCAAGAAATTCGACTTTGTTTCCGGCTACTCCCGCTATAAAGAAGCGGTGGGCAATTACGGACTTATTTACAGTCGCGAATTCCGGGAAGCTTTGATGCTCTTGCTGTAGCTCGGTCCTATTCGATTAAATTATTCTTACTCGACCCGCTAAGTACAAAGCACAGACCCAGGAAATAGCTGGTGTACGATACTCGATATGGTTCGCACTATTGCTGTTTAAATAACTGGAAGCCAGGAGCTAGCGGCCTAGAAGCTCTTCCATGCAGAAGGTCTTCCTCATCTACAATCCGGCGTCGGGCGCCAAGAAAGAAAAGCGGGCGCTGGCCATTGCTCAGGTGCTCGCCGTGCTTCAGGGGGCCGGGGTGCAGGCTGAGGCCGTGGCTACTACCCATGCGGGAAGCGCCACAGCCCAGACTGAGCAAGCCATGACTTCCGGCTTTGACACGGTGCTGGCCTGCGGCGGTGATGGCACCGTCAATGAGGTACTCAACGGTTTAGTGCGGTCCGGCTCTCAAGCTGCTTTAGGAGTGATACCCCTGGGGAGCGGCAACCTCCTGGCCACCGATCTTCTGTTGCCTCATCGTCCGGAAGCAGCGGCCCGATTGCTCCTGCGCTACAAGCCTCGGGCCATTCGTCCGGGCATGATCCGATATCAAAGCAAAGAGGGCCCGGTCGAGCGCTACCTCATTGTGGCCGCAGGCGTAGGATCGGATGCTGAGCTGATGTACCGCACTGCCGTGGAGGAGAAAGAGCGCTTCGGCATGTATGCCTATTTCCTGGAGATGATCCGTATGGCGGTGCGCCGCAAGTTCTCGACCTTTAACGTCGAATGGCTTGACGCTGAAGAGAACTTCCACACGGAGCGCGTTACGCTGATCATGGGCATTCGCGCCAAGAAATTCCCAGGCGTGCTTCGGGGCATGCGCCTGGGCTCCGAACTGATCCGCAACGACTATCGGCTTATGCTGTTCAAGACCGACAAGGTACGCCATTTTTTGCACTACTTTGTCAGCGTAGCCAGCGGGCTGAACTGGAAGGTGCCACACGTTGATCTGGCTTTTTCCAAGCGATTCCGCTGCACACCCTTGGACTCGGAAAAACCTGAAAGCATCCACTGCGAGTGTGACGGAGAGCTACTGGGGACACTTCCGGTAGAAGTGTCCATCGAAGACAAGACCTTCAATCTCCTGATGCCAGGGTAGCCCGTGAAGACTTGCTGGGAATGCATTTTATCAGCATTCATTCCGTTAATCAGTGTTAATAGTGGCTCGCCTTGGTTTTGGCTGAATGCCGGCTGTTCACTGTTGAAGGCACTGCCAATCCTGCATCGTACATGGCCCCATAGCCTAAATACTGGCGGACTGTATCACGCGGATAAGAAATCTCGACGGCTCCGATTTGCCCATCTCTCCCGATGGTGGCCGTCAACTCAGGATTCACGCCTGCCGAGTAGGTTGGTAGTTTCAGGGCTTTGTAACGGGCCACTATCTGGTCGCGCACCTGGGGATCAAAATGAGTGCCATACTTATCTACCAATGCCTTGATGGCCTCATAATCGCCCTCGGCTTTAATGCGCATGATTTCTTTGAGCAGCATGCCTACGCCTTCGCGCATCTTGGCAAAATCCTTGATGACCACGTAGTACTTGCCATTACGCTGCACCTGTTCAATGGCGCCCGTCTTGTCCGCGATGTAGTTGGCGATCATCTGGCGATCGCGCTGATGGTCTTCTTCGATGGTGTTTCCCCGGGTGATGCTTCGCAACTGCGTCAGAGGGCCACGCGCGGCCTGGTAATACATGGCTTTGGCCACGTCTGGGTTGGAGATCAGCCCTAACTCCTGCAACTTGGGGTCAAGGACGTTCCACAAGGCCATGAGGTCGGCCCGCCCCTCTTCCAGGGTTGAGTAGTACTCTTTCAGGTAGTAAGCGGGTTCATGGGTCAACTTAGGGCTGACTTTACCGGAGCCATGCCCGATGACTTCATGCAGGGCGGTCAGCAGTGTTGAAGCTTCCTCCCCATACTTTTTAACCAACTCAATTTCTTCCGGCGACGAGCCAAACTCCTCCAGGGCAGTAGTTCCACCGGCGTTATACAAGGCGCGGCTGCTTCCGGTAAAGAGGAAGCTCTTGGAGCCGTATTTTTCGTGGATCTCGTTTTCATTGGGCAGGTTGTCGCCTACCGTGATTACATGGAAATCACCAGTCTCAATCAAGCTTTCCACGGCCTTTGCTACTGGCGGTTTCACTCCTTGATTTCTGTATTGTGGGTCCCAAGGAGCATGGTCTTCAAAGTATTGAGCGTTTGCAGCCAGCTTACGCATTAAGGCATTCACACGTTCATCAGTCACACTGACAAAACTTTGGGAGCTGCCCTTGGCGCCGCGGGCGTCCCGATAGACTTCAATGAAGCCGTTGGCAAAGTCGACAGTAGCGTTGTTCTGTACCCAATCAATGCCGAAGATGATCCAGTCTTTAGGATCGCCGGTCTGGTAATAGCGGACCAGGTCATGGATGACTTTGGCTTGCTGGGGGTCAGCGGTCCGCGCAGCTTTTTCGAGGTATTCATTGGCCTTTCGTAAAAAGACTGCATATACACCAGGCTTGATCTTGCCGTCGGGAGTGCCGGCCCGGTATACCTCTTCCACCAGAGCGCCCGATGGCAATTTAGCCAAACGCGAATTGAGCGGATAGTGCTCCTGAAAATCTTTCAGCTCGGCCAGAGTCACGTTGGAATAAAACGTATTGGAGCTGGATTGCAAAATGTCTTTCCCGCCTTGGGGGCTTTTGGCGGTAATCATCGGCTCAAAGTCAGGGTCAAAGAGCGATGGCTTCAATTCAGACAGTTCCTGGTCGAGGGCGGCTTGGGTGGCCAGCGGCGGAAGTCCGGCATAGCTGCTGCGCATGGCTCCGTGGGCAAAAGCGTTGTGCGCGGCATCTTGCAGCTCTTCAAAAGTGAAGGACGGCAAAAACTTCTGGGAGGTAGTCTCGTTGTGGTTGCCGCGATTCGCCCAGAAGAGCTTGGCAAAGTCCAGTATTTTTTCCCTGACCTCGGGCTTGGCTGCTTCGCGATGAGCGGCAATTTCCTCGAGCAGCCGCTTCTCTCGAAGTCCATATTTGGAAAGTTGGTCATAGATGATGGGATCAACAGCGATGGAGGCCTGGTAAAGCCAGTAGGCGACTCTCTTCTGCGCGGGACTCAAGTCTTTGAAACTGTCAGCCTGCAACTGGATAAACGCTGTGCTGCCCACACGCTCCACCAGGACATCACTGTCTTTAGTTGAGCTTTCCTGAGCTAAACCAGGAGTCTGGGCGAACCAGATACAATTAACGAAAACGAGCAGCAGAGACGTCAGGCGGATTTTCATTATGATTAATACCCCAATGAGCAAATGCTAAACCAAAATCTCTTCCATGTATTCGGCTCATTTTGATTCGTGTCAATTCGCGCGATTCGTGGATTCGTGGCTAAGCTCCCTGATTAATTCTCAAATTTTTCGCGGATGCGGCGATACGTTGTTTCCAGGGCTTCAGGATTCACACGGGTTTCACCGATTACGCTCATGAAATTGGCGTCAGCGATCCAGCGAGGTAGGATGTGCATGTGAATGTGGCCAGCTACGCCTGCACCGGCGGCCTTGCCAAGATTCATTCCCAGGTTGATACCGTCGGGGTGGTAAAGCTCGCGCAGGATACCTTCGAGCCTTTGGGTCAGCGCCATCATCTCTGTCGCGGCAGCAGCGGGTAACTTCAGTAACTCGGCGATGTGCTGGTAAGGAACGACCATGACGTGCCCGGAGGTGTACGGAAAGGCATTCAGGACCACAAAGCAGTGGACGGCCCGGTGGACGATGAGGGCTGCGGCATCGTCTTGCTGCTGCAAACAGTTACAGAACAAGCAGCCGGGAGCCTGATCTGCGGCGGTAATATAGGGGTAGCGCCAGGGCGTGAATAGATGGTCCATGTACCGGAAAGATATCAGATCAAGCCCATACGGACATGCAGCAGAGGTGGCCTAAAATTGAGGGAAAATTCAGTGCTCCAACCGTTTGACAGTGCTGGGGACGGTTGCTATAGTCGAAAGAGTCTCGTGGTGCCTTAATTGGGATATGCCATGAGATCCGGCCGCTGGTATTTCCAATCACGCCAGTTAAACTCGGAATCCCGAGTTTGCCTTCAGCACGCTTCTCCTGTTGGTAGCTGTTCAAGGGGCAATTTGAGTAACCATGTTGGACGATAATACAGCCCGCACTCTCGAACCGGCGACTTACGCCGAAGATGATTCCGCCCGCTCTCACGGAAATTTAATAACTATGCCCGGCACTAATTCTGAAATCCAATCCACGGAGCAGGCCAACGCTGGCTTGCCCCAAAAAAAAGAAGACACCCACATGGAAGATTTTGCAGCCGCACTTGAGTCGTACACCCTTGAAACCGAGCCGGCGCCCAGCGAAGACAATGTTTTTAAGGGCACCGTAGTGAAGATCACCGCCACCCATGTTGTCGTAGATATTGGCTTCAAATCTGAAGGCTTGGTGCCGATTGCCGAAGTTACAGACGGCGATGGGAACATCAAGTTCCAGCCCGGCAACGAAATTGAAGTCATGGTGCAACGGGGCCAAAATGAGGAAGGCTCAGTGTTGCTTTCCCACGAACGCGCCCAACGTGTGCGCGTGTGGGAAGACATTGACAAGGCCTACCACTCCAAAGAGGCGATCAAAGGCCGCATTGTGGAGCGCGTCAAAGGCGGGGTCTCGGTCGATATCGGCGTCAAGGCGTTTATGCCCGGCTCCCAGGTGGATGTTCACCCGGTGCGGAATCTCGATACGTTGAAGGGGCAGGAAGTTGAAGTCCGGGTCATTAAGCTGAATAAAAAGCGGGGCAATATTGTCGTTTCGCGCAAGGCCATCCTGGAAGAAGAGATCAGTTCGAAGCGGGAAAAGACCCTGGAGCATCTTGCCGAAGGGGCGATCCTGACCGGTACGGTAAAGAACTTGACCGATTACGGCGCTTTTGTGGACTTGGGAGGCATTGATGGTCTCCTGCACATCACTGATATGTCCTGGGGCCGCCTTACGCATCCACGCGACCTTGTGCATGTGGGCGACCAAATCCAGGTGAAGGTACTCAAGTTCGATCCGGAGAAGCTGCGGGTTTCGCTGGGCTTCAAGCAACTCACGCCCGATCCGTGGCTGGACGCGGCGGAGCGGTATCCAATTGGGGCACGCGTCAAAGGGCGCATCCTGAGCGTAACCGATTACGGCGCTTTTGTAGAGCTGGAGCAAGGCATCGAAGGACTGGTACACGTGAGTGAGATGTCCTGGTCCAAGCGGATGAAGCACCCCTCCAAGTTGGTAAACATAGGCGAAGAGATCGAGTGCGTGGTGCTCAATGTGAATCCCAATGAGCGCCGCATTTCCCTGGGCTTGAAACAGCTTGAATCGAATCCCTGGGAACGATTGCATGAGAAGTATCCGATCGGCTCAACCGTGGAAGGCCGGGTAAGAAACCTTACCGATTTTGGCGCCTTCATTGAGATCGAGGATGGCATTGACGGGCTGGTGCACGTGAGCAATCTGAGCTGGACCAAGCGCGTGAAGCATCCCTCAGAGGTCTTGAAGAAGGGCGAGAAAATCAAAGCCGCTGTGCTGGGCATTGAGCCGGAGCAGCGCCGGCTCTCACTGGGTATCAAGCAGCTCCAGCCCGATGCATGGGAGACGTTCTTCAGCACCCACCGTATTGGGGACGTAATCCATGGGAAGGTACTGCGTCTTGCCCAGTTTGGCGCTTTTATTGAAATTGCCGATGGAGTTGAAGGGCTATGCCACAACTCTGAAGCCACCGATTCCGAAGGTGGTCCAGTGAAGCTTGAAGCCGGCCAGGAACACGATTTCAAGATCATCAAGATGAACCAGGACGAAAAGAAAGTTGGACTGAGCTTGCGCGCCGTAGGCGCAGAGGCCAGCCGCGCCGATGTGGAGGCCTATAAGCATCCTGCTTCCAGCGCCAGCGCTACCACCACGCTGGGCGACATCATCAACTGGAAGCGCGCAAGCAACGACCAAGACTGAACTCATTGGGAGAATGGAGAATTGGGTAAGTGGGTAAATTGGTAATTGAGTAATTTAAAACCATTGGACCGGGAAAACTCCTCCTTTGGCTTTTCAATTACCCACTTACCAAATTATTCAATTACCCAATTCTTTTTTTCTGCATTTATTCAGTTACCTACTACGACAGCCATTTCTCATTTATTACTGTTGATTTTCAGATTGATGATGGCTTCTTTACGGCTATCGAAGGAGCTGAGCGTTTTGGTGTCGCTGTGGGCGCCTTTGTATTCGGCGTGTACTTCATAATCTACGTTGGTTGACAAAGCTGGGAACCGATAAGTGCCGTTTTCTTCCGTGATATAGGTTTTCACCACCAAGGTCTTCGTATTTTTCAGGTAAACCACGGCATCGGCCAAGGGTTTCTCCTGGTTACCGTGAACGTGTCCAACCAAAGTCCGCAGATCCTCGCGGGAGCGTTGCGTGGGCTCTGGGGCAGGAGCACACGGCGCCGCCGGCAGAACCACGGCAAAGCACAGAACGTACATTGCGAAGATCAATCGCGTGTTCATTCTGCCTCCAGTCTACTGGCTGCTAAGAATCGTTCTGTTTTATCCCAAGAGTGGGATCCACCAAATATTTCGAACAAACCTACTCAGTCAAATGCAGGCTGATGTCCTGTCGCTCCTCGCTTACGATGTGAACCCGGACTTCAGCCTTGAGTCTCTTCTTTTTGTGAGCGTTCGGGGCGCCATCTTCGATCGGGACGATCTCGGCTGTCCCGTTCACTACGTAGTCGCCAGGCCCAGGAGGCACCCGCTGGGCAAATTCGCCGCGATGATCGGAGACAAGCTCCCAATGGGGGCTCTTTTTCCCCAGGGGATGCACCTCCACCTTCACTCCGTAGAGCGGGTGGTCATCGGGGCCGTAAGCAGTGCCGAAGATAAGACCGTAATTCTTGACCAGCTTCTGGTCCTTACCAGCGTATGAGGTCTGGGGAAAAAGAAACACGCCCAGGACCGCCAGGGCCGCGGCCCGGTAGAGGCCGCCCATGCTAGTATTCATTCTCATCTTCGTCGTCATCATCGTCATCGTCTTCATCTTCGTCGAGTTCGTCGATGGGGTTCAGTTCCAAGGGAGCGGTGGTGACAACTTCAAAGTCGGTGCCGCACTCGGGACAAGAGATGATTTCACCTTCTTCCAACTCGTCTTCATCGAGATCGAGATCGGTTTCGCATTCGGGGCAAAGGGTCATTTTGTCGTTTCTCCTAGCAGGTAGCCGCCTGGAGTGGCAGATACCCCGTCACTATATTTAGAATCTCTGAGTTAAAGCCGTCAAGCTCTTAAATGAGGATTTAATCTTTTGAACTCCAAACAGCTTACCAAAGTAATCCTGCCGATGTTGATTGCCGTTCTGATGTTGCTGCCAAATGGGGCGGTTGCCCAGAAGAAAACACGGCCGGCAGGGGCGAGTTCCGCCGCTGCTCCTAAATCAGACAAGAACGTTCCCCGCACCAGGCTTCCGCGGGACCTGGCGATTGTGGACGCCCTGCGCCAGATTTCGGCACAACGGGTCCAGCAGACCATCGAGAAGCTGGTGAGTTTCAGCACGCGTGCCACGCTGTCTGTGAATAACCCGGACGCGGCAACTTCCGACAAAGGAATCGTTGCCGCCCGCAAATGGATCAAATCGGAATTCGAGCGCTACTCGGCGGACTGCGGCGGCTGCCTGGAGGTGAAGACAGATACTTTCGTGGAGCAACCGAAGTCCAGGATACCGGTGCCGACTGAACTCCAGAATGTATATGCGATCTTGCATGGCACAGATCCAGCGCAGGCCAAGCGCATTTTCCTGGTCACAGGGCACTATGATTCCCGCAACAGCGATACCTTGAACAGTACCGATCCGGCGCCGGGCGCTAACGACGATGGCAGCGGAACAGCCGTCTCCCTGGAATGCGCGCGCGTGCTGAGCAAACACAAGTTCCCGGCAACCATCATTTTCCTGACGGTGGCGGGCGAAGAACAAGGGCTCGATGGCAGCGGGCATTTTGCCAAGATGGCCAAGGCTGAGGGCTGGCAACTCGAAGGTGTGCTGAACAACGACATTGTGGGCGGCAATCGTACTCCGGGGGACACGCAGCAAAACGACAACTGGGTGCGGGTCTTTTCCGAGGGTATTCCCGCCGCAGCCACGGAAGCTGATATACGCCGCATTCGTTCGACCGGCGGAGAGAATGACTCGCCTTCGCGAGTACTGGCCCGTTACGTACACGAAGTGGGGGAAACCTATGATTTTGGTCAATTTACGCCTAAGCTGATCTTCCGGCGCGACCGTTATCTGCGGGGCGGAGACCACACGGCGTTTAACGAGCAGGGATTTGCGGCAGTCCGTTTTACCGAATACCGCGAAGATTATAATCATCAACACCAGAACGTCAGGACGGAAAACGGCATCGAATATGGTGATTTGCCAAAGTTCGTGGATTTTAAGTATGTCGCAAACGTGGCCCGGCTGAATGCCGCGACTTTGGCCTCTTTGGCGTCCGCCCCTGCTCCTCCTGCAAAAGTTCGGCTGCTGACCACGCAGTTGGAAAACAATTCGAGGCTGGATTGGCAACCGGCCGCCGGGGCGTCCGCTTATGAGGTGCTCTGGCGCAAGACCACGGATGCAGATTTTCCGTCTGAAAATGTCACCCGGACAGCGGAGACAAAAATCGACTTGCAGCAATCCAAGGACAATGTGATTTATGCCGTACGGTCCGTCGATGGCAAGGGTCACCGCAGTTTGCCCGTTATTCCTGAACCGGAGCGCGGCCGGGGCGCTGCGCCGGAGCGTTAGTCTAAAATTGATAATTGGGCAACTTGTTCATTAGCTAAATTGAAAAATCGAAGGCGGAATATCCTTCGCCAACGGCATGCATTTCTGAGTCCTGAGTACTAGGAGCCATCCGATGTTTGGAGCACAACGAACTCTTTCCCTGCCGCCTCTTACCCGCACCATCACCTACCTGCTCGCGATCAATACCGCAGTCTTTTTATTCCTGGAATTTGGGGAAATTTCATCGCCAGGACTGACTCGTTATGTGTTCGACTGGTTTGGATTGCGGCCAGAGGCAGTCATGCATGGATATCTATGGCAGCTAGTGACCTATTCCGTGCTCCATGCGGGCTTCGCGCATTTTTTCTTTAATATGCTTGCTCTCTGGATGTTTGGCGCTCAGATCGAATCCATGCGCGGACCTCGATATTTTCTGGAACTCTATGTGGCCGGCTTGCTGGGTGCAGCCGTGTTTAATATTGCCCTTTCGTATTCCAGAGTGCTCGGAGATCCTACGATCCCTACGGTGGGCGCCTCCGGCGCAATTTATGCTGTTCTGATGGCTTTCGGGATTTTCTTTGGGGATAGCGAAATCATCATGATTCCCTTGCCCATTGCGATGAAAGCCAAATACTTCGTTATGATTCTGATCGTAATGACACTGGCATTGTCTTTGCGGAAGTCGAATGGCGTCTCTGAAATCAGCCACCTGGGAGGACTTGTCACAGGCTATTTTTTCGTAAAATACACGAGCGGACGAGGCTTGAGTTTTTCCTTCTCAGAGCGTTATTTCCGGTTGCGCAACTCCTATCACAAATGGCAACGAAAGAAAGCAGCCAAGAAATTTGAAGTTTACATGCGTCAGCAGCAGAAAGACTCCAAAGATTATTTTGACGAATATGGCAACTTCAAGCCTCCCGATGATCCCGGCAAAAAAGATGGCGGCAAAGGGGGCTGGGTGCACTGATTTGACCGGGGTACGGGCAAATTGAAGTTGAGCAATTCCGGATTCAAAGCTTTCGACCGTCCAAAGATGAAAGCGGCTTGGTGCGCCGCAACCTTCGATGATCCTTGGAAGGCGGAGCGGGTTCGCTATCTCCCACGACATGCAGGCGCATGAAATTGGTTGATCCGGTTGCGCTTTGCGTGCCAGCCACGACCGCCACCACGTCCCCAATTTGAACGGCATTTTTCTTGAGCAAAATCTTCTCAGCGAACATCACCATGTCTTCTGTCCCATCATGAACCTCCGACAAGACCGGTTGCACCCCCCACATGAGATTCATGCGGGAGCAAACGCGGCTTGACGATAGCGCGTAAATACCGCACTGCGGACGGTACTTGGAGATAAGCCGCGCTGTTGTGCCAGTCTCGGTATAGACAGCGATGGCGCGCATGTCGAGATCCTGGGCAGCATGGGCAACGGACTCGCATATCGTTTCGGAGATGGAAAGCCGGCGGTTCTGGCGACGCCGCAAGACGTTGTCCTGAATATGCGATTCGGCTTCCAGAATAATCCTGGACATGATGCTGACCGCCTCTCTTGGATACTTTCCGGTGGCAGTCTCAGCGGAGAGCATGAGGGCATCGGTACCGTCGAAGACAGCATTGGCAACATCGCTGGCTTCAGCGCGGGTGGGGCGAGGGTTTTCGACCATGGACTCGAGCATCTGAGTGGCGGTTATCACGGGCTTGCGCCAATCAGCCGCACGCCGGATGATGTGCTTTTGAATGATGGGAACCTTTTCAGGCGGCATCTCTACCCCCAGATCGCCGCGAGCGACCATAACGCCATCCGAGATATCCAGGATCTCTTCAAGGTGCTCGATGGCCTGCGGTTTTTCCAGCTTGGCGATGACCCATGCATCAGAATGGTGCTCGGCAACCCGGCTCTTGACTACGCGAACGTCCTGGGCGGTGCGGATAAAAGAAGCAGCAACCATATCGACACCGTGCTTTAAGCCGAAATCCAGGTCTTTCTCGTCCTTTTCGGTGAGAGAAGGAACACGCACCACTGTACCCGGAAGATTGATGCCTTTGAGCTCGCCTAGCAGTCCTCCGTTGATGACCTCGCACTCGATATCCTCACCATGCAGAGCGTGAACCCGCAACTCGATGAGCCCATCGGAAAGAAGTATGCGTGAGCCAGGAGAGACTTCCTGGGCCAGCGTTCTGAAGGTGGTAGAAATCATCGTTGAGGTGCCGGGGATATCACGAGGCGTAATGGTCACGCGCGAGCCGGCCTTGAGGGCGACGGGAGTACGAAATTTAAGCCTCCCGGTGCGAATCTTCGGACCCTGAAGATCCTGAAGAATACAGATGGTGCGCCCCTCCTTTTCCGAGACTTTCCGAAGGCGGTCGATCACGTGCGCATGTTCCTCATGACTGCCGTGGGAAAAATTAAGACGCGCCACTTCCATCCCCAGATGCATGAGGTCGCGGATCGTAGATTCAGAATTGCTGGAGGGGCCTAGCGTGCATATAATTTTTGCCTTCCGGGAAGATGCCGCAACAAGTGGTTCCAAAGCTTTGGGTCTGCTAATCAATTTTCATTCCTATTTTTATGGCTTTGTTTTCAGCGTTTTTGGGATAAAGCTGGGCATTGAATTCGGCGCCCAGCAAGGTGATGACAGAAAGAATATAGAGCCATACCAGCAACGCTATGGCTGCACCCAGTGATCCGTAAACCACAGTGTAAGTAGCGTAATGTGTGACGTACCAACCGAAGATCATTGTCGCAGGAAACCAAAGGGTTGTCGCCATGACCGCGCCGGGCAGGACTCGCCGCCAGGATTGCGTCCTGGGCACGCCGTGATGATAGATCAACGCAATGAAGGTAATGCTGGTGGCGATCGCGATGGCCCACCGGCCAAGCGTCCAGAAAAACTGGACCAAGGGACGAAGGATGGCGTTGTGCTT
>DASZEU010000039.1:0-2850 GCA_035940535.1 Candidatus Angelobacter sp.
GTCTCAAGCGAAACCGGATGGTCGCAGATTGGGCATAGCAATTCGGAAGAGCTAAGAGAATGAGTGGAGTGAAGTACGAGAAGCTCGTGTGTCACGATAGACCCTCATTTCCGCACAATCAATCGGGCCCGGAGATTTCTAGGAGAATACGCTTGGCGACAGCTTAAACCTTGCTGGATGTTATGCAAGTCCAAAATGGAGCAGACGGGCAAGCCCGCAAGAGGACGCTCTCGGTCGATTCTTTGACCGGGCGAACTAATTCAAGCCGGAATTGCGAAGCAGTCAGGCGTTGGCCGGAGTAGCGCGGCTACAAGGATGAACTTCGAACAGTTTTACGATTGTGTCGTATCGCGCCTCGGCTGGAAACTCAATTCGTAGTTGGCAGTTGATACACTCCAGGAAACGCCCTGCAGGACACATCAGGATACCAATGCGGTGTGGAACAGATGTGGTAGGACCGACGGCGGACATTGCATATTCCAACTCTCGAAATCAGAGTTCATCCAGTCCATCATACGCTCAACGGCAAGTGGCCCCGGAGCTTTCTGAACTCGCGGGGCCTTGGTACGACGGGGGGATGACACTCAATGCGTAGGTTGTTGTTGGTTTTTTGTCAGGCTCATCCAGCCTTTCGAGTCTTCGCATCCACTTCTCTCTGCATCTCGACCAATTCCTTTGCGGCTGTTTCAGCTATGGCACGAATCAAGGTGAGTCGTCTTGCGTACTCAGTGCCCTGTTCCGTCTGTTCAATGAGAAGATCACAGTGTCCGGTAATGGCACCCAATTGATTAATTAGATGGTGAGCCACCATGTGCACTGGTTGGTGACGTTCTCGTTTTGAAGACATTTCACAATGATCATCCCTTCTCCCCCTCCATTGGGAGTCTGCGCCACCAAACGCCATTCGACGCTAACTGATCAAAAGTGTTACGTATTCCGAACTTAGTGCCGACATATCGGCAGTGTGCTGGCAAGTGCCGAGGGCTTCAGTCGAGAATGCGGCTCAGGAAGTGGTAACTGCAGCACTGCAGATCAAGAAGGTCGTCTACGGTCTGCTGCTCCGGGCCAGCGAAACCCTGCTGGAAGTCGCGCACAATCCCGCTTATCTCGGAGCCGAGATCGGATTCTTCAGCGTGCTCCACACCTCGAATCAGAAACTGCAGGCCATCAAAGAATTCCAGTCTGTCATTCAGCATCAAGGCCTCGGCGCCGTCGCTCCCGAGCGCGTTCTCGCCTATGTTCAACTGGGCCGGGCCTACGCGGCTGCGCACGATGTAGAGAAGAGCAAGGCTTTATACAAACTCTTTTTCGAACTCTGGAAAGACGCCGACCGCGACATCCCGATCCTCATGCAAGCCAGGGCCGAATATTCGAATGGAATTGACACCGAACTTTTGCGAAACCAAGCCAAGACCCCCCTGAATTTCAAGAGGATAGATTTTCACAAAGTGACGCGGGGGGCGGAATAGCGGTTCGCGATACTCGAACAGAAGTTGGTTCCTTCACCGGAGCATCCTTTTTTTATCGTCCCGCGCACTCCGACGTTCAGCCAGATCGATGATCAGCAATGCAACCGAGACACTCAAGAGGGGGCCGGCTATGCTGAAAATCGGCCTTGCCACCGCAGGTCCCGCATCTCGGGCGCTATTGTGATACGCCGTGAAACCCATCGCGACCAGCGCCGTTATGAACGATGACATAATCCATTCGCGCGGCAGATGTTTCAGCCGGCACAGCCCAAGAGGCAGTAACCAGGCGAGGACGTACCAGAAGTTGAGGTCTTTCAGAGCTGCCGCTGCAGTCGCGGGGCTGGCGAGGCTCGATTTCAACCTGCCGGCATACGTCCAAGGAAAAACCAGATATCCATTGGTGCTGGTCAACACAGCCGATAGCGAGGCGATGCCTGCTAATCCAGTTGCCACAAGCCAAATGATCGGCTTTCCTAGCGGTCGCTGCTGACTGTTCATCAACATCCAAGTTGCAGCAAATACCAGTGCAAAGGGAAGGAATGTTTCTTTTGCGAGCGACCCTAGTACGGCGGCGAGAGGGAGGAGAAAGAACCACTGGGCGGACAATATGCCCACCAAAGCCATCAAGAAAAATGCTTCTCCTGAGTCCACAAGACCCGCTAGCAGGAGATTCGGAACAGCGAAATTTAGCAAGTATATTGTTGAGCTGAGCAAGGCGATGTTCGGGCTCCCCATATTCCGAGACACCACCAGAAATAGCAGGAATGCCGTCCCAGAAACAAACCAGCTATTCACGAGCAATAGCGCAAAATAGGCGGGGTTCCATGAGCCCACCCGGCCGATGGCAGCACGGAATATGGGGCGGGCGAGGTAGGGAATTAATATGCGATGCCGGAAATGAGGTGCAACGCCCCCTTCATGTCTCACCATTTTCGAGTACTCGGAGGCGTCGGGGTTAAGTATGCCAGGGTTATAACGATTCAGGGTGGGGTAACCGAGCCCGACGCAGATGGCGAAGAAGAATGTCCACAACATCGTTGCAGTGGCGATTGCCGAAAGCGATTTGTTGAACATCTGAACAGAGTTTACATCGGAGTAGGCGCAGTTGCGGCTGCCGGTAAGGCTGTGAGAACTGGTTCACGACTCGAGAGGACGAAACGAGGTGGCCTCGACCGGTCCGATACAGGAGGCCGCTGAGCGAATCACTAAGCTACTATAAGCATCCTCGATGGCCGACCAGTAAAACTGGAGGCTTGTGACTGACGTAATCTAGCGGGTAATTGTGCCTCCCGAAGATCATCAGAGAAGCAGTAGGAGACACAATGCAAATTCTGCGTTTGGTTCGCTGCTTCTGTTTTGTCCTGCTGATGCTGGCTTTAAC
>DASZEU010000040.1:0-14090 GCA_035940535.1 Candidatus Angelobacter sp.
CATCATTTCATCAGGGCAGAGGAACCAGCGGCATCTCGATGAAGCTGGTCTGGCCGGGTGCATGGTAAATCCGCTGCGTAGCCTTGCGGTAATTCTCTGGTTTGGTCCAGAAAATATTGGGAACAAAAGTTTGGGGATTGCGATCGTAGAGCGGGAACCAGCTTGACTGTATCTGCACCATGATGCGATGGCCCGGCAAGAAGACATGGTTAGCAGTAGGCAGGGCGAAGCGATAGAGCAAGGGCTTGTCAGCTTCGATAGGTTTGGCGGCTTCCAGGCTCTCGCGATAGCGGCCGCGGAAGATATCCGCTGACACCATTAGCTGATAGCCGCCCATTCCCGGCTGACCGGCCACTTCATCGGGATAGACGTCGATTACTTTCACCACCCAATCGGAATCGGTGCCGCTCGTGGAGGCCACGAGATTAGCTACCGGCTGTCCGCTGATCTTCAACGGCTTGCTCAGCACTTCGGAGACGAACGACAATACATCTGTGCGGCCAGACGCCTCTCGCTGGTCATCCACCAGCCATTGCGACCAGGTGAGGCCATCGCTGTAGCCAATCGGTTGAATAGGGCGCGCGCGGAACGGCACTGGCTTGGCAGGATCGGAAACATAATCGTCAAACGCAGTGTCGCCAGTCTTGGGCGCAGCGAAACTCAGCTTGAGGCCGGCGTTGAGATAGAGGGGCGTAGGGGATTTGCAGCCGTTGGCGCAGTTGTCCGGCCAGGCGGTTAGACGCTGCCAATGATTGGTTCCGGTTTCGAAGGCGTTGACCACCGCGACATCGGCTTTGACAGAATTTGCTCCACCATCTTTGAGGTATCGGTCCAAAAAGGGGCGCAGGATCTCCCGGCGAAAATAGAGAGCCGTATCGCTGTTAAACTTCAAAGCGCCGAGCGTGCTGCCGTCGTCAATCTCTTGTCCGTGATGCCATGGGCCAAGCACCAGGAACACCTTGTCATTGTTCGTGTCTTTCGGCTTGATGGCTTTGTAGACGGCGATGGCTCCGTGGATGTCCTCCTGGTCCCAGAGGCTATGCACCAGCATTACCGGCACTTTCAGAGGTTGACTGGCGAGTATTTTGTCCATCGCCTGGTCGCTCCAGAAAGCGTCATAACTCGGATGCTCAAGAATCTTTCTCCAGAAACCAAGTTGCTCCATACCGTGGGTGTGGCCTAACTCGCCCGCCGAGCCAGCTTGCATGAAGAGATCGTAATCATCAAAATGATCGGTCCACCATTTGGTGTCTGACTTTCGAGCTGCCTCCTGGTCGTAGATATAGGCCAAATTCTGCTGGCGAAAAGCGCCGTTATGAAACCAATCATCGCCCATCCAGCCATCGACCATGGGATTCATTGGAACCGATACTTTGAGTGCCGGGTGCGGATTCACCAAGGCCATCAAGGGCAAGAAGCCGTCGTAGGAGATACCAAGGATGCCGACTTTGCCATTGCTTTCCGGGACATTTTTCACCAGCCAGTCAATGGTGTCGTAAGTATCGGTGGAGTGGTCCACGGGCGTGGGATTCTGCGGGCCATGCAGCGGGCGGTTCATTACGTAGTCGCCCTCCGATTCGTATTTGCCGCGTACATCCTGAACTACGCGGATGTAGCCGCCTTCCACAATCACCTCGGTGGCGTTGTCGTAGCCGGTCAGAATCGGTCCGAGATGCGCACTCTGAGCATGGCCGATGAGCACGTCCGCGCTATAGGGCGTGCGCGTAAGAAGTATGGGCGCGGCCTTTGCTCCTTTAGGTACAAGAATGACAGTGTGCAGCTTTATCCCATCGCGCATGGGGATCATCACCTCGCGCCGCGTGTAATCAAAGCTATTGGTGGCTGGATCGAAGTGGGCCGGCGTTTCGCTGGGGAAATTGGGATAGGTCTGCGCAATTGAAACATCTACCAATGAGAGAGCAGCGAGCAAGATCAGCAGGAGAAAACGGTTCATCGGATTCATTTGAGCGGCGATTATATCCTTACCGTGCTTAACCTCAAACTTATCGGCTCACACGCAACATCACGACGCCATGTCCTGGCACTGTGGCGGAATATTTAGGTCCGTGCGCCTTGATATCGCTATGCGTCCATAGGTCGCGGACGTGCCGTGGTGTTTTCTTGAGAGCAAGGTCTGCCCAGGTTACAGTCATGGTCGCGCTATCCGCGGAGCGATTGAATAGGGCGACGGCCAGTGCACCACCTGTTAGCTGGCGGACCCAGACTTCCTGATCATCGGATCTTGACAGGCGTTTACCCTGTTTGCCTTCCCGGTCCTGGTCGATCGCGATTACCTCGCGATTCATCAAAATTTCTTTGATCGCAGGAGTCATCGTGCGCAGGTCGTTGCCGGCAATCAGCGGAGCAGCGAGCAGCGACCAAAGGCTGATATGGACTTTGTATTCATTGTCGCTCATCGCTCCGTTCCCAATTTCGAGCATGTCAGGATCGTTCCAGTGTCCGGGCCGGGCCCAAGGCGCAAGCTCGTCCTGGCCAAAGCCGATCCTGGACATCGAGTCCCAACTGTCGCGAATGTCGCCGGTGGTGCGCCATAGATTGCCACCCAGATCTGGTCCCCATTTCCAGACGTCGGACCGCCCATATTGGCAGAGGCTGTAGACAATGGGACGGCCAGTAGCCTGCAATGCCTCTCCCATCGGTTGGTAGACAGCCTGCATTTCTTCGTCGCTATAGAGATTGCGCGCGCCGCACCAATCGTATTTCAAATAGTCGATGCCCCATGCTGCGTAGGTGCGGGCGTCCTGCTGCTCATGGCCGTAGCTGCCTTCGTAGCCGGCGCAGGTGTTTGGACCAGGAGAGGAATAAATCCCAAGTTTGAGTCCTTTGCTATGCACGTAGTCGGCCAGCGCCTTCATGTTGGGGAACTTGGAATTGCTTTGGATGTTTCCCTGGGCATCCCGATCGCCTTCCCACGTGTCATCGATATTGATGTACATGTAGCCCGCATCTTTCATCCCGCTAGTGACCATGGCATCGGCGATCTCGCGTACGGTGGCGTCATCCACGCGGCTGGCGAATTTGTTCCAACTGTTCCATCCCATAGGCGGAGTCTTCGCCAAACCGTTGTCGCGCAGCTTATGGAGAGCCGGAGGCGGAATACGCGCTGGGTATGCGCCCTCGCCTGATGGAACTCGGTGGGCAACCAGTTCGCTAAGTGGGCCGTCCAATCGCCGCCGAGTTCCTATGTGCAGTTCTTCCCCAACCAGTTTGCCTTCATAAACCACGCGGCGTTGGCTTTTTCCATCCTGCATGGTTCCCGTTAACTTGAAGCCATCGGCATTACCAGTGCTCTCGGTAATGGCATAATAAAACTGGGTCGTGCGGATAGAGCCGGTGATGCGGTCTGCCTCCTGCTTCAGATTGAAGTAGGTTCGCACCACTCCATCGGCGCCAGATGAGACCATCCAGTTTCCAGAGAGGTCGGCTGCTGAGCAGAGTCCGGTCAGCAACACTGCTAGGAGAAGATATTGCCATCTGCTTTTCATGGAGACTCCAGGTATCACAGGAGTTTTTGCGACAGCCAAATTTAATCAGGCTCAACAGATTCATGCAACCAAAAGGAACCAGAGGTAGTGGGTCATTTTAGATTTCCACAGGCAAACCGGGTTATAAGGTAAACGGGCAGCGCCCATGTTCGCGCATGAACGCAGCCCTAACCACAGCAACCACGGAGGGATTGCAATGGCTGTCAGACAGCTTAACAAACTGCACGTTTACCATTCTCTGTACCGTATCAACAAAGCACTTCACCACGTTGCTTACCACATTCACGAGCTTCAGGAATCGGGGCTGCTTCCCGTTGCCAAAATGGATGTGCTCCGTCACTATACGCACGAATTGAAAGCCGAAATCTCGCATGATGTCGTTGACCGTATGCACGAAATTGAAGACTCCGAAATGTACCGCTGGGAAAAGACTCGCATCGCCAGAGAAAACCAGGAAAGGATTAAAATAAGTCTGTATGACCATCGGCAAGGGCAAACGTCCGCGTGACCCAAACCAACTTGCAAAGTGGATAGTAGACCAATCCACTAGTGAGACCCCGATACCAGAGCCGGAGGCGCAACCCCAAGCGCCTCCGGTTTCTCCTGAAAGTCTCTCCCAATACATGGCCGCAATAGGTCGCAAGGGTGGACAGATCGGCGGCAAGCGCCGATTAAAGACCATGACAGCAGAGGAACGCCGGAAGGTGGCCAAAAAAGCAGCGAAGATGCGATGGAAAAAGGCCCCCAAGCGTATAAAATGAAGTTTTTACACAGGATTGCACCAAAATTGTGGCATTGACTTAGAAAAGGAGCAGAATACAATGAGGATCAACGAAGTAGGCCAACTAATTGTGGTTAGTTGGCCGTGGCACTATCAGTAGTGGATAGTTTATGGCTGCTGCCATGATCCCCCCCTTTGTGTGCCTCTCGTCAAGCAAAATTTTATCTTGACTGAATCGAGGTATCACGTGATACCATCCAATATTGGACGGCAACATCCAGACCGACCGAGCGAGAAAGAGCTCCGGAAAAAGCTGGAAGAGGCCAAGATGCTAATACGGCAGGACAGGTGGTCGCCCGCAAGTCCGGGCAAGCTGGCTGCTAACTTTAGTGAAATTGAAGAGAAATTAAATATAGACGCAACCCTTTCTGAGGATCATAAAGCGTTACTGTTGGCAGCATTGGATGAGATTAAGGTAGCCGATTATGCTGGTGAACACCCTCCGCAAAAGTCTTACGAGCCCGCGACAAAAAACGTAGATATGTTCGCGTTTTGTTGGCAATCAAGTTATTTCTCAGAGCGCATGTATTTTAAATTTTGTTTAGTTGGAGCCGATAAGGGCAGAAGAGCGTTTATATTTTCTATTCATCCGTCTACGGATAATTGACGATAACATGGAAACACCATGCATCACTTGCGGAAATGCAAATTTGGATTCTAAACAGGTCCAGGTAGCGGGAGATGTACGCGGTGAAACGTACACGGTGGAGATGAGGGGATTGGAGTGCCCTAGCTGCGGGTACAGCACAATTGAGGGTGTGGACATGGCTGAGTTTCAGCGGTTGCTTGCAGACAAGTACCGCGAGAATCATGGACTGCTATCCAGCAAGCAAATTCGTGCTCGCAGAGAAGACATAATGCATATGACTCAGCAGGAATTCGCTGAATTTCTGGGTGTCGGCATTGCTAGCATCAAACGCTGGGAAATGGGCAGAATACAGGACAAGAGAAACAACGATCTCATCATCCACAAAACGACATTTGCGTATGACAAGACGACGGCGTCAGGGTTCATACTAGCTAATTCGACAAAACTAAACTTCATACACCATTCAGCGATGACTAACACTAGTTTTGTTGACACTACTCGTGTTACACGGCATTGCGCTAACGTTTTCAAGCAATATGTAAAAACGCTACTTGAAAAGTCTGCAAAGGAATTTGGACAGTACAAAGAGGGAGTAGAAGACGCTGTGCTTTTGTCCCCCATTCTGTCGGATCAAAGCACCAATATAGACGTACCTTGGCCTTTGCTTTCAAATCAGAAGGATTCGCGTGCCCGAAAAAACTAAAGATCCCGATGTTTCTATGGCTGGCAATTTACCAGTAGAGAGGCCTGAGAGGTTCATTAGGGTCTACTCCAATAATGCTGCCTTCGTGGTGACCCCATTCGACTTTATGATTATCTTCGGAGAGGTCAATAGGTCGCCAGACAAAACTTTTGTTGAACAAACTGTTGCTGTGACGATGTCCCCCCAACACGCAAAGGCGCTAGCCGTAGTGCTGCTGAATAACGTCAGAGAATACGAGAAAAACGTGGGCAAGATTGTCCTGCCAGGGGAAGCACCCACCCCCGAAGAAAATGATATGCCAGTCGAAGATAAATAACTGATCTTTATGTCCTAGCTTTCGGTCTCTGCCCTTAACAATGGGGCAGAATCGAGACATGTTTATCTATTTATATTGACATGCTAAAGCGGAAATGGTATAAAGGTCATTATGAATTGCTTGGACATCAAGACACGCGCAAGAGTGGTTAGCTGCCTGATTGAGGGCTGCTCTGTTCGCTCTACGTCCAGAATGACGGGCATCGCCAAAAATACGATAGTGAAACTCTTGGCCGATCTGGGCTGCGCTTGCGCTGCGTACCATAATCACAACGTGCGGAATCTCAAAGTTCGCCGTATGCAGTGTGATGAGATTTGGTGTTTTGTTGGTGCCAAAGCAAAGAACGTTAAAGCAGAGAAAAAACTTGAGGGCTGGGGTGATGTTTGGACATGGGTCGGCATAGACGCGGACACAAAATTAGTCCTGTCGTATCTTGTCGGCGGAAGAGATGGCGGCTGGGCGCGTGAATTCATTGACGGTTGCGCCAGCCGTATCAAGAACCGTGTGCAGATCACAACGGACGGTCACAAGCCTTACCTTGATGCCGTGGAAGATGCTTTCGGGGCTGATATTGACTATGCCCAACTCCTGAAAATCTACGGTGCGCCGTCTGAAGCAGAACAGCGCAGATACTCTCCGGCCCGTTGCATCGGTTGTGACATGAAGATTGTTAGCGGTGATCCCGACCCCAAGCACATCAGTACTTCTTACGTTGAGCGCCAGAATCTGACCATGCGTATGGGCATGAGACGGTTTACGCGGCTGACCAACGGATTCAGCAAAAAGATAGAGAATCACCGTCACATCGTCGCCCTGCATTACATGTATTACAACTTTGGGCGCGTCCATCAAACGCTGCGGTTGACTCCGGCAATGGAATCTGGCCTGTCAACACACATTTGGACGATTGAAGAGATTTGCAATCTGGTAGCGCCTAAGAAAGCAGCGTATGACACCAAAGGGCTTGAGAAAGCGATGCTGCTAAAAGCTCTTGACGGCGAATCAAAGCAGCCTGTGGAAATCTAAAATGACCCACTACCGAACCAGAGGCCCCAAACAGTACGTATTTTGGATGTTAATTCCACCGGACTTACAAAGATTGCCAGAAGAGATCTGGCATCGTGCGAAACAATAATCCGAGTGGCGCGATGGGATGGCTGGCCATAATGGCTGATCAAAAATTTCGAGTGTTTGCTACCTGCAACATTGGAGATGCGGCTTTTCAACGGCTTCATGATCTTGGCTACGAGGTTGAGGTTTATCCCGGACCCGAAGCTCCTTCAAAGTCGCTGATTCTGGAAAAAGTTCGTTCCGGTATCAATGGGCTTATCACCACTCTGCGTGATCCCATTCACGATGAGATCTTTGAGGCCGGAAAACGCACACTAAAAGTTGTGTCGCAGATTGCGGTTGGTTTCGACAATATCAGCCGGGCAGCGGCAAATCGTTACAAAATACCTGTTACCAACACTGCCGAGGTACTAACGGAAGCCACGGCTGAATTTGCCTTTTTCATGATGGGGGCCGTGGCCCGGCGCCTGTGGGATAGCGAGAAGCTGGTGCGCGAAGGACGGTGGGGATCGTGGCATCCCTTTCTGCCTTTTTTGGGTGATGAAGTTACCGGCAAGGTTGTCGCGGTGATCGGCACCGGACGCATTGGCCAAGCCATGATTAAGAAATGCGCCGGGTTTGACATGAACATCCTGTGCTACGACCCTGCTTATCAAAATCATGAGTTCGCTGCCTCGGTGCAGCAAGTGATGGACTTGCGCCATCGCACGGGCCTACAGCGCGAGAGAACCTGGATCAAGTATGTGGCCCTCGAAGAGGCTCTGGGCCAGGCCGATTACGTTACCCTCCATGTGCCGCTGATCAGGGAAGGCGAACCAGGAGAGCCGACCCATCACTTGATCAGTGAAAAGACATTAAGAGTTATGCGCAAAGATGCCTACCTAATTAACAGCTCTCGTGGGCCAGTGGTCGATGAAGCGGCTCTCTACAAGGCGCTCAAGCAGAGATGGATTGCTGGCGCCGCGCTCGATGTCTTTGAGCAAGAACCGTTGCCGGCTGACTCCCCTTTGCGCGATCCGGAAATTGAAGACCGATGCCGCTTGTTTCATCACTTTGCCAGCGGAGGCAGGATCACGCGAATGTCGGCTGATCCATTGAAGGGCATGGCTGGCCGATGTGTGCAAGGCCTGATCGATGTCCTGGAGCAGAATTATGGGGGTGATGTTACGAAGATGCCGTATGTGGTGAATAAGGAAGCGTTCGGAAGGGATTGATTTCTAAAGCATCCTCATTCGCTTTCGGGCCGGGGGCTGAGCGGATCCATCCGGCGCAAGAGTACGATACACCGCTCTGGGCTTTACGGGAACACGCGATCCTCGGCAGGAACAAATCTCCAAGACCAAGAGAGCGGGTATTCTCGCGGAGATGATGAGCGAATGCCAAAAATATATCAGCGGCGAATTCCTGACAGTTTTCAGAGAAAGGTGCATGGAAATTCTAGGAGCGCCAGGAGCATGGAGTCTCGATGTCAGTGGGCAGGACCCGAATGTAGCCCAGTTTCGATATCCGGCAGCGTCAACCAAGAGCCTGCCTTATGTTGCTCCCCAGCTCGTGCTTGAGCTCCGAACACACGGCCAATTCAAAAATAGCTTTGTGATGTTGGATACTCCGCCAGGCGCGATTTAGTGAACCTGAGCAATTGTGAACAGACTGCCAAGTGCCTGTGCGTGGATAATCACAATCGAGAGGTTTCTCTCTAAGGGTCCACGTAGGCGCTGATTTCTTTTCCCGCCGAAAGGCGGAGTCGACTGAAATTTTGCTTACTTGCCTCTGCCATTAAACAACAAGGGGGCCTCAGATACAGCCGCAACAGATCCAAGGCAAGTTATCAACTCTAGCCATCAGTATGCGATCTTTTCAGTTTGGCGCGATGCTTGGCGCGCTTTTGCTTCTTTTTGTCCATCCTGGCGGCTGCAAATCTATCAATCGAATGCCCAGCCGGAGGGCGTTGTTCAAGGCCGGCTAGTGACTTCTGAATCGTTACATTGACTTCCGAACGGTCGGCCGTTGTGTTGGTCATCTGTTGTCTCCATCCTGCTTCGTCGCCCTGCGCTCAACCCAAATCATCAGAGCGAGAAGTGCGGCGCCGATGCCTACAGAAATCAGAAAAGCGCTCAAGGTAAGGCCTCACGACAAGACTGATTGAAATCCATCTGCCAGTATCATGGCCTGGCCGAACGACAAAAGTCTGGTCACAATTGCTCACATTTGTTCATCAGAGAGTAGCCCCGCAAATCTCGGGAGAATGCGGGTCGCGGGCGTGTTCAATTCAGTACAGACTTCCACTCGCTGCAATGAGACGATCTCCATACTGCTTGTCGATCTGGACAACACCCCGAAGCGTGGCGCCATTTTCTCTTCTTCACCAGTAGACAGGCTTAGAGAATTTGGGGGTCCCATGTCTACCAGAACTGCGGGTTGGGCTCAATTTGCGACGCTGCTTTTGTTGGTTGCCTTTTGGTGCTCCTCACCGGATTACGAAACATTGTTGCTGGTGGTAGTGTGTGCAGCCGCCTGCGCAGTCGCTTTTCTCTCCGGCGAAAAACATAGATATCTTCTGGCAACCCTGTCCGGCGGAATTGCCCTGCTCTTCAACCCTGTGGCTCCAGTCAAGCTTTCATCCGGAGCCTTTCTATGGGCATGTTGGGCAAGTGTCGCTATGTTTCTCTGTGCGTTGGTCCTTTTAAAACACCGTGAACGGGTGCCCTTTAGTTCCATTGCAGATGCTATCAAGAGGAGCGAATCGGTGGAGGCTGTTTGGGCCTGGAAGCAAGAGTAGAATCGGCAATTACTTGGTTTGTGTAAATGGTGATCTTCGAATTCAGGGCACAACACGGCCGAGTGTCCCGGATATTTTCCCTTTAGACCTGGAGCGGAGGGATCACTGGAGGGTACTACTGCGCTGCGACAAGGGCTTGCCTGAAGCAGTTGCCGCCTCGGAGTTTTCCGGCTGCGTACGCCAAACGTAAAAGTATTTATCGTCCGTGGAGGTGGCCACGGGGATCTTCTTCTGTTTAGTGGCGCGGTTCAAAGCCGAGCGAACATTCTCCATCTTTTCCCCATTCAGGCCGTCCAGTGGGACCAGAATCGCCGTATCCATGTCCAACCGGCCAAGATCTGCCAGGATCTTGGCAACGATCGCGCTGTGCTTCCCTCTTCGGCCATGGGGAATTGAAGCGATCAGCTTGTTGGCAAAGTTGAGCGGTTGATGGGCCTTGCCGTTGTTTGCGTTGTTGCCGTTGTTTGCCATTTTTTCCCGACTGCCAGGCATGTTCGCCTCCTTTTTCAGAATGCGTATCCTTAACGTATTGAAACGTTAACCATACGCAGTATAAACTATGACAATACCGAAATACAAGTAAGACACTCGTAGCCCAGAAATACCCCCCCCCGGCATTTTTTTCCAGAGCGATGCAATAGTGAATGGCCGCAACTTCACATCCGTTCCGAAGCTGCCGAACGAAAAAGATTCCGGCGCAGGCTAAACGCTTTTCCCCGTAGCTCTTGCAGACTGTTACCTTTGAAAAAGAACAAGCCAATCACGTGCGGTACGGTTGGCAAGCATGGCCAAGAGAAACAGGCAATAATGGCGAAGCAGCGTAGAAAAGCACGTGACGGAGGAACGAAGAAAGCAACAGCTATCAATATCCCAAGAACTCCCCTTGAGAGAATTCGGTTCTTTGATCCCAAATCGTTTCTGGCGCAAGCCGGCCTGGGCCGGGCTATTGTCGATCTCAAAAAGAGGCAGGTCGTCTTTTCTCAAGGGGACCCGGCGGAAGCCGTATTTTATATCCAGCACGGCAAGGTCAGGCTCAGCGTGATCTCCTCGGGTGGCAAGGAAGCGACCATCGCCTTGCTGGGCGAGGGAGATTTTTTGGGGGAGGAGTGTATTGCCAACTCCCAGCCGTTGCGCATGGCGACCGCGGCGGCGATTACCGAGGTGGCAGTGCTCAAGATCGAAAGACAGGAGATGGTACGAGCGCTGCATGAGCAACATGCGCTCTCCGACCTGTTTGTTTCTTATCTGCTCTCCCGCAACCGGCGCGTTCAAGAGGATCTGGTTGATCAGCTTTTCAATTCCAGCGAAAAGCGCCTGGCTCGGGCGCTGTTGCTGCTCGCCCAATTTGGCAAAGACAGTCAACCAGACACGGTGGTTCCCAAGATAAGCCAGGAAACCCTGGCGGAGATGGTGGGCACCACTCGCTCGCGGGTCAACTTCTTTATGAATCGCTTTCGCAAGTTGGGATTTATTGAATACAATGGAACACTCCGGGTTCACCCTTCGCTTCTGAGCGTGGTCCTTCACGACTAAGCCGCCTTGATTGCGAGCCCAACTCGTCTGCTATGGTCATCCTATCTACGAGTATCAGGCTGAAAACGAATGGCATCCGAAAGGGCTGGAATGTTTGAGCGGATCTAAGGACGGCGTTGGGGATCCCCACTAGGAGTGGCACGTTTGAATTGGGCATCTATGTGCATTTCTTCCAACAATTCCACCATGGCCCGCGCATGGAGAAAAGCTACAAGTGTTTGCGAGAGGTCCTCAGGATCGGGTAGTTCTCCGGTTGTTTGAATGGAATAACACATATCGAATAGCCGTCCAGAAGCCTGGCCATAGCTAAGGCGCACCTCTTGTACTCTTCTCTGCAACACTTCTAAATCGAAGGATTGAGGAATGGGTTCGGGCTCATCTGTTGGTAACTTCGTGAAAATGCCCATCTTAGGTTTTATCTAGAGTGACTGCTGTTCGATTTTGATTCCTGCATCATGGGACCCTTACGATAAGTTCCGCTACACTTTCGCCGCCGCCTTCAACCTTCCCCGGGCGATGGTTGTCACCTCTGCTTCGGGCCGGGGCGAAGCAATGGAAAGCGAAAAATCGATGACATAGCGGACGGTGTTGGGGCAAAACAAGCAGGGTGTCTCCTGGATCTTCTGAAGGTCTTCCACCGCCACGCTCAACGGAAATGACCGCAGGCAGTCGGTGCAGGTCAGTACTACGTAGGGAACGCCATGCGAATCCTTCCCATTTCGGGGTATCCAGACCGGCGCCGATTCTCTCTCATGGGCCACGGCATGTGCCGCAGAGGTCCGAATCAGTTCGGCCACGATGAGCAAAAGCGCATCTGGATTGCTTTGGCCCTTGCTGTAAAAAGCGTCTGCAATCACGCCACCGGGCACAGCGTCCCCGGAGTGATAAGCGCCGCTCATGGCAATCACGGATATTCTCGGAAACCGCCGGCGGACCACCGAAAGGAACTCAAAGCCCGACATTTGCGGCATATTCAAATCGGAAATCACGATCGATGGAAGCGTGCTTTTCATTTGCAAAAGAGCGTCGAAACCGTGCATTGCAGTGTTAACGTCATATCCTTCCGATTGCAGCACCATGACCAGAGTTTCACGAACGGCTTCGTCATCGTCGACCACCAGGATTTTGTGCTTGGGAACATTTGACATTTGAGGAGTACCTCTTCTTTTTTCCTTGCGGCAGGGAATAGATCATCGAGCATCAATTATGGGTTCAGTAGCTTGCAAAAACTATCCCAAACAGGACACTTGTACCTGAAAACCAATGTGCAATTGTGAACACGCTAGCCAGGGCCTGGCAAAACTCCACCTTGACATGGGCGTCGAATCAGAGTAGCGTTATGTTAAGCGAGTATCCTTCCTCACTTTTCAGGTTCACTGAACTAAGTCAGCCCATCTGAAGTTTTTCCTCTTAGATTACTCCAAGGAGGAACTGCGTTATGACATTATTGACCCGTTGGGAACGTTTCCCTGAATTTTCCATCATGCAAGACCGTATAAACAGCATAAACCGTCTTTCCCGTGAGTCGTATCGCCCCGAAGGCCCGGAAGATGCGTTGACTACCACCAGCTTCGCACCGCCAGTGGACATCTACGAAGATGAACACGACATTACTCTTAAGATGGAAGTCCCGGGCATCGACGAAAGCGACATTGATGTTCGTATCGAGAACAACACCCTCACCATCCATGGTGAGCGCAAGATCGAGAAGGACGAGAAAGAGGAGAACTTCCGTCGCGTTGAGCGGCAGTACGGAAGCTTCACCCGCTCATTCACGCTGCCCAGTTCCGTGGATACGGGGCAAGTGAGCGCCCACTATGACAAGGGCGTGCTGAAGATCAACCTCGCCAAGAGGGCCGAAGCCAAGCCCAAGCAGATCAAGGTTAATGTTGTCAGCGAGAAGACCCTCGACGCCATCGCTCACGGCAAGGCCGCGTGAAGCCGGTAGCTAGTGAGAGAAATGGGAGGCGCCTCGCCGTACCGGTCGCTTGATCCTTTCACCGCCTTTTCTTCGGGAAAGGCGGCTCACTGTTGTCCCATAAGCTGGGATGGGGACTGAGTTGTTATGAATATAAAAACTATGAGTTCCTTGTTCGTGGTTGCTCTGGGGTTTGCGCTTTGGACTGCAAACACTAGCTTTCAAGTTCTATTGCAGTTTGTGGTCTGTGCGGCAGCCGTGTTGATGATGCTGCAAGCTCGGCATGCACAGCCCCAATCTTTTGTGATGAAGGCCGCTGTTACGAAGCCGTGCCGCACCCGGCATTGGAGAAAATGATTATGGCTACCACGCAACTAGAGCAAGCCGCAAAGGTCCCGATCTACCGCATACTGGAAAGTGCAGTGGTTCTGAGTTGGTGCGACTTGGTTAAGACCTCCCGGCAGGACTTGATCCATGTGGAATATGGCGTCGCTCCCGAGCGTTCTTTGCAGTATCTGAAGATCTGGCTATTGGTAGGTAGAGGAGAGTGGGAACTCATCTGCGAATACTGGATGCGCCCTGGACCATCTTTGACAACGACGTGCAGATTGACGTTCAGCACCGGGCACCACTCCGCCGCCCTAGCCGAGATGCTGGAGCTTATCATGCAACACCAGGGCAGCTTCTCGACTTCATTCGGGACATCAAGTGTGGGCTTGCTCCAGGTGCAAGCGCCTACAAAAGAAGCAACCACGATCGCCGGCGTCTGCATGAGCGAAGCCTACAACCGAATCGGTCTTGCCTATGCCAGAACATCGGGCAGTGCGGCCTGAAGTGATGTCTCCTGATATCCAGAACGGGGCAATGAAACGGTTCACCGTGGAAGGATTTAAC